>JBIQIQ010000025.1:0-23557 GCA_044507975.1 Deinococcaceae bacterium
GCGGCAGCCCCTCTGAGGAGGTAGCCACCTTCACGGGTGGCAGTATGCGCCTCGGTGCCGGCCCCGGTGTTAGCGGCGAGATGTGAAAAGTCAGCGCGGACCCCCGCTTCGCAGTTGCTTGCATCCTGCGAACCCTTGCGATGAGGAATAGTTGTAAACTCTGCAGGGTTTGGAGTCATCATGATGGGTATGCCAGGTCCCGACCTCACCCCGGAGCGCGCTCGCCTGGTCCAGGAGATCAACGAGGCGCTCTTCCACTTCGTATGGCGCTACCGCCAGCTCGCCGCCCAGCGCTTCGCGCCGCTGGGTTTGACGCTGCCGCGCGCCATGGTCCTCGGACTGATCGAGCGCGACGGCCTGAGGCACCCCAGCGCCATCGCCGAGTCTCTCGAGCTCGCGCCGCCCGCCGTCTCGCACCTGCTCACCGAGCTCGAGGAGCGCAGGATCATCACCCGCAGCCTCGACCCCGACGATCGGCGACGGGTGCGTCTCGAGCTGACCGACGAGGGCCGCGAGGTCCTGGAGAAGGCGACCGACGTGTGGCACGGGCTCAACGCGGGCAACCTCGGCGCCCTGACCGACGCGGAGGCCCAGACGCTGCGCGACCTCCTCCGTAGGGTCACGGAGCCGGCGTGAGGGCGCTTGCCGCCGCGGTCTGCCTGCTGCTGGCCCCGCTGGCCTCCGCGCAAGTCGGTGCTCCCGGCGTTGCACCCGGACAGCTCGCCGGGCTGCTGGCGAGCGCGGACCAGCACCCCGCCGTCCGGGCGGCCGCGGCCGCGCTGGAGGCTGCCAAGGCCCAGCTGAGGGCGGCGCGCAGCCCGGTCCACTTCGACGTCAACTCGTCGCTGACCTTGCTGGACGTCGACGAGATCGACGTCAACCCGGTGCTGCCAGGGGTCCAGCCGCTCGAGAGGACCCTCCTCAACGTCAGCGCCGGCCTCTCCTTCCGCCCGTTCGCCTTCGGCGACATCAGAGACCTCGTGGACCAGCGCGAGGTGGCGGTGGCCCAGGCCGAGCTCGACCTGCGCGAGGCCCTCGTCGGCATGCAGGTGCGTGCGCTGACGGCCGCCTACGAGGCCGAGCTCGCGCGCGACGGCCTGGAGGTCGCCCTGCAGGGTGCCGAGCTGGCGCGAGAAGCCCTGGCGGCCACCGCGCTGCGCGCTCAGCGCGGCGCCGCCAGCCAGCGCGACGTCAGGGAGGCCGAGCGCGGTGTGGCGGAGGCCGAGGGCCTGGTCCTCGACGCCCGCGAGAACCTCGAGCTCGCGGAGCTGGGCTTGCTGTCCCTGCTCGTCGGCTCGCCGGCGCCGCGCGACCTGCCCGACATCGACGTCCTGCTGGCCGCCCTCCCTCCTCCTCCGGGCGAGCCCGTGGACGCGCTGCGCGCGGGCCTGCAGGCCCGCCTCGCCGAGCTCGCGCCGCGAGGAGCCCAGCGCGCGCTGCTGCCCGTGGCGCAGGCCAGCTACAGCTTCAACCTCGGCGAGCACGACACCCTCTCGCTCTCTCTCGAATCGCGGACACTGCAGCCGAGCGTCGGCTTCAGCCACGAGGCGGTGGGGCGCTCGTTCCCACAGACCGAGATCCGCGGCGCCTTCACGGTTGGGGTCGCGTGGTCGATCGCGCCGGAGTCGTTCGCGGCCCTCGACGCGGCCGAGGCCCAGCTCGAGGCGGCGCGCCTCGGCCTCGAGGCCACCCTCCAGGGCACGGAAGTGCGGGCCAGGGCGCTGGCGGTCGCGGTCGACCAGGCCGAGCGCTCGCTGGCGCTCGCGCGGGCCCGGCATCAGGACGCCGCCGTGCGCCTCGCCGAGACGGAGGCGCGCCTGCAGGCCGGCCTGACCGCCCCCCTCGAGCTGCAGAGCGACGCCCTCGCGCTCACGCGCGCGCAGGTGGAGCTGCGCTCCGCCAGCCTCGGCGCCCTGCGGTCCAGGCTCGACCTCTACGTATTCGCCGCCGTTCCCCTCTCCCCATCACCGGAGGACCACGCAAGATGAGACGACTGCTGCTCACCATCGCCCTCGTGACCGCTGCGCACGCCAGCGCTCTCGACCTGCAGGAAGCCTGGCGTAGCGCCCCGGCGAGGCCGGACGCGATCACCACCCGGCTCGAGCTGATCAACGCCCGCAGCGGGCTCCTGCGCGTCGAGTCCGACCCGCTGGCGCTGCGCATGGACAAGCTGCAAGCCGAGCAGAGCGTCCGGCTCCTGGAGGTGCAGCACCGCCACGCGGTCCTCGCGGGCATGCAGCAGATCGCCGAGGCCTACACGGGCGTTCTCCAGGCGCGCGCGCAGGCCGAGCTGGCCCGCGCCGGGCTCGAGCTCGGCGAGACGGCGCTGGAGATCGCGCGGATCCGCTTCGCCAACGGCGGGGCGACGAGCCTGGAGGTCCGCGACGCCGAGATCGCCGTCGACGAGGCACGCCAGGGGCTGGAAGCCGCCCTAAGCGGCCTCGGTGTCGCGCGCTCCAACCTCGAGGGCATGATCGGGCAGGAGGTCGACCCCGCCGAGCTCGAGCCGGTGCCGGAGAACCTCCTGACCGCGCTGCCCGACCTCGACACCGTGATCGCCGGCCTGAGCGCCCACCCGACGCTCGTCCAGGCCGGCCAGGGCGTGGAGCTCGCTCGGGCGGCGGTCGAGCTGCTCGACCCCGCCTACGCCCCGCAGGCGCAGATCGACAGCGCCAAGACGCAGCTCTCGACCGCGGAGGAGCTGGTCGGCGAGGCGCGCAGGGGCTTCGAGCTGCAGGCCCGCAACGCCTACCTGCAGGTCGTCACCAGCGCCGACCGGCTCGACGTGGCGACCGAGAGGGCCGCGGTCGCGGACGAGCGCCTGGCCGTGCAGGAGCTGCGGCTCGCCGGCGGCCTCATCTCCCGCCTCCAGCTCGACCAGGCCGCGCTCGAGGCCCGGCAGCGACAGCTGGAGCTGCAGGTCGCCCGGCACGAGCACCTGCTGGCGCTGCTGAGGCTCCAGTCCGCGACGATGCACGAGCTCGAGCTGCCCGGCGCTCCGCAGGAGACCCGGTGAGCACGGAGGTCGCCAGCGCCGCGGCTCGCCGGCGCCCCTCTCGGCTTCGCGCGGTCGCGGCCGCGCTCACGCTGGCCGCCCTCGCCTCTGCAGCCCAGTCACAGGAGGCCCTCCCCCGCCAGGTCAGCGCCACCACGGCCGAGAGGGGCGCCGTCAGCGCCACCCGCACGACGTCGGTGACCATCGAGCCGGCGCGGGACGCCATGGTGGCGGCAGGCGTCAGTGGCCAGGTGGCGCAGGTCCTCGTGCGCGACGGCGGCTCGGTGACCGAGGGCCAGGTCGTCCTGCTGATCGACGACGCCAACCTCCGCCTACAGGTCGACAACGCCAGCATCGCGCTGGAGACCGCCCGGGTCACCCTCGCAGCCGCCGCGCTGGCCTCCGTCGAAGGGGTCTCTCAGGCCTCCGCGGCTCTCGCAGCGGCCGAGGCGAACCTGGAGCTGACCGGCCGCCAGCTCGAGGAAGGGCGCCAGCTGTTCGGGCTGGGGGCGATCGCGCGGGCCGAGCTCGCCGGGCTCGAGGCCCAGCACGCACAGGCGCTGAGCGCGGCCCAGCAGGCGCGCGACGCCGTGGCGCGCAGCCAGCGCGTCGACACCGAGGAGCTCGAGCTGCGCCGCCTGCAGGTCCGGCAGGCCGAGAACCAGCTGGCCCAGGCGCGGTCGGCCCTCGCCGACGCGCAGGTGAGGGCGCCGTTCGCCGGCACCGTCGCCCAGGTGATGTTCGAGGAGGGCGAGTTCATCGGCGCCGGCTCGCCTGCCTTCCGCCTCGTCGACGACCAGCGCCAGCTCGCCCGCTTCAGCGTGCCGCCGCAGGACGCCCAGGCGCTCGTCGCCGCCGGCCTCGTCCACGTGCCTTACGGCGGGCTCCACTACGCGGCTCAGGTGTCGGGCACCAGCGCATTACCTGGCCAGGCGCGGCTCGTCGACATGACCGCCGTCATCTACCCTTCTCAGACCCGCATCCCCAACGGCACCGTCACCACGATGCCCTACGAGGTGCCGCTGGCGGAGGGCGTCGTCGTGCCGGCGAGCGCCGTGCGCTACGCAGCCGGCCGCGCGCTCGTCTTCGTCGTCGTGGACGGCGTCGCCGTCGAGCGGCCAGTCACCGTCCTGACCGAGGGCGACGGCACGGCGGTCGTGGAGGGCGTCGAGGAGGGCGCCCTCGTGATCGACCCGCTGCCCGCCGACCTGCTGGCCGGCAGCCTCGTGACGGTGCTCGGAGGAGCCGCCTCGCAGTGATCAGGCTCATCCGGTTCTTCGTCGAGAACTACGTCCTGTCGATCAGCGTGTTCGGAGCGCTGATGCTCTTCGGCGTCATCACGCTCCTGAACATCGGCGTCGACCTCATGCCGCCGATCGAGGTGCCGGTCGTCGCCGTCAGCACCACCTACCCTGGCGCTGGGCCCGAGGAGGTCAGCCGGCAGGTGGGGGAGCGCATCGAAGGCGCCCTCACCACGCTGCCGGGCGTCACCTCGGTGTCGAGCGTCGCCATGGAGAACGTCAGCTTCGTGATCGCGCAGTTCTCGGCCGACGTCGACGTGGACCAGGCGGCCATCGACGTGAGCCAGCGCGTCGGCGCGATCGTCGGCCAGCTCCCCGAGAGCGCCTCGCGCCCCGCCGTCCAGAAGTTCGACCCCAACGACGAGCCGATCCTCAATGTCGCGATCACGGCTCCCGGGCTCGGCCTCGCCGACGTCCAGGCCTACGCCGAGGACGACCTGCGGCCCGCGCTCCTGCGGGTCGACGGCGTCGCCGACGTCAGCGTCATCGGCCCGGCCGACCGGCAGGTCCAGGTCATCCTCGATCCGGCTCGGCTCAGCTCCTACGGGCTGTCCCCGCAGGCCGTGGCGGGCGCCATCTCGGCGGCCGCCGTCGACGTGCCCGCCGGCAACGTGACGCTAGGGGACCAGCGGGTCCTGGTCGCCGGTCGCTCGACCCCGGGCACCCTCGCTCAGGTGCAAGACATCCGCGTGGACCCGAGCCGCGGCATACGGGTCGCCGACGTGGCCGTCGTGCGCGACGGCAGCTCGGAGGTGGCCTCCTTCACCCGCATCGACGGCGAGCCCGCGGTACTGCTCGAGGTGCGCAAGGTCTCCGGCAGCAACTCGGTCAACACCGCGCGCGGGGTCCGACAGGCCCTCGCGGACATGGCGCTGCCGGCTGGCTACGCCACGACGATCGTCGGCGACACGACTGTGTTCGTGGAGCACACGGTCAACGACACCCTCATCGAGATGGCGATCGCCGCCCTGGCGGTGTCGCTCATCGTGCTGGTGTTCGTGGGGAGGCTGGGGACGGTCTTCGCAGTCGTGCTCGCGATCCCGGTCTCCGTGGCCGGGACCCTGGTCGTGTTCGCGCTGCTCGGCTTCACCTTCAACATCGTCACGCTCCTCGCGATCACCGTCGCCATCGGCCTGGTCGTCGACGACGCGATCGTCGTCGCCGAGAGCATCGACAGGTACCGCGAGCAGGGCCTCCCGCTCAAGGAGGCCGTCCTCCAGGGGGCCGGAGCCGTGTCCACGGCGGTGATGGCGGCCACGCTGTCGCTCCTCGCCGTGTTCCTGCCCATCTCGTTCCTGCCCGGCATCATCGGCGAGTTCTTCTCCCAGTTCGGGATCACGCTGGCCGCCGCCATCGTCTTCTCCTACCTCGAGGCGATGTTCTTCCTGACCGTCCGCCTCGCCCTGTCGCCGGACCCACTGCCACCCACCTGGAGCGACCTGGCCGCCAGCACCCGCCGAGCCGGGGCAGACGCGAGGTGGCTGGCGCGGAGCGCGCGCAGCCCCTTGGCCTGGCTCCTCGTCGCGGTCTCGGCAGTCCTGCTGTGGGTCTACCTCGCTCCCGCGTACGCGCTGCTCGTTCTGCTCGCGCCGCTCGTCGCCTTCGTCCTGCGCTACGTAGGCCGCGTCGTGCTCAACTTCCTGGGCGCGATCGCTCGCAGCCTCTACGTCGCGGGCGACGCGGTCACGGACTGGGTGCGCGACCGCTACGTCGCGTCGCTCGACGTCCTACTGAGGCGCTCCTGGCTGGTGCTCGGCGCCGCGGCGCTCATGTTCGCCAGCCTGTTCGCGGTGTTCCCCCTCATCGGCTTCAACTTCGTGCCCCGCATGGACTCCGGGCAGCTCGTCGCCAGCGTGAGCCTGCCGGCCGGGACGAGCCTCGAGCGGACGAACCAGGTCGCGACGGCGGTGGAGGAGCACCTGCGCAGGCAGCCCGCTACCGAGGTGGTGCAGGTGCAGGTGGGCTCGGGCTCGCTCCTCGGACAGGCGAACTCCAACAGCGCGAGCTTCATCGTCGAGCTGGTCGACAGGCACGGCCGCGACCTCTCGACCGACGAGTTCGGGCTCGCCCTGCGAGAGGAGCTGTCCGCCCTGGTAGCGGCCTTCCCCGGTGCCGAGGTCAACGTCGGCAACGCAGCCGACTCCTTCGTGGCCGGCACGTCCAGCGGTCTCGCGATCGCGCTGACGTCCAGCGACTTCGACCTGCTCCGCGAGCGGGCGGCGCTGGCGGAGGCGACGCTCTCTGGCATGCCCGGCCTGCTCAACGTCGAGAGCGACCTGGCGGAATCGACCACCGAGCGGGTGCTGGTCATCGACCCTCCCAACCTCGACGGCACCGGCCTGACGGTCGCCGAGGTCTACTCGGCGCTGCGCGCCTACAACGTGCCTGCCGAGTCGGGGCGCTTCCGCGCCTCCGGGGTCGACCTGCCCATCGTCGTCTCGACGGACCCGCGCGCTACGGCGAACGAGCAGCAGCTGCTGAGCCTTCCGGTGTACGCGCCGGCGCTGCGCGCCGAGCTGCCCCTGGGCGCGCTCGGCCGCTTCGAGACGCGCCAGGCGCCCGGGACGATCGGCCGCCTCCAGCAGGAGTTCAGCGCGCAGGTCACTGCCGACCTCGAGCCCGGGCAGAGCCTCTCGGTCGTCGAGCAGCGCGCCCGCGAGCTGCTCATGGCGGCCGGCGTGATCGACGACCAGGTGCGCGAGCAGACGGAGGGCCTCCTGAACCTCCTCGACGACCTGGTCTTCTACGGTCCGATCGCCTTCGCCCTGGCGCTGCTGCTCAACTACCTCGTGATCGCCAGCCAGTTCAACTCGTTCCGGTACCCGCTCTACCTGCTGCTGACCGTGCCGTTGGCCCTCGTGGGGGCCGTGTGGCTGTTCTTCGCCACCGGCACGTCCCTCGACGTGATCAGCGTCCTGGGCGTGGTCATGCTGGTCGGTCTGGTGACCAAGAACGCCATCCTGCTGCTCGACGCGGCGCTGGCGAGGGTCCGCGAGGGCGAGGAGCTGCGCGCCGCCCTGCTGCACGCCGCGGCCGTGCGCTTCCGGCCGATCGTCATGACGACCGTCACCATCATCGTGATCAGCGCCCCCCTACTGCTCGGCCTGGGCGAGGGCTCCGAGCTGCGCTACCCGCTCGGTCTCGTGATCCTCGGCGGCGTCACCACGTCGGCGCTGCTGACCTTCTACGTGGTGCCGGCCGCCTTCTGGCTGTTCGAGCGGCGCGCGGTGGAGCGCCAGCGGACGGAGGGAGAGCCGTTGGTGGCAGCGCCGGCCTGATCACTCGACCGCCACCAGCTCGATGCGAGTCGTGAAGCTGCCGGTGGGGTTCTGCTGCTCGGTCACCTGTCGGACGAGCCAGCCGCTGCTCAGGTCGTAGACGAACGTCTTGCGCTCGGCGTTGCTCTCCTCGAGTATGGCGGCCACGGACCCGTCGACGTAGGCGACCGTCGTCCGCACGCCCGTCACCGGGTCGACGTCCAGGACGTCGCCCTGACGCAGACCCGCCAACAGGCGAGGAGCGGCGTAGAGGCCCCCGTGCCCCGACGCGACTATGACCGCGTCGGACTCCCCGACCGACCAGGTCCCTATCGCGTCCGGCGTGTACATCACCGAGCGAGCCTCGGCCCACAGGTTCGTCCGCCGGCCGATGTGGGCCTCGGCGCGGCACGGGGAGGTCATCTGCGCCAGCCCGTGCGCGGCCGTGGTGATCGAGCAGTCGAAGACGAGCCGGTTGGCGCCGAGAACGTGGGGAGGCAGGTCCTCCACGGGCGCCAACCCGGCCATCAACCGCGCACCGAGGACCTGCGTGTAGCTGAGATGCGTGCTGCCCGCGCCGGCGCCCACCGCGCCATCGGGCGAGATCGTGGGCACCGCCGCGCCCTGCGACCTCGAGCTCCCGACGACCAGTAGCCCTGTCACGGCGTCGTAGGAGCTGCTCTGCGAGCCGCTGGCGCCGAACGTCGATATCAACACCGCCTCCACCGTCAGTCCGCCGACCGTGTAGGGACCCTTGAGCACGCGGTAGCCGCCGGTGCTCTGGACCTCCATCTGGCCCAGCAGGGCCGGGTCGACCCAGAAGTCGGAGCACGTGCCCCCCGTCGTCACCGCGCCCTGAGACCCGGCGGTGAGGAGGGTCCCGGTGGTGTAGTCGAGCATGTAGGAGGTGAAGCGCAGGACGCAGGTCTGAGCGTCGAGGTGGAGGATGTCGACGTTGACGTAACCCTGCCCTGCTGCCGTGGGCACCTCCTCCTGCCCGAACCGCTGGCCGGTGCCCGGATCCACCCAGCAGTCCTCGACGGTCGGGTCGCAGTCTGGCTTGAGGACCGCCTGCTGGTAGCTGCCCCTGATGCTCGCGCTCGAGGAGTAGAAGGTCGCGCGCATGCCTGCCTGGACCGGCGGCACCCCGGGGAGCTGGGCCATGGCGAGCTGCGCGCTCATCACGCAGGCCGCCAGCGCGAGCCGGCGGTAGCGGGTGGTCCTCATCTTGATCGCCGTCCGCGCGTCACGGTCACGGTACGGCCCTGGCCTCGGACGGGAGCTGCAAAGAGATGGCGCATGCCGGCGACTATGCCAGGGCGGCTACTAAGTCGGGATTAAGGTGACCGGCTGCATCCTGCCGGCGAGGTGATCCGATGAGGAGTTCAGCACGTCAGGTCGCCACGGCGTTGGGACTGGTCCTCGCCCTGGCAGGGACCGCCGCGGCCCAGGCAGAGTGGCGGAGCGTGTTCAGCGAGCGGTTCGGGGATGACGCCCACCCGCTCTACGTGATGGCCGGCGTCATCGAGTTCGGCCATAGGCCCGATACCCCGTTCGTCGCCAGCCTCGCCGAGGGCGGCCTGGCGGTGGAGAACGCGACCGACGCCTCGATGATCAGGTACTACTTCGTCGAGCCGCGTCACGCGGGCCCCTGGCTGGAGGCCCGCGGCGCCGAGGTGGCGGCCTCGGTGACCGTCGCCGGGCGCTACGCGGAAGCGCCAGGAGCCGGGCTCATCTACCGCGTCGAGCCGGGTACGCACCGCTTCTACGCCTTCGTTCTCACGGGCGGCCAGGGCTACGGCATCTACGTGCTCGACGAGCAGGGCTACCGGCCTCTCGTGACCGGCGAGTCGCCCCACGTGCGGGGCGACGCTCCCAACGAGCTGATCGTGCTGCCCGACGGGGCGCGCCTCCACCTCGTCGTCAACGGCGAGCTGGCCGCGACGCTGGACACCGCCGGGCATCCTGGAGGACCCTCGGGCGACGGGATCGGCCTGGTCGTCGCCGGCACGGGGCGTTGGGTGTTCGACGACTTCGAGGTGCACGCCCGGTAGCGCCAGGTGCCTCAGGGGGTCCTGAGGGAGCCTCCGCCCGGCAGCGAGAGCGTGCGTCCGAAAGTCTCGTCGAGCAACGCGACGACGCTCTCGTAGACCGCCTCGAGACGGCTGGGGAACACGCTGATCACGACGATCGTCTCCCGGCCCTCGGCGAAGGTCGTGACCGTGACTCGCGCCGGCTCGGTGTTGACACCTGCGACGAACCCGACGATGCTCACGCCCAGCACCGGGTCGGCACGCAGCGTCACGCTCGACTCCCCGATCGTCTCGACGCTGAAGTGGTCGTAGCCGTCGGGTGGCGTGATCGCGGCTGACCGGCGGGCCAGCGTGGCGATGACGTCGCGGGGCTCCGCGTCGTAGGTCACGGTGGCGCGGCCCGGCGCTGGAGCGCACGCGGCCATGCAGGCGCAGACCAGCAGGGCAACGGTCGTCTTCAGGGCAGCTGTCCTCACCCTTCACCTCCTGGCGACCGGGCGAGGCTCGCACGGGCGCGGTCAAGTGAGCGTAAGGGTAAGGGCGAGGCGCCAAAGCCGCGCTTAAACGCGGCCGCCCGCTCAGGCGCCGTGGAGCACCGCGGCGGTCTCTGGCAGGGGCTCGAGCCCTGTCTCGAGCTGCAGACGGGTCCGGAACGCCTCGTAGCGGCGCCGCGCGGCGCCGCCGCGTCCGCTGGCGACGAGCCGTTCGAGGAGCTGCCTCAGCGCCTCCTCGTCCAGGGGCTCGAGCTCGCACACCCTCTCGAGGAACGCGGCCGCCCGGTCGTCGGCCGCGTCGAGAGCCGCCCGGCTGAGACAAGCCACGACCTCGCGATGCAGCCAGGCGCGGTGCTCGGCGATCGCGTCGACGTCGAGGTCGGGCGCGAACGGCTCGCGGTACGCGCGGCTCACCTCGTCGGCGTCGCCGGCCGCCAGCGCGGCGCACAGCCGCGCGTGGTCGGACGACAACCGCTTGAGGCCGTCCCGGAAGACGTAGGTCGGCACGCCCCACGGCTCCAGCGTCGAGCGCAGGAGGCTCATCTGGACGCCCATGTTGTTCCGTTGCTTCTCGGCGTCGACCTCGGGCCACAGCGCCTCGGCCACCTCCTGGCGGTTGTGGCCGATCGCGAAGAGCGTCACCATCTGCCGCTGCCTGTCGGTCAGCTCGAGGCTCTCCCCCAACAACCTGAGGTCGAAGCTCCCCAGCAGGGTCAGCTCGAGATCGGGCACCTCGTCGAGCCGACCACGTACGGCCTCCTGCCAGCCAGCCCGAAGGACGTCGGCGATCGGGTAGGCGCCGGCGAGCTCGGGCCTGTCCTCCGGCAGGTCGGCCAGCGGCACGAAGCCTGGCAGGAGCCTCGCCCCGGCCGTCGTCAGGGCGATGAACGCCTCGAGGTCCTCGCGCTCCCTGCCGATCCGGTAGCGCGCGGCCAGCAGGTAGAGGCGGTAGGCGCGCTCCTCGGCGCCGACCAGCGCCGCGTCGATGACCGACAAGGCGGCCTCCTCCTCGCCCGCCCCCGCCAGGCGAAGCGCGTACGCGGCCGCCGCGAGCCGCGGCTCCGGCGCCGCCTCGAGCATGCCCCTGGCTTGCTCGAGCGGCGCGCCTGGGGGGAGGGCGTCGATGGCGTACATGGCCACGACGTCGAGGGTGTAGGCGTCCTGCCACAGCATCGCGGCGTCCAGAAGCACGGCGAACGGCTCCGGGTCTCGGTCGAGCGCCGCGAGCGCTGCCGTGGCCTCGAGCCGCACGAGCGGGTTGCTGCGGGCGGCCGCCAGCGCCTGCTCGAGGTAGGCGCGGGCCGCTCCCTCGTCGCCACGCCACAGGTTGAGCATCGCGATGTCCCGGCACTGCCCTGGGGCATCGCTCGGGTAGAGCCGCTGCACGGCCGCCAGCGTCTCGGTCTGAGCGGCGAGCCGCCCATCGAAATCGCCCAGCCTGTCCCAGCGGTTCAGCGCGAGGTTGATGTGCGAGCCCGTCCGGTACTGGTTGCCGTGCGGCAGGCGCTCGAGCGAGCGTCGAAGCTTGGCCTCGGCCTCGGCGTACCTGCCGGCCATAGTGTCGACGAAAGAGGCGTCGGAGAGGAAACGGCCGGCGAGCTCGGGGTCGACGAGGCCCAACAGCGCCTCCCCGCGCTCCACGGAGGCGACCGCGCGCTCGGGTGCGACGATCGCCTGCGCCCAGCACAGGTCCTTGAGCGCGAGCAGCTCCTCCTCCGGCGTGAGGTCTGGCGCCACGAGGGCCGCCTCGAGGGTCCGGACGCACTCATCGAACCGCCCGAGGGCGCGCAGCGCCCCTCCGACGGTGATCAGCCGCCTGGCGCTGCGCTCGCCACCGATCAGGCCGTCCCAGCGGACGAACGTGTCTGGCGCCTGCCGGTAGACCTGGGAGCGGGGCGTCTCGAAGAGCCGAGCGAGACCTCTCAGGTCACCGCAGCGCTCGAGGGCCTCCCCCAGCAGCAGCGGCGGCAGCCTGCCTGCCTCGCGCTCCAGGACGGCTTTGGCTTCCTCCCGATGACCGTCGAGGAGGCGATCGGCGACCAAGGGGTGCAGCCGGAAGCCCTCCTCACCGAACTGCACGAACCCGTCGTCCGCCAGCTCCTGGGTGGCGGACGTAGCCGCGCTACCGGGCAGGTGTGGGAGCGTGGCGAGCAGCAGCGCCTCCTCCCAGAGCGCGGATTCCACGCTGGCTCGCATGCCCTCGACCAGGGCGGCGCTGGCGGGCATCTCCCCGGTGATCACGGCGAAGTGCAGCGGCAGGGGCCAACCTTCCGTGAGCGCCTGCATCCGCCGGCCAGTCGCCTCGTCGCCGAACAGCTTCGCCGTCTCGTCGGCCGTGAACGCGAGGTCGCGAGCCCGCAGGCGCACGAGCCGGCCCTGGGTGATGAGCCGCGGCAGCTCGGTCGACGTCAGCTCGACCCGGCTGGCTATCAGCAGCAGGCCCCGCACGTCCTGCAGCAGCGGGGTGAGCTCCTCGTGGTCGGCCAGGCCCTCGAGCTCCTCGAGCACCACGACCGTACGGTCCTGCCACAACGTGTCGAGCACGGCCGGCCACGGCGCCGAGTTCGATAGGCCGAGGCTCGCGGTGAGGAGCGGCCGCACCCCGAGGTGGCGGGCCGAGAGCCAGACGGCGTTCCAACCGGCGTCCTCGAGCGCGCTCGCCCACTGGCTGGCGAGGACGCTCTTGCCGTAACCGTACGGCGCCTCCAGCGAGACGACGAAGCCGGGCTGGTCTGGCAGCTGGTCCAGCAGGCGGCGCCGCTCGAGGTAACGGCCTGCGACTTGGGGCCGGAAGCTCCGCATCGGATGAGCCGAGCTTACGACGCCGTAAGGCGCCTCCTGCGGCATCCGCCACGCCCGCGTGGCGGTCTCATCAGCGAGCGCCGCCCGCCCGCGCGGGTGACGACGCCCCCTCCCAGCGGTTACTGTCTGCGGATGCAGGACGTGGTGCGCAGGATCCTGACCGCGCGCGTCTACGACGTCGCTGTCGAGACGCCGCTCGACCTCATGCCGCGGCTCAGCGAGCGGCTGGGCAGGGCGGTGAGGCTGAAGCGCGAGGACCTGCAGTCGGTGTTCTCCTTCAAGCTGCGGGGCGCCTACAACAAGGTCGCGAGGCTGCCCCCGGCCGCGCGCGCCGCCGGGGTGATCTGCGCTTCGGCCGGCAACCACGCACAGGGGGTCGCCGTGGCCGCGTCCCGCCTGGGCATCGAGGCGACCGTGGTCGTGCCGACGACCACGCCTGACATCAAGGTGAACGCGATCGAGCGCCTGGGGGCGACCGTGGTCACGCACGGCGAGGGCTACGACGACGCCTACGCCCACGCTCGCGCGCTCGAAGCCGAGAGCGGCGCCACCTTCGTTCACCCGTTCGACGACATCGACGTCATCGCCGGGCAGGGCACGATCGGCGTCGAGCTGCTCCACCAGCATCCCGACCCGCTCGCGGCGCTGTTCCTACCCGTCGGGGGCGGCGGCCTCGCGGCCGGCGTCGCGGCCGTCGTGCGCTACCTCCGGCCCGAGGTCAGGCTCATCGGCGTCGAGCCGGAGGACGCGGCGTCGATGAAGGCGGCGTTCGCTGCCGGCGGCCCGGTGACGCTGCCCGAGGTGGGGCTCTTCGCCGACGGCGTGTCCGTCAAGCGCGCCGGCGACCTCACCTACCGGCTGTGCCGCGAGGCGCTCGACGACATCGTCACCGTCGACACGGACGCGATCTGCGCTGCGATCAAGGACGTCTACGAGAACTGCCGCGCGATCGCGGAGCCGGCGGGGGCCGTGGCCCTGGCCGGCCTCAAGGCCTACGCGGCGCGGAGCCGCGGGGAGGGCGGGGGCCTGGCTGCCGTGCTCTCGGGGGCGAACCTCAACTTCGACAGGCTCAGGCACGTCGCCGAGCGCGCCGAGCTCGGCGAGGGTCTCGAGGCGCTCCTGGCGGTCGGCATGCCGGAGAGGCCCGGCAGCTACCGGCGGTTCATACGGATGCTCAACGGCCGCACGATCACGGCGTTCAGCTACCGCTACGCCGACCCGGAGCAGGCCCAGATCTTCGTGGGCGTCGCGCTCAGGGAAGGTGAGGGCGAGAAGCGCGCCCTCATCGAGCGCCTCGCGGGCGGCGGGTTCAGCGTCACCGACCTCAGCGAGAACGAGACCGCCAAGGCCCACACCCGGTACCTCGTCGGAGGGCGGGCGAGGGCCGTGAAGCACGAGCAGATCTTCCGCTTCGAGTTCCCCGAGCGCCCGGGAGCGCTGCTGCGCTTCCTGGAGAGCCTGCACCCGGCCTGGAACATCACCTTGTTCCACTACCGCTACCACGGGGCCGACTACGGGCGGGTGCTGGCAGGCATCGAGGCGCCGCCCGACCAGCGCGAGGAGCTCAGGCGAGCGCTGGAGGGGCTGGCCTACCCGTACCAGGACGTCAGCGACGACGCGTCGGTGGGGCTGTTCCTGAAGCAGGGCTGACGGCCGAGTCGCAGCCTCACAGCCTCCGGTACCTGGCGAGCACCTCGGGGTCGGGCTCGAAGCCGAGGCCCGGCGCGGTAGGCACGGCCACCCGGCCCGCCTCGCCGCGCTCGAAGCGCGCGAGCCAAGCGTCCGGCTCGACGTAGAGCCACTCGAGCTGCCGGACGCTCGGGAGCGCGGCGGCCAGGTGCAGGCTCGCGTGCATGCCCGGTCCGAAGTATGGGCAGTGCGGGAGCAGGTCGACGCCGGCCTCGCCGCAGGCCGCGCCGACCGCGACGAACTCGCTGACGCCCCCGACCTTCGTCACGCTCGGTTGGGCCAGGTCGACGGCACCGGCCGCCAGGGCGTCGCGGAACTGCACCGCCGTGCACCAGTTCTCCCCCGCCGCTACCGGCAGGCCATGGCCCCTGAGCGAGGCCAGCTCGCCGTAGCCCTCGGGCGGGAACGTCGGCTCCTCGAGCCAGCTGGCGCCGAGCTCGATCAGGCGCGGCATGGCGTCGAGAGCGAACCCGGCGCTCCAGTTGCAGTTGACGTCGACCGAGATGGGCACGTCCGGCCCCACGGCGGCCCGGCACGCCTCGATGTCCGGCAGCGTGATCTCGTGGAGCTTGAGGTCGGTGAAGCCGTCGGCAAGCGCCCGCTCGCATACGGCGGTGGCCACGTCCGGGTCGCCGTACCGCACGAGGCTGGCGTAGAAGCCGACGGGCGCTGGCGAGCCGGCGCCTCCCAGCAGCACGTGCAGCGGGACCTGCTCCCTCTTGGCCCGCAGGTCCCAGAGCGCCATGTCCACCGCCGAGACCGCGTACAGGGTTATGCCGTAGCGGCCGAACAGGTGCAGGCGCCTCTGCGTGGCCAGGTTCCAGGCGGGGACGTCCTCGACCACGCTGCCTGACAGCAGGGGGGCGATCATGCGGTCGACCACGGCCTTGGTGGCGTCGGTGACGAAGTAGCCGAAGCCCTCGCCCCAGCCGACGTTGCCGTGCTCGTCCTCGAGGCGCACCAGCATCATCTCGAGCTTGTTCCAGGTCGTCGGGCCGATGCCCTCGCCCCTGCCGCCGTCGGTGAAGGGGATGTCGACGACCAGCGTCTCGACCTTCTCGATCCTCATGGTTCCTCCTCGGCGCGCGGCAGCTCGGCGACCGCGTACGCGCCGCCCACGTGGTCGCGTCCGCTCGCCGGCGGCATCGCGTCGTAGGGCACGAAGCCCTCGGCCAGGTGCTCGGCGGCGCGGTCCTGGGGCCGGTAGCCGAGCTCGCGCGCGCGGTCGTTGGCGAAGAGCGGCTCGGGGCAGACCGAGACCCCGTACACGACGTCGAACGTCACGGCGGGGTGCTCGAGCCCGATCGTCACCAGCTGGGCGAGGTCGCGCGCGCTCGTCCACATGCGCAGCGCCCGGGCGTCCCCCACCTGCGGGTCCGCGTTCCCGATGCGCACGACGAGGGTGCAGGTCCCGTGGCGCTCGGCGTAAGTGCGGCAGGCCAGCTCCCCGAAGGCCTTCCCGAGCCCGTAGACCGAGTCCGGCGCGGGCTCGGCCGCGTCGCCGGCGAACCCGGCGCTGGGGTGCATCCCGAGCACGTGGTGGCTGCTCGCGTACACGAGCCGCGGCACGCGGTGCTCACGTATGGCCTCCAGCACGTTCATCGTGCCGACGAAGTTCGCGTCGAGGGAGTCGGCGAACCGGAGCCCGAGGCCATGGACGCAGGCGAGGTGCACCACCCCGTCGACCCCGGCGGCGGCATCGCGCACGTCGGCGTAGCCGGCCAGGTCGCCGACGATCGCCGTCTCGCCGGCCTGGAGCTCCGGCGCCGGCACGCGGTCGTGGAGCCGCAGGTCGTACCGCTGGCGCAGGTACGGCCGCAGCGCGCCGCCGACGCGTCCCGCCGCGCCCGTCACGAGCAGCACGGGCCTGGCGCTCACGCCTCCCACCTCCGCCCTGGGCGTTCCTTGACCGGGCTCGGGCGCCAACGTAGGCTTCGGGACGGCATCCCTGGTATTACCACCCGCGGCCGCCACCGAGGCGCGGGCCGGGTGGAGGCGATGCTCCAGCAGCGCGAACGCGAGGCGCCCAGAGCGCACGAGAGGACCTCACCTTGACCCCGAGACCGGTAGACGAGAGCCGGCGGCGCGCCATGGTCGCGGCCGTCGAGGCCTACTTCGACGCCTGCAACGCAGCCAGCCGCGAGCGCTTCGCCGAGGTGCTGGCCGACGGCTGCGTGCACTACTTCCCGCCCGGCACCGGCGGGCCCTACCTCGGGCGGGGCGCGATCGAGGACCTGTGGATCGGCTTCGTGCGCGAGAAGGGCTCGCAGTGGACGATCGACCGCATCGCTTGCGACGGGGAGCAGATCTGCGTCGAGTGGACCCACTTCAAGCCGCGCGTGGGCGAGAGGATCCGCGGGTCGGAGTGGTACGAGTTCGACGACGCCGGCAAGATCTCGGCGATCTGGGCGCACTACGCGTCGCCGCGCGACCCCGGCAGGCCCGCCAACGAGCTCGAGGGCTTCCCCTACCCGGCCGAACGCTACAGGTCCGAGGCGCCCGCGCTGGAGGCTGGCATCGCGGACGAGAGACGGCGCAACCTGGCCGCGGAGGGGCGGCCGTGAGGACGCGGTCTCAGGCGGGCGCGGCATGAGGCCGGACCTCTCCCCGCTCGACGACGAGACCGCGCGGCTGCTCGCAGAGACGAGCACCGCCACGCTCGCCACGGTGCTGTTCATGCGCGGCCTCAAGAACCAGGTGATGAGCGGCGTCGTCCGCCTGCGGTCGGGCGAGCGAATGTTCGGCGTCGCCCGCACGCTCCGCTACATCGCGGCGCGCGACGACCTCGAGACGCTGCCTCTCTGGCAGCGCGCCGAGAACCCTCAGCGCCGCATCGCCGACGAGATCGAGGCGGGCCAGGTGCTCGTGATCGACGCCCGCGGAGAGCAGCGCGCGGGCACGATGGGTGGGATGCTCGTCGCGCGCATGGTGGCGCGCGGCGCGGCCGGCATCGTCTCCGACGGCCCGTTCCGCGACGGCGCCTTCATCGCCGGCCTGAGCATGCCCTCCTACGCCAGCGGGATGAACGCCAACACCAACCTCGTGGCTCACCACCCTGAGGACCTCGACCTGGCCGTCACGTGCGGCGGGGTGCAGGTGCGACCCGGCGACGCGGTCGTGGGCGACGACGACGGGGTCGTCGTCATCCCCAGGCACATGTCGGACGAGGTCGCCAGGCAGGCGCACGCCAAGGAACGCGAGGAGGCCTGGATCGAGCGTCAGATCCTCGCCGGGGCTCCCGTGGCCGGCACCTACCCGATGAGCCCCGAGACCAGGGCGCG
The DNA here is from genome assembly GCA_044507975.1 of Deinococcaceae bacterium. Taxonomy (GTDB): domain Bacteria; phylum Deinococcota; class Deinococci; order Deinococcales; family Trueperaceae; genus DASRWD01. The sequence continues at coordinate 17,853 of JBIQIQ010000025.1, forward strand.
CTACGAGCGGGAGTCAGACGCCGGAGAAGGCTGAGAACCCGCCGTCGATCGGCACGACGACGCCGGTGACGAACCGGCTGGCGTCGCTGAGCAGCCAGATGAGCGCGCCGAGGAGCTCCTCTGCCTCGCCGAAGCGGCCCATCGGCGTCTTGTCGACGATCGTGCGGCCGCGCGGCGTGAGGGAGCCGTCCTCGTCGAGCAGCAGCGCGCGGTTCTGCTCGGCGACGAAGAAGCCCGGGGCGATGGCGTTGACCCTCACGCCGGGGCCCTCCTGCTTGGCGAGCGTCGTGGCGAGCCAGCGGGTGAGGTTCTCGACGGCCGCCTTGGCCGCCGAGTAGCCCGCCACCCTGGTGATCGCCTGGAACGCCGCCATCGACGAGACGTTGACGATCGCGCCCCCGCGCTGCGACATCTCGCGCGCGAAGACCTGAGTAGGCAGGAACGTCCCGAAGAAGTTGAGGTCCATCACCTGGCGCATCGCCTCCGGTTGGAGGTCGAAGGCCGACTGGTCGGGCCGTAGCGTGGCGCCGGGCTGGTTGCCGCCAGCGGCGTTCACGAGCAGGTCGACGCCGCCCCACTCCTCCAGCAGCTCGGCGCGCACGCGCTCCAGGCCGGCCTGGTCGAGCACGTCGGCGGGCGCGGCTCGCGCCGTGCCGCCCGCCGCGGTGATCTCCGCGGCCAGCGCCTCCGCCAGCTCCGCTCGCCGACCGACCAGGGCGACCCTCGCCCCGGCGGCGGCCAGGCCCCTCGCCATCACGCTGCCCAGCACGCCGGTCGCCCCGGTCAGCACGCACATCTTGTCCGTCAGGCCGAAGTCGGGCCGGAACGCGTCGAGTTCGCTCGTCATCCTCATCCTCTCTCCGTCTCGTTCGGCCCCACCGGGGCGAAGCGGAACATGCCGTACTCGGCCTTCCCGAGCGTGTCGTCGCCGGTCTCCCGCACGACCCGCCACATGTGAGAGGCCATCTCCCTCAGCACCTCGCGCGCGTCCGGCTCGCCGGCGAGGTTGCGGAGCTCGTGCGGGTCCGCTTCCAGGTCGTAGAGCTCGTCGGCGTCGAAGCCGTTGAACACGTACTTGTAGTGGCCGCGCCAGACGATGCGCTGCGTGTAGCCGAGGCGCTGGCCGTGGAACTCCGCGTAGGCCTGCGAGAGGCCGGGCTCGGAGCCTCCGCCCGCGCCGGCCGGACTGGCGCCGCCCATGAGGAGCCCACTCAGGTCGCGGCCGTGGCCGCCGAACTCCTGGCCGAGCAGCAGGCGCGTGAGCGTCGGACCCAGGTCGAGGAGGCTGACCGGCTCCTCCACCCGGGTGCCCGGGACGATCCCGGGCCCGCGCACGAGGAGAGGCACGCGGTAGGCCTCCTCGAACGGGGCGACCCCCTTGAGGAACATCCCGTGGGCGCCGAGGTAGTCGCCGTGGTCGGAGGTGAACACGACGTAGGTGTCGTCGGCCGTGCCGCTCGCGTCCAGGGCCTCGAGCAGCCTGCCGAACTGGTCGTCGACCAGGGAGCAAGCGGCGTAGTAGCAGGCGATGGCCTGCCTGACCTGGCCCTCGTCGAGCTGGTCCCAGGCGGCGGCGATGCGACGGTAGATGGCGGGTCTGCCTACCAGGTCGTCCTCGAAGGACGCCGGTAGCGCGATGGCAGCCGAATCGTAGCGCTCGTAGTGCTCGCGCGGGGCGACGTAGGGGTCGTGGGGCGCCTCGGTCGCCACGAACAGGGCCCACGGCCGCTCGTCCCCCGCGGCGTCACGCAGGAACGCCAAGCCCCTGTCGACCAGGCGCGCCTCCGGGGTCTCGGCGACCGGAGCGTCCGTGACGCCGGCGAGCAGGAAGCGCCGGTAGCCGGGCTGGTCGATCTCGACGCGCGGATCGAGCGGAGCGTCGTGTACGGGCAGTCCGGTGAGGCGCAGCTCGACCTCGTACTCGTCGATGCCGAAGCGCTCGAGCTCGTCGCTGCGCTCCACGTGCCACTTGCCGAAGTAGCCGACGCGGTAGCCGGCAGCCTTGAGGCGGGAGGTCCAGAACTCGAGGCCCGGAGCGAGGTCGGCGCGCGTGGCCGGCACGGCGTGCGTGACGTCGACCATGCCGTGGGCGTGAGGCAGCAGCCCGGTGAAGAGGCTGGCCCGCGTCGGCGAGCAGATCGGGTTGGGGGCGTAGCAGCGGCCGAGGTCGGCGCCTTCCCTCGCCAGCGCCTGAAGGTTGGGCGTCAGGCACGGGCCGCCCTGCGCGACCGTGTCGGCCCGCTGCTGATCGGTCATCAGGAAGAGCAGGTTGGGAGTGCGCTTCAACTCGGACCTCCTCGGGCGCGCTGCCAGTGCTGCTGCACAGGGCTCATGGGGCCGCCCCGGTCGCCCCGCGCAGCAGCGGGCCGGCGCGTCGCGCCAACCACCCTGCCTGGGCGGCCATCGCGGCCGTGGTGGCCACCATCCCCACGTAGAGCCCGGTCGCTCCGCCCCACACCACGCCGGCCCCGAGCAACAGGCCCGCGACCGCCAGGAACACCAGCACCGACTCGAGGATCGCCCGGGTCCTCTCCCCGGAGATGATCACGCCCTGGTACCAGCTCGTCACGAGACGCAGGCCCGGCACCGCCACGGCGAGCCACAGCCCCGCCGTCGCGAGCTCCGCCAGGACCGGGGGGAGCCCGGAGACGCCCCCGAACCAGGCGCGCGCCAGCGGGGTGGCGGCGACCGCCACGAGCAGCGCCGTCAGGCCCGCCGCCGCGGCCCATGTGACGCGCTTCAGGAGGCGCGCGGCGCCGGGCCTCTCGAGGAGGCTGATCACGACCTCGGTGTAAGCCATGCCCGGGCTCTGCAGGATGACGAGGAGGCTGAACAGCACAGGCCACACCGCCAGCGACTCCAGGGGCAGCGGCATGCGCCCGAGGACGACGGTGACCAGCGTCTGGACGAACATCGTCAGCACGGTCATGAGCACGAGCGGTAGGTAGAACGCGAAGAAGCGGCGCAGCGTCAGCTCGCGCTCCTCGGTCGCCCGCGTCGGGAGCCGCGGTGGCATGACCGCCGCGAACCGCCATCGGTTGTAGGCCAGCTCGCAGAGGACGGCGACGATGATCGCCGTGGCGGCGAGCTGCGCCCCCGGCAGCCGGTCGATGGCCGTGCCGACGATCATCACCCCCGTGCCGACGGCGAGGCGCAGGAGCGCGCCGAAGATCACCACGCGGGGGTGCCCGAAGCGGATCATCACGCCCTGCAGGAAGCGCCGCACGCCGGTCCCGAACGTCCACGGCAGCATGATGATCAGCGCGGGCCGCACGGCCGCCGCGACCTCCTCCGGCACGCCCATGGCTCCCCGCACGACGACGCCGTAGAGGGGCGTCAGCGCGACGAGCGCGTGGAGAGCGGTGAGGGCGCCGATGACGATGAGCGCGTAGCGCGACAGCTGCGCGAACGACCCGCGGTCGCGCGCCATCGCCGTCGCGGTCGGCAGCAGAGCGGTCGAGGGCGACTGCACGAGGGTCGAGACGGCGAAAACCACGCCCCACGCGGCCAGCTGCACGGCGGGTTCGGCCATGCGGGCGACGATCGCGCTGAACACCGTCAGCTCGGCCGTCATCAGGACCCAGCCACCGGCCAGGGGCCACCACTGGCGGGCGGTCTCCCCCACCGTCAGGTGCGGGCGGGAGGCGGTTCTCCCGGTATCGGGGTCGAGGGGGTCGGCCTGGGCCGGGTCGGTCAGCGCCTCACCTCGTCGAAGTCCCAGCCGTTCTCGGCGCAGACCGTCCGTACGTGCGACTCCCACGTCGGCTCGTGGCGCGGCCTCCCGCCCGGGAAGCAGTCGACGACGAGGTAGCGCAGCGGCTCCTCGCCCACGCACGGCACGCGGTGGAGCGTACCGGGAGGGATCCGCACGAGGTCGCCCGGCCCGATCTCTCCCTGGTCCTCCGCGCTCGGCCCGACCTCCAGGCGTCCGCGTCCCGACAGCACGTAGAAGACCTGCTCGGTGTCGTCGTGCTTGTGCAGCGGCGGCGACTCACCGGGCTCCATGACGGTGATGAAGCTCTCGCTGGCCTCCGCGTCGGCACGGTCCATCACCAGCAGGTTGGTGTGGGTCGGGAAGCGGTAGCGCGTCGTATCGCCGGTCGAGAACACGTACTTCATTCGCAGTAGTCCCATCTTCCGGCGAGCCGCCGGAGGTCCATCGGAGCGGCCCGGCTAGAGGCGGGCGGCCGAGTCCTGGTCGAGGTAGAGCCGGGCGTGTCCCACGGTGCGCAGCACCGAGCCGGGCCGGTCTTCGGAGACCGGGAGCCGCAGGCACTCGTGCACGGCCTTGGCCTTGCGAGCCTCCGGCACGATGCACAGCACGCGCTTCGCCGCGAGCAGCGCGGGGATCGTGAGGGTGATCGCGTGGGTCGGGACCTCGTCCAGCGAGTCGAAGTGGCCCTCGCCGAGCTGCTGCCTGCGGCTCACCTCGTCGAGCTTGATCGCCTTGACCCAGACGGGGTCGTCGAACTCGGCGAAAGGCGGGTCGTTGAACGCGAGGTGGCCGTTCTCTCCCCAACCGAGCGCCACGGCGTCGGCGGGGTTCTCACGCAGGAGCCTCTCGTACTCGGCGCAGGTCGCTGCCACGCGCCCTGCGTCTCCCGGGATCGGGTGGAACGTCGCGCCCTCCACGTGGTCGAAGAAGTGCTGGCGCAGGAACCGCGGGAAGCTCGCCCGGTGAGACGGGTCGATGCCGATGTACTCGTCCATGTGGAAGACGGTCACCTTCGACCAGTCGACGCCTTCGGCAGCGCGCAGGGCCCGCAGGAAGGCGAGCTGGGAATTGCCAGTGGCGAGGATCAGGTTGGCGCGGCCGCGCGCGCCGATCGCGTCCCGGATGATGGCGAGCATGTCGGCGGCGGCGGCGGCGCCGAGCGCCTCCTCGCCCGCGTAGACCGACACGGGCAGCTCGTCGACCTGGAAGCTCTGGACTGGTTGGGTCAACTCTCTTCTCCTCCTCGGAGCCGCAGGCTCCGTCCCCGCGGGGCGCGGGGGTGGCGTCTCATCGTGGGGCCGCCGTGTTCGGCTCGCGCGCCCAGACCCGCTCGCCCGCGATGACGGTCGCTAGCGGTCTCAGCTCGGGCGAGAACACGGCGAGGTCGGCGTCCTTGCCGACGGCGATCGAGCCCTTGCTCCGGTCCAGGCCGATCACGCCGGCCGGCGTGAGGCTGGCCATGCGCACGGCCTCGTGGAGCGGGAACCCCACGCCTTGGACCAGCACCCTGAGCATGCCATCGAGCAGCGTGCTGCTGCCCGCGAAGGCGCTCTCGTCCTGCAGCATGCCGACGCCGTCCCTCACGACGTAGGTCACCTCACCCAGCGTGAACGGCGAGCCGTCGGGCAGGCCGGCGCCACTGGTGGCGTCGGACACCACGCAGAGCCTCTCGGGCCCGAACGCGCGCCGCGCCAGTCGTAGCAGGGTCGGCGGCAGGTGCTTGCCATCGGCGATGACCTCGCCGGTCAAGGTCTCCGACGCGAGCGAGGCCTCCAGGATGCCCGGCACGCGGTAGGGGCCACGCCGGTACGTGGTGGATTGGCCGCTCCACAGGTGGATCATGTGGGAGAGGCCGTGCGCCTCGCAGCGCGCCAGGTCCTCGTCGGAGGCCTCGGAGTGCCCGGCGGCCGCGACGATGCCGCGCTCGACGAGCCGGCGCGTCAGCTCGGTGGCGCCGGGCAGCTCGGGAGCGAAGCTCACGATCCGGATG
>JBIQIQ010000200.1:0-3256 GCA_044507975.1 Deinococcaceae bacterium
ATCGAGCGCTCGAACGAGGAGTGGAACGCGATCCCGGTGCGCGGGGGCACGCTCTTCGAGTGGGACGGCTCGTCGACGTACATCCAGGAGCCGCCCTTCTTCATCGACATGCCAGACGAGGCCGGGTCCGTCCAGCCCATCTCCGGCGCGCGCGTGCTGGTGAAGGTCGGAGACTCCGTAACGACCGACCACATCTCGCCGGCCGGCGCGATCGCCGCCAACAGCGCCGCCGGGCAGTACCTGCTCGAGCACGGCGTCGAGAAGAAGGACTTCAACTCCTACGGCTCGCGCCGCGGCAACGACAGGGTCATGACGAGAGGCACCTTCGCGAACATCCGCCTCAAGAACCAGGTCGCCCCCGGCACCGAGGGCGGCTTCACGACCGACTTCACCGACGGCCAGGTCAAGAGCGTCTTCGAGGCCAGCCGCAACTACATCGCGAAGGGCGTGCCGACGATCGTGATCGCCGGCCAGGACTACGGCATGGGCTCGAGCCGCGACTGGGCGGCGAAGGGCACCTACCTCCTCGGCGTCAAGGCCGTGATCGCGCGGAGCTACGAGCGCATACACCGGTCCAACCTCGTGGGCATGGGCGTCCTGCCGCTGCAGTTCCTCGACGGTCAGGACGCTGACGTGCTCGGCCTGAGCGGCACCGAGACGTTCGACGTCGACGTCGCGGAACCCATCGCTCCGCGCCAGCAGGTCACGGTGAGGGCCACGCGGGAGGACGGCAGCACGGTCGAGTTCAAGGTCGTCTGCCGACTCGACACGCCCGTCGAGATCGACTACTTCCGCAACGGCGGCATCCTGCACACCGTGCTCCGCAACATCAAGCGGGCGGCCGCCGGGAGCGTCGCGCCCTGAACCTCTGATCGGCGCGCATGGCGCTGGGCGCCGCTAGCCTGCGGGCGGCGGCGCCCAGCGCCGTCTCGGCCACGTCCACCGTCGCGGACCGGGACCAGGACCGGCCCCGCTACCGGGACACGCATGACATCGCCCACGGAAATCGCGGCGCGAGGACGTTATCATCTGTCTCACATGCGCGACCTGCTCGGCTTCATCCTGGTACTGGCGGCCATCTTCTTCGTCGTGGGCGAGCTACGGGGGTGGTACCTCGGCGTTCCGACCCAGACGCCCATCCTCCTCTACAAGATGGACCACGTGGCCGAGACGAGCCGCCGCACCGTCATGCGCGACGACATGCCCGTGCGCTTCGGCGGCGACGTGAGGCGCGGCACCGTCACGGTCACCGTCCTCTTCGAGCGCCCCACGAGCTTCCAGACCGGCCGGCAAGGCCAGGCGGAGACGAAGTTGTTCGAGCGCACCTACCGCACCGGCGAGCGCATCGCCATGAGCGAGCTGTTCGAGCTGGGCGGCGGGGTCTACACGGTGCGGGTCGCGTACCAGGACGCCACCGGCGTCTTCCGGCTGGAGATGCCGGGCGGCCCCGACCTCTGACGAAGACGCCGCGGCGCCGCGGCGCTACCTCTTCCGCCGCGCGGCCAGCTCGTCCCATTGCTCGTCCGACAGCTCCGAGAGCGCGTTGAACTCGCCGGCGTTGTAGACGCTCTCGCCCCCGTCGATGTAGACGAGGGCGCCGTTGACGTAGGCCGACCCGTCGCATACGAGGTAGGCCGCCAGGTCGGCCAGCTCGCGGTGCTCGCCCACCCTGCCGAGGGGCACGCGGGCCAGGAACGCCCGCTGCAGCTCCTCCGTGGGCATCAGGCGGCTCCAGGCGCCCTCGGTCGGGAACGGGCCGGGGGCGACGGCGTTGAGCCGGATGCCGTGCCGGCCCCACTCGGCGGCGAGGGAGCGAGTGAGCGACACGACCCCGGCCTTGGCGACGGCCGACGGCACGACGTAGCCGGACCCGCTCTCGGCGTAGGTGGCGGCGATCGACAGCACCGTCCCGCCGCGGCCCGCCTGGATCCAGCGCTTGCCGACCTCGAGAGTCAGGTAGACGGTGCCGTGCAGCACGATGCCCAGGACGGCATCGAAGGCCCGGTGCGACAGGCGCTCGGTGGGGGAGGCGAAGTTGCCGGCCGCGTTGTTCACCAGCACGTCGAGGTCGCCGAAGCGCTCGTAGACGGCGTCGACCGTGGCGGTCACCGCCTCCGGGTCGCGCACGTCGAGCCGGAGCGGCACGACCTCGCCCCCTGTCTCGGCGGTCAGGCTCGCAGCGCTCTCCTCGAGCACCTCGAGGCGCCGGCTCGCGATGACGACGCGGGCGCCGAGCTCGAGGAAGCGCCTCGACATCGAGAGCCCGAGGCCGGTGCCGCCGCCGGTCACGAGCACGACCTTGCCAGCCAGCAGGTCAGGTAGGAACATGGTCCGATGTTGCCACGGCGCGGGTCACGACTGTGGGATAGCCCGGAGCCCTACCCGCCGGCGCCCTGTCATACTCGCAGGGTGATGAGCGCCGGCACGCGCCGTCTTCGCCTCTGCCTTCCCCGCGTCCGGTCCCTGGCCCTGGCCTCGGTCGCCGTCTTCATCGTGGCGCTCGCGTCCGCCGCCTCCGCTCAGGGGGAGGTGGCCCGCGTCCTGCTGGCGGAGGAGCCGAGCGTGTCCGTGTTCCTCGAGGGCCCGCACTCCGGTCAGGTGGCCGGGGGCGGCCGCTTCCAGGCCGGAGCGTCCCTCGAGTGGCCCGTGACGGCCGACGGCGACAGGCTCTACGTCGACGGCGTCGCCGTGGGCCACGCCCTCACCCTCGAGCCGGAGGAACGGCCCTTCTGGTTCCAGGGCGGCCGCTTCCGCGGCGCGGTGCGCCTGACCGCCGTGGACGGTCGGGTCGAGGTCGTCAACGTCGTCAGCGTCGAGGACTACCTGCGCGGAGTGGTCCCGTCCGAGATGGCCGCCTCCTGGCCCCTGGAGGCCCTGAAGGCGCAGGCGGTCGCGGCGCGCAGCTACACCCTCACGTCGCTCGACCCCGGCGCCCGCTACGACCTCTGCGCCACCCAGGACTGCCAGGTCTACCGCGGAGTGGAGGCCGAGCACCCGCGCACCGACGCCGCGATCGCCGCCACCGCCGGCGTCGTCGTCACCTACGAAGGAACGGCGGCGCGCACCTACTACCACGCCGACTCAGGGGGCACGGTGGCCTCGAGCGCCGAGGTGTGGGGCTACTGGTCGCCCTACCTGGTGGCGCGGCCCGACGCCCCTGCGACGAGCCCCCACCGGGCCTGGTCGCACCGCCTGGACGGACGCGCCGTCGGCGCCTCGCTGGCCGCGGCGGGGTACGACGTCGGCGAGGTGACGG
>JBIQIQ010000201.1:0-3143 GCA_044507975.1 Deinococcaceae bacterium
GCCGGCAGCCCCCACAGCAGCGAGCTCACCTCGTACACGGGGTAGAGGGGCCTCGGCGCGACGCTCAGCATCGCTCCGAGCAGCGTGACGTGCAGCGACGTCGTGAAGAGGTAGAGGACGGCCGCTCCCGTCGACAGCCTGCGCCGGCCGAGCGGTTGCATCAGCACCCACCAGAACAGCACGGCCGACAGGAGCATGGTCGTGTGCTCGAGCGCGTGAACCAAGGGGCTCAGCACGGCGGCCTGGTAGAGGGCCGGCAGGTGCCAGGCCCACTGCACGGTCGCGAAGGCGAGCCAGGCGAACGCCGGGTGCGTGATGGCCGCCGACGCGCTGCGCACCGTCCCGCGCGACCACAGCGCGCCCACTCGCTTGCGCGGACCTAGCGGCAGCGACCAGAGCGCGCCCAGGCCCGGGGCCCCGTAAGCGAGCAGCGGCGCTGCCACGACCACCAGGAGCATGTGCTGAGCCATGTGGCCCGAGAAGAGCGTGTGCGCCAAGGCGTCGAGCGGCGACGCGACCGCCGCCACCACCGTCAGGAGGCCGGCGTAGAAGGCCAGCGCCTGCCGGACGCCCACGCCCCCCTGCCCGACGCCGCCGCGGCGCCACAGCCGGGAGACGCCGCGCCAGTAGACCAGCCCGGCGGCGATCACGAACGGCACGACGAGCAGGTCGCCCCCGGCGGCCAGCAGCTGGTCCGGAGCGACGGCGCGGGGCGAGCTCAGCACGGCCTGAGGAAGAGGAAGGCCGACGCGCCGGTCAGGATCGCCACCAGGAACAGCGCGTTGAGGGCCACGCCCACGGCGCCGTTGAACCGCGTGCGCGAGACGTGCTCGGGCGCGCCCGGCTCCTCGGTCCCTCCGAGGACGGTGCCGCCCGGCAAGTGCTTCAGGGCCGTGAGGCCCGCCGCCACGGCGACGCCGGCGGCGACCACGGTGAGGACCAGCTCGAGGAACAGCGAGGCGTCGAGGCCGAGGACGTTGCCGACCAGCCGCTCGCTGTGGCAGTGGATCTCGATGATGGCGTAGCCCAGGGCGTGGTGGAAGAACCAGGCCAGCGCGCCGCCCAGGAGGCCGAACGCCTGCTCGCGCTGGGCGCGCTTGTCGGAGGGGAGGTCGCTCCTCCGGGTGGGAACGGCGCTGTCGCTCACCTCTGCCTCCTCACAGCCTCGGCGAGATGTAGAGGGTGAAGTAGAGCGGCAGCCAGATCAGCACGACGAAGTAGAAGTAGAGGCTGTTCGCCTCGACGGCCATGCGGCGATCGGACCGGAACATCCCCCGGAACGCCATCGCCAGCACCACGACGGTCTTGAGCGCCACGCTGATCACGTGCGCGGCGTGGAAGCCGGTGATCGTCCAGACGATCGAGCCGTAGGCGTGGGTGGTCCAGTCGTAGTCGTAGCCGCTGTACTCGACGTACTTGAGCGCCAGGAAGACGATCGCCAGCACGAGAGACACGCTCTTCCAGAGCTTGAGCCTGAGCTGGTCGTCCTCCTTGATCCCCTTGTCGGCCAGGTACATCGCCAGGCCGGCGCCGAGCAGGACGAACGTGTTGAGCGTCGGGAGCAGCAGCTCGGGCTTGTCGATGCCTGGCGGCGGGAACTCCGGGTTGTAGAGCTTGAGGTAGTAGTAGATCGCCATCAGCCCGCCGAAGACGGTGAGCTCGATCAGGATGAGCATGATCATGCCCCACCACAGGGGGCCCTTGGGGCCCAGGGGGTGGGTGCCGAGCATGGGGGCGGCGGCTCGCGTGCTCATGACGCGACCTCCGAGCGCAGGTACGCGACGCTCACGACGCCACCTCCTTGTCGAACGGCCAGTGCCAGCCGACGAGCGCGAGGAACGCCAGCAGGGCGCCGATGGGCACGAAGACGAGGTCGATCAGGGCGCCGAGGAACGCGACGCCGACGGCGAGCGCCAGGCAGAGAGGCCAGATTGACGGCATCGCGAGACGGAGGCGGCTCTCGGGCTCGGCGTCCATCAGGCTGGTGCCGAACGTCTCGCGCCGGTCGTCGCGGAACTCCGGCAGGGCGCGCAGGCCACGGTCGGCGGCCGTCTCGAAGGTAGGGGCAGCGGCAGGGTCCGCGGCCCCCGCCCGTTCCCAGCGGGGGTACCGGCTGCGCACGACCGGCAGCACGAGGAAGCTGTACTCGGGAGGGGGAGACGACACCGACCACTCGAGCGTTCCCCCCTCCCACGGGTCCGGCCCCGCCTGGGCGCCACGCAGGTAGCTCGTCACCAGGTTCCAGACGAACACGGCCGCCCCGGCGCCGAGGACGAACGAGCCGACCGTCGAGACGAGGTTGAGGTCGCCCCAGCCGAGGTCGACGGCGTAGGTGTGCACGCGGCGCGACATCCCCATGAACCCGAGGAGATGCTGTACGAAGAAAGTCAGGTGGAAGCCGAGGAACATCAACCAGAACGTCCACCTGCCGAGGCGCTCGCTCATGAGCCTGCCCGTGACCTTGGGGAACCAGTAGTGGATGCCGGCGAACAGGGGGAACACCGCGCCGCCGATGAGTACGTAGTGGAGGTGGGCGACCACGAAGTACGAGTCGTGGACCTGCCAGTTGAGCGGCACGGAGCCGAGCATCACGCCCGTCATCCCGCCGAGCACGAACGTGACGAAGAAGCCGAGCATGAACAGGAACGGCGTGGTGAACGCCGGCCTCCCCTGCCAGGCCGTGGCGATGAAGGCGAAGATCTGGATGCCGCTGGGTATGGCGACCATCATGCTCGCCGCGGCGAAGAACGAGAGCCCCAACGGCGGGATGCCGGACGCGAGGAAGTGGTGCGCCCACACCCCGAACGAGATCACGCCCATCACGACGAACGAGAGCGCGACGAGGTTGTAGGCCGCCACAGGCCGCCTCACGAACGTGGGCAGCACGGCAGCCACCACGCCGAGGGCGGGCGTGAAGATGATGTACACCTCGGGGTGTCCGAAGAACCAGAAGAGGTGCTGGTAGAGGACCGGGTCGCCCCCCATGGCCGCGTTGAAGAAGTGAGTGCCGACGAGCCGGTCGAGGGCGATCGTGACCGACGCGAGCAGGACCGCCGGCATCGCGAACAGGATCATGAACGCCATCACGAGGATCGACCAGACGAACAGCGGCATGCGCGAGAGCGACATGCCCGGCGCCCGCG
>JBIQIQ010000026.1:0-3286 GCA_044507975.1 Deinococcaceae bacterium
GTCATGACGGTCGCGTGCGTGGCGACCGCGGTCAGGCCGCTGCCGCCGGAGCGCGCCGCCACCTCCTGCATGGCGGCCGTGAAGCGCTCCCTCGCCTCCGCCGCGGTCTCCTCCCCGAGCACGAGCTCCTCCGGCCTCTCGAAGAGCCGCGCCACGCTCTCGCGCCAGGCGACGTCGTCGACGAGCGGCAGGGGTCCGCGGCGGTGCTCGCTGAGACCGTCGTGGAGGGAGACGTCGTCGATGCGCCACGCCTCCGCGAGCGCGCGGGCGGTCGAGACGGCCTTCGGCTCGGGGCTCGACCAGAGGCGTGTCACGCGCCGACCCGAGCCGCTGAGGAGCCGGTCGACCTCCGCGGCCAGGGCGTGACAGGCTGTGACCGCCTCGGGGTCCATCGGCCACTCGCGGGCGGCCACGCCCGCTCTCAGCTGTGGCCGGGCGTGACGCACGAGGAGGACGTCGGCGCGCGCCAGGTCGCCCAGGCTCGCGGGCCCGCCGCCGGCCGTCATGCCGCCAGCGCCGCCAGCGCCGCGCCCACGGCCGCTCCGGGCTCGACCGCGAGGCCTACATCGCGCGCCGCGGCCTCGAGCCCGGCGGCGAGCGCCGCGAGGTCTTGCTCGTCGGCCCAGCCGAGCAGGGAGGGCCGGATGATCCGGGCCTTGAGGTCGCCCTGCCCGCCCCCGACGTGCAGGCCTCCCGCTGCCAGAGCGGCAGCGAGGCGCGCGGCGTCGATCCCCTCCGGAGCTTCGAGCGCGGCCAACGCCGGGCTCGGCCGGGTCGCGAACGGCCGCAGGCCGCAGGCCGCGCCCGCCGCCAGCAGCGAGCGGTTGAGCCGCTCCTTGTCGCGCCAGCGCGCCTCGAGCCCCTGCTCCAGGATCAGGCCGAGGGCGACGTCGAGACCGGCAACGAGCGAGGTGGCCGGGGTGCTGCCCGTCGCCCCGCCCGCCTGGCGACGGCGCTCCTCCCTGAGGTCGAGGTAGCCGCTGGGCAGGAGGCCCTCGCTCGCGGCCAGCGCGCGCTCCGACAGCCAGGCGAAGCCGAGGCCGGGCGGCGTCATCACGCCCTTCTGCGAGCCTGAGACGACGGCGTCGAGGCCCCATTCGCGCGGCCTGAGCTCGGCCGCCGCGAGGCTGCTGACCGCGTCGACGATCACGAGGGCGTCCGGCGCCTCGGCTCCCACCGCGCGGGCGAGGGCGGCGACGTCGTGGAGCATGCCCGTCGAGGTCTCGGAGTGGACGATCACGACGGCTGCCGTCGCGGGGCGGGCTCGCAGCGCGTCAGCCAGAGCGCCGGCGTCGTACTCGTGACCGTAGTCCGCGACGAGCTCCCGCACCGCGAACCCGTAGCGGCGCGCCAGCGCCGCCCACTTCTCGCCGAAGCGCCCCGACCGCAGGCACAGGACCTCGGCGCCGCCGGGGACGCAGGCCAGCAGAGTGCCCTCGAACGCCGCGGACCCGGACCCCGTGACGATGACGACCTCGTCGCCCGGCACCGCGAAGACCTCGGCGAGGCGCCGCCGCGTGCGCGCGAACAGCTCGCGGAACTCGGGCCCGCGGTGGTGCAGGACCGGGCGGCCGACGGCCTCGAGCACCGCCGGAGGCACCGGCACCGGCCCGGGAGCGTAGAGCCTCGTCCGCCCGCTCACAGCCGCACGACCCTGAGGGTGTGGATCACGTCGGTCAGAGAGCGGAGCTCGTCGATGGTGCCCGGCTCCGGCGTGCCGTCGAGCGTCAGCACGAACATCGCCAGGCCCCCTTCGGCGACGCGCGAAAGCTGCATGCTGTTGATGTTCACGCCGGCCGCTCCCAGCACCGTGCCGACGCGCCCGACCGCGCCGGGCCTGTCGTAGTTGGTGCACACCAGCATGGTGCCTTCCGGCCGGATCTCGAGCGCGTACCCGTCGATCGCGACGATGCGCGGCCGCCCCGCCAGAACCGTGCCCGACACCGACGCCTCGCCGGACGGCCCGCGCGCGGTGGCGGTCACCTGCGTCGTGTAGCCCCGACCCCTGGCTGCCCGCACCTTCGACACCCTGATGTCCCGCTCCCGCGCGATCGACGGAGCGTTCACGTAGGTGGGGGGCTGGTCGAGCACGGGCTCGAGGAGCCCCTTGATCACGGCAGTGGCGATGGGGTCCGGGTCGATCGGGAAGTCGCCGGCCAGCTCGACCTCCAGCTCGCGCACCCGACCCCCACCGAGCTGGCTGACGACCAGGCCGAGTGCCTCCCCGAGCCGCAGGTGGTCGCCCAGGCTGGCGGCCACGTCCGGCGACAGCGCCGGGGCGTTGACGACCCCGCGCGAGTAGTCCCCCTTGAGGGCCATGACCGTCCGCTCGAGGATCTCGGTGCCGACCCGGCCCTGAGCCTCGACGGTGTTGGCGCCTAGATGAGCTGTCAGCACGACGTCGTCGCGGCCCAGCAGCGGGTTGTCCGGCGTGGGCGGCTCGAGCGCGAACACGTCGAGGCCGGCGGCGAACACCTTGCCAGACTCCAGCGCCTCGAGCAGGGCGTCCTCCCGGACGATCCCGCCGCGGGCCGCGTTGACGACGATCGCACCGTCTGGCAGCGCCGCCAGCTGCTCACGGCCGATCATCCCCTCGGTCTCCTCAGTGAACGGCGTGTGTACGGTCAGGAAGTCCGACCGCGCGAGCAGCGCGCCCAGCTCGTCGATCAGCTCGACCTTGAGCTCGCCAGCGCGGTGCGGTGAGACGTAGGGGTCGTACGCCGCGACCCGCATGCCGAGGGCCTGCGCGCGCTTGGCCACGAGCGAGCCGATGCGCCCGAGGCCGACGATGCCGAGCCGCGCGCCCTTGAGCTCGCGGCCCATGTAGGCACGGTCCCAGCGGCCGCTGCGAATGAGGTGGTCGGAGCGCGCGACGCCGCGCGCGGCGGCGAGCATGAGCGCGAGCGCCAGCTCGGCGGCCGACACGTTGTTCGCCTCGGGCGCGTTGACCACGAGGACCCCGCGCCGGCTGGCGGCCTCGAGGTCGATGTTGTCGACCCCGACCCCGCCCCGACCCACGACCTTGAGCCGCTCTCCCCTCTCGAGGAGCTCGGCGTCGACACGCGTGCGGCTGCGGGTGATGATCGCGTCGTAGCCGCCCACGACGTCGAGGAGCGCAGCGCGCTCGATGCCGGGCTGGTAGTCGACCTCGGCGTCGAGGCCGGCTACCTCCCCTAGCTGGATGGAATCGGTCACGAGGATCCGCGCCATGGCGCGAGACGTTACCACCGCGGGGCCGCGGGGGCGTCGGAGAGGCGGCGTGGAAGCTTCCCTCTCGCTCCGCTCG
>JBIQIQ010000026.1:3386-22755 GCA_044507975.1 Deinococcaceae bacterium
GGGGCCGCGGGGGCGTCGGAGAGGCGGCGTGGAAGCTTCCCTCTCGCTCCGCTCGGGGCCAGGGGCCGGATGATTCCTACTCGCTCCGCTCGGGGCCCTGGGCCTCCGGCCCAGGGCCCGGAACGGTTCTAGTGCACGAACCCCGTGACCGACCAGCCGCTGGGCACCGGGAACGAGTCGACGCCCAGGACGTCCATGAACAGCTCGCCCTCGATCCGGAGGAGGGTGGCGTACCCCGCGACGGCGGCGTCGAGCCTCACCCTGGCCTCCTCGTCGAGCGAGCCTGGCACCGGGTAGAAGATCAGGTCCACGCGGGTGGTCTCGCCGGCCGCGATCGGGACGGGGCTCATGTCCTCGGTGGAGACCGGCCAGCCCCCCAGCACGAGAGTGAGGTCCTTGCCGTGGAGGAAGTAGCCGATGTCGCCGGGGTTGTTGGCGAGCAGCACGACGTGGGCCACGGGTACGCCCGAGTGGAGCTCGTAGACGCGGCTCGCGTCCTCGTCGATCCTCAGCAGCGGGGCCTGCACGGTGCGGCGGGCGAACGTAGAGCCCTCGATCAGCGGCCGGGGGCGCGTCTCGAAGGCGTAGGAGGCGGAGCTGAACCGCAGCGTCCCCTCGACGCTGAAGGACAGCGGCCTGTCGACGAAAGCGCGGGCGGCGGCGACGAACAGCTCGTTGCGCCCCGCGAGGTCGGTGGCCACCGCGAACGAGACCGGGGCGCTCGCGCCGGGCTCGAGGTAGACGTCGGGAGCCAGCGCTCCGCGCATCGCCTGCCTCCCCTCGAGGAAGACGGTGAAGGCGACCGTCTCGAGCCGCACGGGGAACTGGTTCGGGTTGCGGACGAGGGCGCCGACGTTCATCTCCAGCACCGCGCCGGCACCGGGCGGGTCGAACCGCTCGATGGAGGTCTGGCCCGGGACGAGCTCGAACGTGGGGGGCAGGATGTCCTGGATCTGCTCGGTGCGCCGGATCTCGGTGCGCGGGGCGCAGGCCGCGAGGAGGACCAACGCCACCGCGGCCGCCAGCTTCGTCAAGGCCCTGCGGTCCACGCCGGCGAGTCTACCAGCGGCGCGGCTCGGGCGCCCGTGGCGCGAAGGGCAGCAGCGCGCAGACGACGAAGACCGTGGCCAGCGACAGGAAGAAGATCCCGTAGCTCGTCAGCGGCAGGCGGCCAGCCGCGCCCACGACCGAGACGACGCGCTCGAACAGCAGGAACGGCAGGAACGTGTAGATGAGCCCCGCGATGCCCGGGAGGAACGCGGCCAGCCACGGCCGGACGTCCGCCCACCGGCTGCCGATCACGGCGCCCACGACGGCGAGCAGCACGCCGGCGGCCAGGAACGTGAGCACGCTGGCAGGGGCGGCGCCCTCCGACCAGCCGCCCCTGGCCACGATCAGCGCGTGGGCGAGCAGCGGGAGGTGCGCGGCGGCCACGAGCGCCGGGAAGCGCCTGACGCCGAGGAGCAGCCGCAGGAGCAGGCCCACCCCGAGGCCGGCGAGCACGGCCAGAGCGCCGAACCTGATGAGCATCACATCACCTCGCGGACCATCACAGCACGGCTGCGCCGCGTCAGCTCCTCGCGCAGCCTCGCAGCCCAGGCGGCGCGCAGCTCGGGATCGGCCTCCAGGATCCTCTGGGCGAGCTCCCGCGCCTGCTCGATCACCTGCCCGTCGGTCACCAGGTCCCCGACAGTGAGCTCCGGCAGGCCGGACTGGCGGGTCCCGCGCAGGTCGCCGGGACCGCGGAGCTGGAGGTCGAGCTCCGCGATCGCGAACCCGTCGGCGTGCTTGACGAGGGCCTCCAGCCGCTGGCGCGTCTTGCGGCTGGCGTCACCGGCCACGAGCAGGCAGTAGCTCTCGTGGGCGCCGCGCCCCACGCGGCCCCTCAGCTGATGGAGCTGAGAGAGCCCGAAGCGCTCGGCGTTCTCCACGACCATGACCGTCGCGTTGGGGACGTCGACGCCCACCTCGATGACCGTGGTCGACACGAGGACGTCGGCCTGGTGGGCCCGGAAGCGGTCCATGACGGCGTCCTTGTCGGGCTGCGCCATCCTGCCGTGGAGCATCTCGACCCGCACGCTCGCTGGCAGCACCTGTCTGAGGTCCTCGAAGAGCTGCGTCGTCGCGAGCACCTCGTCTAGCGCCTCGCTCTCCTCGATGAGCGGCGTGACGACGTAGGCCTGCCTGCCCTTCCCGACCTGCTCGGCGACGAAGCGGTACACCTCGTGGCGCCGGTTCGCGGAGACGAGCCGGGTCGTCACGGGCGTCCGGCCCGGCGGCAGCTCGTCGATGACCGTGAGGTCGAGGTCGCCGTAGAGGGTGAGGGCCAGGGACCGAGGGATCGGCGTGGCGGACATGACGAGGACGTCGGGGACGTCGCGCAGTAGCGCGCGGCGCTGCGTGACGCCGAACCTGTGCTCCTCGTCGATCACGGCGAGCCCGAGGTCCTCGAACTCCACGCCCTCCTGGATCAGGGCGTGGGTGCCGACGGCGACGTCGGTGTCGCCCGACCGGAGGCGCGCCCTCACGCCAGCGCGTTCCCCGGCGCTCATCGCGCCCGTGAGCAGCTCGGTGCGGACCCCCAGCGGGTAGAGGTAGCGCTGGAGGTTCGCCAGGTGCTGGCGCGCCAGGATCTCGGTCGGCGCCATCAGCGCCGCCTGGCGCCCACCGCGGACGGCCACGTACATCGCGGCGGCAGCCACGGCGGTCTTGCCGGACCCGACGTCGCCCTGCAGCAGGCGCGCCATCTGGCGCGGCGCGGCCATGTCGGCGAGCACCTCGTCGAGCGCGCGGCTCTGAGCGCCGGTGAGCTCGAACGGCAGGGTCGACGCGAAGCTCTCCAGGTCCTCCGGCGCCGCCGGCTGGCTCTTGCCGAGGCGGGTAGGGTCGCGGCTGCGCAGCACGGCGAGCTCGAAGAAGAGGAAGTCGTCGAACTTCAGCCGCCTCACCGCGTCCTGCAGCTCACCCTCGTCGTCGGGGAAGTGAGCCCCGCGCCACGCCATGTCGAGAGGCACGAGGTCGTAGCGCTGCAGCCAGGTCCGCGGCAGGTGGTCCTGCAGCGTCGGCAGCGCCTCGAGGAGCCGCATCACCGCCCTGCGCACGTAGGCCTGGCTGGTGGCCTGGTCTGTCTTGTAGACGCCGACGATGCGGCCGAACGACAGCGATGCCTCGTCGTCGTCGACCTCGAAGCCGCTCACGCTCAGCTCGACCCTGCCGCCCTGGAGCCTCACCTTGCCGCTCACGACGAGGTCGAGGCCGGGGTAGAGCTGCTTCTCGAGCCAGGGCTGGTTGAACCACACGGCCGTGAAGCGCTGGCCGGAGCTCCCCTGCAGGTACGCCCGCAGCACGTGGAGGCCGCGCCGGCTCTTGGTGGCGCTGCGGCTCAGGACCCGGCCCGTGACCGTGGCGCCCTGGCCGTCCTCGAGCGCGGCGAGGCTCGGCAGGACCCGGCGGTCCTCGTAGCGGCGGGGCAGGTACGTGAGGAGGTCGCGGTACGTCCTCACGCCCATGTCTCCGAGCTTCTTCGGCGCCTGCGCGCCGAGGTCGACGAGGCGGGAGGCGAGCGGCTCGTCGAGACGGTCCAGCGTCAGCGCCCCCTCGGCCCGGGGGGCGACCTTCCCGCTGGCGCCGGCGCTCCTCACGTGAAGAGTCTACTAAGGCGCCCCACTTTGCCTCGCTCGCCGCGTGGCGCTATGCTCCACTGCGATCACCGTCGGCGACGACAACTACCTCGCGGGCCGCGGGCCCCGGCCGGCGGAGCCATGGAGAGGGTCACATGAGAAGAACGGTCATCCTACTCGCAGCGCTGGCGGTGGCGGCGTTCGCCTCCGCCCAGGACCTCGGCGGCCGCACCCTGGTCGTCGGCTCGGACACGACGTACCCGCCCTTCGAATCGGTCGACGCGCAGGGCGTCATCGTCGGCTTCGACGTCGACGTCGTCAACGCCATCTGCGAGCGCATCAACTGCGTCCCGCAGTTCCAGACCACCGGCTGGGACGGCATCTTCCCCGCCCTGGCGCAGGGCGAGTTCGACATGGTCGCCTCCGGCGTCTCGATCACCCCCGAGCGCGACCAGATCGTCGACTTCACCGACCCCTACCTCGTCGTAAACCAGGCGATCACGGTCCGCGTCGAGGACGCGGCCCTCACTGCCGAGGACTTCACGCAGGTCGGGAGCACGCTCGTACTGGGCGCGCAGCTCGGCACGACCAACGCCATGCTCGGCGAGGAGATGGTAGGCGACCGGCTCCGCACCTACGACACCTTCAACTCCGCGATCCTCGCCCTCCTCAACGGTGACGTCGACGGCGTGATCATCGACGGCGTGACCGCCGACGCCTTCGCCCAGCAGTACGCCGGCGACCTGGTCGTCGACATCCGCGGGCTCTCCAGCGACCCGCTGGGCCTGGTCTTCCCCGAGGGCGACCCCCTGGTCGACGACTTCAACGCGGGCCTGGCGATGATCCAGGAGGACGGCACGCTCGACGAGCTCGTCGCGAAGTGGTTCGGCGCCGAGGAGTGAGCCACAGCTGACGAGGACGACGGAGGGCCGGCCCAGCGCCGGCCCTCTTCGTATCGGCCTCCCGCTACTCGTGCGCGTTGGCTCGCACGCGGGCGCGCCTCCTTCTGCCGGGGGCCCCTCTCGCGTTAGCCTGTACCGACTGTGAGCCG
This sequence comes from Deinococcaceae bacterium, assembly GCA_044507975.1. Classification (GTDB taxonomy): domain Bacteria; phylum Deinococcota; class Deinococci; order Deinococcales; family Trueperaceae; genus DASRWD01. The sequence goes on from JBIQIQ010000026.1 coordinate 8,058, forward strand.
AGATCAGCCCAGGGCGCGGGCCGCCGGCGGTCCGCTTCGGCGCGTGCGCCCGAGCAACATCGTGCTGTTGGCGCTGCTCCCGCTCGTCGTCTACCTCTTCGTCAGCGACCTCGACTACCGGTCGGCCCTCGGCTTCCTGCTCCCGGGACTGAGGTACACGATCAGCGTCACGCTGCTCGGCTACGCGCTGGCGGCGGTGCTCGGTCTGTCGCTGGCGCTCCTGCTGCTGCTCAAGCCCGGTCGGCGCACCCTGCTCGTCTACGGCGTGATGGCCGCCGTCAGCCTCGCCGCCGGCGGCCTGCTGCTGGCTTCGCCGACGACCGAGCTCGTCCTCGCCGGTGAGGCCGACGGCAGGGTCGCGATCGTGCGCGGCACGCCGGCGCGCGTCACCGGGCAGGTGCAGGACGGCTCGTGGGCGGAGGGCGCACTCGAGCGCCGCTTCCTGAGCGCTCTGAACGCGGGAGCCGCCCTCGACTACCTCGAGCAGGGGCGCGTCACCGCCGTGCTGCTCCAGCCGGACGAGGTACCGGACGGCTTGCCCGAGCTGTGGCGGTTCGAGTTCCTTCCCGACACCGTCCGCAACCCCGCCCTACTGGCGATCGGGCTGGGCGTCGCCTTCGCGCTGCTCGGCTTCGCCGGCTGGCAGACCGGCCACCACCCGCTGGCCGTGTTCGCCGAGCTCTACGTCGACATGATCCGCGGCGTGCCGATGCTCGTCGTCATCCTCTTCATCGGCTTCGTGATCCCGGGCGCCCTGCGCGACCTGACGGGCGGCCGCATAGTCATCCGTCACGACCTCCTGCGCGGCGTGCTCGCCATCGCCATCGGCTACGCGGCCTACATGGCCGAGATCTTCAGGGCCGGCATCGAGGCGATCCCGAAGGGCCAGATCGAGGCCGCTCGCAGCCTCGGCCTCACCTCGAGCCAGACCGCGCGCTTCGTGACGCTGCCTCAGGCGCTGCGCATCGTGCTGCCGCCCCTGGGCAACGAGTTCATCGCGATGCTCAAGGACACCGCGCTGCTGTCGGTCATCGGGGTCGGCGACGTGACCCAGAAGGCGCGCGAGTACGGAGCGGCGACCCTCAACCTCTTCCCGCCCTACAACAGCGCGGCCGTGATCTACATCGTGCTCACCCTGGCCGCCTCGAGCCTGCTGAAGTCAGTCGAGAGGCGCGCGGCTTGGACGCGTTGAACCCCGTCGCCGTGCACTCTCCCGGCGCTGCCGAGCTCTCCGCCGCCGTCGCCGAGGTCGACCTGGGCGCCCTGGCCCACAACCTGGCGCTCGTGCGGAGCCACCTCGCCGCGGGCGCCGACGTGATGGCTGTGGTGAAGGCGAACGCCTACGGCCACGGCCTGCCGGCCACGGCGCTCCACCTGGAGTCGCTGGGCGTGCCCTGGTTCGGGGTGGCCACCCCCGTCGAGGCGCTGAGGCTGCGGCGCGGCGGCGTCGCGGCCCGCGTCCTGCTGCTGTCGCCCGTGGACGAGCCCGAGGTCGTGGCCGAGCTGGCCCGGCACGACGTCGCGCTCACGGTGCCCGGCGAGCGGGCCCTCCAGGTGATCGCGGCGGCGAGGCATGCAGCGCCCGTCTCGGTGCACCTGAAGGTCGACACCGGCATGGGCCGGCTCGGGCCGCGCACCCCTGCCGAGGCGGCGAGCCTCGCGGTGGCGGCGGCGCGGACGCCCTCCGTGAGCGTGGCGGGCACGTTCTCTCACCTCTACGCCTCCGAGGAGGAGGACGATTCGGCGACCCTGGCCCAGCTCGAGCTCTTCGACGAGGCGCTGGCCGCCATCGCCTCCACGGGCGTCGACCCGGGCCTGCGGCACATCGGCTCGTCGGCGGCCGCCTTCCGTTTCCCGTCGCACCACCTCGACCTGGTGCGCCCTGGCATCGCCCTCTACGGCTACTACCCCGGCCCTGCGATCGCCTCCTTGGCCCCGGGACTGCGCCAGGCCATGCGCCTCACTGCGCCGGTCAGCTTCGTCAAACGCATCGCTGCCGGCACTACCGTCTCCTACGGCGCCCTGTGGCGCGCCCCGCGGGAGACGGTGGTCGCGACCGTCCGGGCCGGCTACGCCGACGGTTACCGCCGCTCGCTGACCGGACGCGCGAGCGTAGGTCACCGGGGGAGGAGGCTCGACGTGATCGGCCGCGTCTGCATGGACCAGCTGCTCGTCGACGCGACGGGCTCCGACATCTCGGTCGGCGAGCGCGTGGTGCTGTGGGGTCCCGGCGGCCCGAGCGCCGAGGACCTCGGGGAGGCGATGGGTACCGTGTCCTACGAGATGCTCACGGGCGTGTCCGAGCGCGTGGCCCGCTCCTACGTGGAGCGCCTGCCGGACCTGGGTTGAACCTGGGAGGTAGCCTCCGCCCCGGCGTCAGCGGGTCTCGGCAGCCGTCTCCTGAGCGCCTTCGAGCGCGTGCTCGAGCTCGGGGTCGACGGGCGTGGCCACGACGCTGATCACGCGCCGGCCGTCGGCCTGCTCCACCTCGAAGCGCATGCCGCCGTGGTACACGGCCTCGCCGGTCTCGGGGATATGGCCTAGCTCGTCGATGAGGAACCCGGCCAGCGTGTCGTAGTCGCCGTCCTCGTCGAACTGCAGGCCGAGTGCGACGCCGATGTCCTCGAGATGGGCCGTGCCGAGCAGGCGGTAGGCGCCACCATCCTGGGCGACGATCTCCTCCTCCTCGTCCTCGTCCGTCTCGTCGTAGATGTCGCCGGTGATCTCCTCGATGATGTCCTCGAGGGTGATCACGCCGGCGGTGCCGCCGAACTCGTCGACGACGACGGCGAAGTGGCTCTTGCGCGCCCGCATGTCGCGCAGCAGAGCCGCGACGGACAGCGTCTCCGGTACGAACTGGACGCTCGTCATCAGATCGCCGACGCTCGAGCCCTCGAGCGCCACGCCGTCCTCGAGGAAGCGGAGGAGGTCGCGGGCGTACACGACGCCGCGCACGTTGTCGATAGTGTCCGAGTAGACGGGCAGGCGGCTGTAGCCGTGCTCGCGCACCAGCGCCACCAGGTCCTGCAGGCTGGCGCCCTCTGCGATCCCTATCACGTCGACGCGCGGGGTCATGACCTCGCGCACCACCGTCTCCTCGAGGTCGATCACCCCGCGGATCATCTCCTGCTCCTGCGCCTCCAGCACGCCGGACTCGCCAGCGTTGCGCAGCAGCTGCCGCAGCTCCTCCTCCGACATCGAGGCGCTGAGGCTCGTCTCGATGCGGAAGAGCTTGAGGACGCCCTTCGTCAGGAACGTGAAGAGAGCGCCGACCGGGTAGATGACCACCGAGAGTAGATAGACAGGTCTGACTATCGCCCGGGCGAAGCCTATCGGGTTCCGTAGGGCTACCGAGCGGGGGATTATCTCGCCGAAGACGAGGATCAGCAGGACGGTGAGCAGGCCCCCGTAGAACGCGGCCAGCCACGCGGAGACCGACGTGGGGCCGGCGAGCTGCAGGGCGGTCACGACGATCAGGGCGGCGAAGGCCACGTCCGACGCCGTGCGCACGATGAGGAGGGTGGCGACGAAGCGCTGCGGGTCGCGCTCGATGAGCGCGAGCGCGCCGTTGCCGTCGTCGCGCCCCTCCCAGAGCTGGCGCAGGCGCCACTCGGAGAGCGAGCCGAGCGCCGCTTGGCACGCCGAGGTGAAGGCCGAGACGAGCAGCAGGACCGCCGCCAGGCCGACGCGGCCCGCGCCGAGGGCCTCGGGCAGGCCGCCGCCGACAGCCTGCGCGGCGGCGATCATCGTCAGGTGGATGAGGGGGAGAGCCAGAAGTGCGCGGCCAGCGCGCCAGCGACTACTCGGGGGTTCGTCCATCAAGCTGGCGGAAGTCTAGCACAAGGCCGCGCTCTTCCCCTGCCAGACGCTACGCGCCGGCGACCGGCGGGGCGGGCCCGAGGCGGCGGTATGCTCGGTGACCGATATGTCGCTGATCGTCATCGAAGGCCCCATAGGCGTAGGCAAGACGAGCCTCGCGCGGCTGCTGGCGGAGCGCCTCGGCGCCCGGCTCCTGCTCGAGGTCGTCGAGGAGAACCCCTTCCTCGCGCGCTTCTACGAGGACAAGGAGCGCTACGCCTTCCAGACCGAGGCCTTCTTCCTCCTCTCACGCTTCAAGCAGCACGCCGACCTGGCGCAGGCCGCCCTGTTCCAGCGCCACACCGTGGCCGACTACATCTTCGACAAGACGTTCCTCTTCGCCTCACTCAACCTCCACGGCGACGAGTTCGACCTCTACCGCACCCTCTTCGACCAGCTCCGCTCCCGCCTGCCGGAGCCCGACCTGACGGTCTACCTGCGCGCCGAGCCCGAGCTGCTGCTCCGGCGCATCGCCAAGCGCGGGCGCGGGTTCGAGGAAGGGATGGAGGCCTCCTACCTCGCCGCGATCGGCGAGGCCTACGACCGCTACTTCGACGGCGCGCCCTTCCCCGTCGAGGTCGTCGACGCCGCTGAGCTCGACTTCGTCGAGGTCGAGAGCGACCGCGAGGAGCTCGTCTCCCGGCTCCTCGGGAGGCTCGAGGCCGTGAGCTCGTGACCGAGGGCGGCGGGCTGTACGTCGCGGTGGCCGGCAACATCGGCGCGGGGAAGTCGACGCTCACGCGCATCCTCTCCGAGCGCTACCACCTCGCGCCCGTCTACGAGTCGGTCGACGAGAACCCGTACCTGGCGGACTTCTACGGCGACATGCGACGCTTCGCCTTCCACTCTCAGGTCTTCTTCCTGGCGGCCAGGCTGCGCCAGCACCTCCGCGAGGTGAACCCCGGCCGCAGGGTGATCCAAGACCGCACCGTCTACGAGGACGCCAACGTCTTCGCGCGGCTGCTCGCCGACGACGGCTTCCTCGACGACCGCGACCACGGCAGCTACACGCTGCTCTACGACGCCGTCGCCTCCGCCCTGCGGCCGCCCGACCTGCTCATCTACCTGCGGGCCTCGCTGCCCACGCTCAAGGCGCACATCAAGCAGCGGGGGCGCTCCTTCGAGGCGGACATCGACGACGCCTACCTCGAGCGGCTCGGCGACCTCTACGAGCGCTGGATCGAGGACTACTCGCTCTCCCCCATCGTCGTGGTGCCGGGGGACGACCTCGACTTCGCGCACGACGAGCAGGACCTGCGCCTGGTCCTCGACCTGCTGGAGCGCCACGGCCTGACTCCGCCCGTGGTGCGCTGAGGCCGGGGCCCACGTGCGCCTCTCCGAGCTGCTGGCCGACGCCGCCGCCCGCAGCCCGGCCGCCGCCGGCTCGCCCCCGGACGGCGGGCCGGCCGCCGACACCGAGGTCGTCGCGGTGGTCCAGGACCACCGCCGCGCGTCACCGGGCGCCCTCTTCGTCGCGCGCTCGGGCGGGCGCTTCGACGGGCACGCCTACGCCGGCGCCGCGGTGGAGGCCGGCGCCGTCGCCGTCGTCGGCGACGCCCCAGCGTCCGCGGTCCCGCTGCCGGCGGGGGTCGTCTACGTCCGCGTCAGCGACGCCAGGCGGGCCCTGCCGCACCTGGCGGCAGCGTTCCACGGCCACCCCTCGGAGCGGCTGAGGGTCGTCGGGGTCACCGGCACCGACGGCAAGACGACGACGAGCTTCCTGCTCGCGCACGCGCTCGGAGCACGCTACGAGACCGGCCTCGTGAGCACGGCGGCCGTCAGGCTCGGCGGCGAGGAGCTGCCGCTCGAGGGTCACTTCACTACGCCAGAGTCGACCGAGGTGCAGGGGCTGCTGGCCCGCTTCGCGGGCGCCGGCGCGACGCACGCCGTGCTGGAGTCGAGCTCGCACGGCTTCTCGCTGAACCGCCTCGACGCCGTGCGCTACGCCCTCGGGGTCGTGACTAACGTCTCGCCCGAGCACCTCGATCACCACGGCACGTTCGATGACTACCTCGACGCCAAGGCGACGCTGGTGAGGCGGGCGGCGACGGCGGTGCTCAACGCCGACGACGACGGCTTCTCCACGTTCGAGCGGGCAGCGTCCGGAGCCGGGCGCCACGTCGTCACGTACGGGGAGTCGCCCGGTTCGGACGTGCGCCTGCTGAGCGTGGAGGAGCCGCCTGGCGAGCTGCTCCTCGACCTCGACGTGCTCGGCGAGCGCGTCAGCGCGCGCTTGCCCATGGTCGGCCGCTACAACGCCTGGAACGCCGCCGCTGCCGTCGCCGCGGCGGTGCTCGAGGGCGTGCCGGCCGGCGACGCCGCTGGAGCCCTGGCGACGTTCCCCGGCGTGCCCGGACGCATGCAGGTGATCGCGACCGCGCCCTTCACGGTCATCGTCGACTTCGCCCACACGCCCCCGGCGCTCGCCAAGGCCCTGGCCGCCGTCCGGCGGGAGGGCTCCCGCACGCTCGTCGTCGTGGGGTCGGCAGGCGAGCGCGACTCCGGCAAGCGCGCCCCGCTCGGCGCGGCGGCCGTCGCCGGCGCCGACGTGGCGGTGCTCACCGAGGAGGACAGCCGCTCGGAGGACGTGGACGCCATCCTGTCGGAGATGGCTCGCGGCGCCGCCGAGGCCGGCGCCCGTGAGGGCGAGGCGTACCACCGCGAGCCCGACCGACGGCGGGCGATCGCCCTCGCCTACGGTCTCGCTCGGCCCGGCGACGTGGTCGTGCTGGCCGGCAAGGGCCACGAGCGCACGCTCGAGCGCTCCGACCAAGTGCTCGAGTGGGACGAGGCGGCGGTGGCCCGCGGCCTCCTGCCGGACGGCGCGCGCTGAGGCCCGGCCCCGGAACGGCGACGGAGGCTCGTAATACGATCGTCGACATGCGCGAAGAGGGAGCCAGGCCGCTCGACCTGATCGTGGCCAAGCGCGAGGGGCGCGAGCACACGGGCCCCGAACTGCGGAGCCTCGTCGACGGCTACGTCGCCGGCGAGGTGCCCGACTACCAGATGGCGGCCTGGCTCATGGCCGTGTGCTGGCGCGGGATGACGCCGCGCGAGACCGCCGACCTCACCCTCGCGATGGCAGACTCTGGCGAGCGGCTCGACCTCGAGGACCTCCCGCACACGGTCGACAAGCACTCGACGGGCGGCGTGGGCGACAAGACGACGCTCGTGCTCGCTCCCCTCCTGGCGAGCCTGGGCGCCACCGTCGCCAAGATGTCCGGCCGGGGTCTGGGGCATACGGGCGGCACCGTCGACAAGCTCGAGAGCATCCCGGGGTTCGGGGTCGACCTCGGCGAGGAGCGGTTCCGGCGCCAGGCGCGGGACATCGGGGTGGTCGTCACGGGTCAGTCGAAGGACCTCGCGCCCGCCGACGGCCTGATCTACGCGCTGCGCGACGTCACGGGCACCGTGGAGTCGCTGCCGCTGATCGCGTCGAGCATCATGAGCAAGAAGCTGGCGGGCGGCGCCTCCAGCATCGTGCTCGACGTCAAGCTGGGCTCGGGCGCCTTCATGCAGAGCGAGGAGGACGCCACCAGGCTCGCCCTGGCCATGACCGACATCGGCCGGCACGCCGGCCGCGACGTGACGGCCGTCCTGTCGCGGATGTCTGAGCCGCTCGGGCTCGCGGTCGGCAACGCGGTCGAGGTGAACGAGGCGATCGACTGTCTGCGGGGCGGCGGCCCTGCCGACCTGCGCGAGCTCTGCGTCGTGCTCGCCGCCCAGGTCCTGGGGCGCACGGGCCTGCCCTCGAGCCGCGAGGACGTCGAGCGGGCCCTCGACGACGGGAGCGCCTACGAGCGTTTCGAGCGCTGGGTCGCCGCGCAGGGCGGCGACCTCTCCGCCTTGGGAGGCCTCGAGCTCGCGCCCGATCAGGAGCTCGTGCGATCCCCCCGCGCCGGGGTGGTGGCCGAGCTCGAGGCGCGCGCCATCGGCGAGGCGTCGGGGCTGCTCGGCGGCGGCCGGGCCCGCAAGGGCGAGTCCGTCGACCACGGGGTAGGCGTGCTGCTCCATGCCAAGGTCGGCGACCCGGTCGCGGAGGGCGAGCCCCTGGCGACCCTCTTGCACCGCGGGGGCAGAGGGCTCGAGGAGGCGAGGAGGCGCGTGAGCGCCGCCGCCCGGATCGCCGGCGCCGCGGAGCCGTTGCCCCTCGTGGTGAGGACCGGCCTGGGGTCCGCGGCGAGCTCCTGACCCACGAGGCTGGTCGCCCGTGCAGGGTCGGGGCCCTCCGTGCCCTCCCACGCCTCGAAGGGAACGAGCGAACCCCGAGCTCATGCGCGGTGGTCCCCTACCTTCTCGCGCAGGGCTCAGCGCGCTAGCACGCCCGTTCGCATCACCCGCGGTTGACATGCTCGAGGCCGCCTCGGTACTATTGACTTTGCGCCGAACGAGGCACGCGGCGCGGGGTGGAGCAGTCTGGTAGCTCGTCGGGCTCATAACCCGAAGGTCATCGGTTCAAATCCGATCCCCGCAACCACAGAAGAGGGCCCCTTCTCGGAGGGGCCCTTCTCCTTGCTCGTGACCGCCGGCTGGGGGCGCGCCTCACACGCTGACGCTAGACTCGGTGGAGTGATGGACCCCTCCTCTCCGCCCGACCCGGAAGCCGCGCCCACTCGCTCGGGCTTCGTCGCGATCGTAGGCAAGCCGAACGTGGGCAAGTCGACGCTGCTCAACACCATCCTCGGGGTCAAGGTCGCCCCGATAACCTCCAAGCCCCAGACGACCCGCCGCGGCGTCCGCGGGATCTACACGTCCGAGGACCGCCAGCTCGTCTTCGTCGACACGCCCGGGCTGCACCGCGGCGGAGACACCGTGCTCGACCAGGCGATGAACCGCGAGGTGCGGGACGCCGTCGTCGACGTCGACGTCGTGCTGTGGGTCGTCGACCTGCGGCGCCCGCCCGGCGACGAGGACAAGGACGTCGCGCGCCTGCTCGGGAACCTCCCGGAGGGCGTCCCCGTGTTCATCGTCGGCAACAAGGTCGACGCGGCCAAGTACCCGGACGAGGCGCTCGCACTCTACAAGGAGCTGCTCCCAGGGGCTGAGCGCGTCCTGTCGCTCTCGGCGCTCAACGACCCCAAGGCGGTCTACGCCCTGCGCGAGGACCTCTTCGACCGCCTCGAGGAGGCGCCGTTCTTCTACCCGGCCGACATCCGCTCGGACCAGAGCCGCGAGCGGTGGGCCGGCGAGCTGATCCGCGAGGCTGCGATGGTGCACCTCAGGCAGGAGCTGCCGTACGCCGTGGCCGTCCAGGTCGTCGAATGGCAGGAGCCTCGCGAGGAGGGCAAGCCCATCGTCATCACCGCCGAGATCTGGGTGGAGAAGTCCGGTCACAGGCGCATCGTGATCGGCTCGGGCGGGGCGATGATCAAGGAGATCGGCCGCACGGCCCGCAAGCAGCTCGAGGTCTTCCTCGAGGAGCGCGTCTTCCTGGAGCTCGAGGTGGTCGTCCGCAGCGATTGGCGGCGCGACAGGGAAGCCCTGCGCGAGCTCGGCTACGAGCCTTGAGCGCCGACGTCCGCGCTGCCACCGACGCCCTGGTCCCGTGCCGATAGCGGCGCGCTGGCGCAGCATCGTGGTCCTGCCGGCCCCGCGCGGGCGCGACGCGATGCCGGGCGTCTACGAGCTGGCCGACGAGGACAGGAACGTCGTCTACATCGGGCAGTCGGCCACCGACGTCCCCAACCGGATCCGGCAGCACCTCGCTCGCCCGTCGTGCGTCCGGGAGCACGCCCGCTACTGGCGCTACGCGTACAGCCGCGTGCCGCGCGCCGAGGAGGCTAGGCTGCTCGCCGAGTACCGCGAGCGGCATGATGGTGAGGTGCCGCTCTGCAACAAGGCGGTACCGTTGACCCGTGACGCCAGGAGGCGTTTCGTCGAAAGGTTCGGCGGCGAGGGGGAGTGAGACCTGGGGCACCGTCGGCGAGGGCCGAATAACGCGATAACCATCGCAATCCTGTGAAAAGCTCTACTTGTGGCACATTTTGGACCGTGATATAAGGACTCAGGCGAGGAGCTGAACACTTCTCAAGTTCGTTTGGAGGCTCTGCATGCGCAAGTTCTTGGTTTCCCTGATCGCCGTAGCCGCGCTCGGTGCCGGCACCGCATTCGCACAAGGCGGGTACTGGGCAGGCTTCAGCGTGGGCTACCCCGGTGCGGCGCTCCACTTCGGCATCGATAACATCTCGCCCGGGCTCGCGGCGCGCATCAACGCCGGCTACAACTACATCGCGACCGGCTTCTCGCTCGGCGCCGACGTCCTCTACGACCTGGCCGTCGACACCGGCACCGCCCCCATCGACGTCTACGTCGGCGGCGGCGTGGGCCTCGGCATCGGCGCGGGCGTCGACATCGGCGTGAACGCCTTCGCTGGCGGCGAGTTCAGCCTCGCCCAGTCCGGCCTGCCCGAGGGCGGCGTCTTCCTCGAAGCCGGCCCGGCCATCAGCTTCAGCCCGACGTTCAGGCTCGGCATCGCCGGCCGGCTCGGCTTCAACTACCACTTCTAGCTTCCACGGCAACTCGGCAAGGGCCCCCGCCAGATGGCGGGGGCCCTTCTTGCTGGGGCCACGGGCCGGAAGGCGCCGCGCAGGTCCTACTCGGACGAGCGTCAGCCGACGAGGTAGAGGACGTCCGTGACCGCGCCGGGCAGGTCCTCCGGCTTCAGGCCGCGCTTCTTGATGCTGAACCCCGGCGGGTAGCGCGTGGCCTCCACCGAGAACGGCAGCTGCCTGAACGCCTTGGCGTCGTAGTCGAGGGCTTCGACGTCGTCGGCCCTCAGGCTGATCTGCACGTCCGTCATGTGCTCCTTGACGCTCGCCACGCCCTTGGCCCCCGCCAGCAGGCGCAGGCGGGTGAGCTCGACGAAGGCCTTCACCTCGGGCGTGAACGGGCCGTAGGCCTCGCGCAGCTCCTTCGCGACGCGCGCGACCTCCGCCAGGCTGTCGGTCTCGGCGAAGCGGCCGTAGAAGTTCACCCGCACGTCGTCGTCCTGGACGTAGGCCGGGCTCAGGCGGGCATCGACGGAGAGGTCGATCGTGACCTGCGGCCTCTCGGCGGCCCTCTGCTCGCCCTTGAGCTTGGCGATCTCCTCGGCGAGCAGCTCGGTGTAGACCTCGAGCGAGACGGCGCTGATGTGTCCGTGCTGCTCGGGCCCCAGCAGGTTGCCGACCCCGCGGATCTCCATGTCCTTCTCCGCCAAGAGGTGGCCCGACCCGAGGTCGTTGAGCTCGGCGATCGCGTAGAGCCGCCTCTGCGCCTGCTCGGTGAGCCTGCCGGGGTAGAGCATGTAGGCCCAGGCCTCCGTCTCGCGACGCCCGACGCGCCCTCGCAGCTGGTAGAGCTGCGCCAGTCCGAGCCGGTCGGCCCTCTCGATGACCAGCGTGTTCGCACCCGTGATGTCTAGCCCGGACTCGACGATGGTCGTCGAGAGCAGCACGTCGTAGGCGCCCTCGTCGAAGCCGAGCATGACCTCCTCGAGCTCGTCCTCGGGCATCTGCCCGTGCGCGACCCCGATGCGGGCCTCCGGCACGAGCTGGGAGAGCGTGCGGGCGCGCAGGCTCATCGAGCCGACGCGGTCGTGGATGTAGAAGGTCTTGCCGCCACGCTCGAGCTCGAAGAGGACCGCCTCCCGCACCGTGAGGGGGTCGTAGGGCTGCAGGATCGTCTGGATCGGCTGACGGCCGCGCGGCGGCGTGAGGATCTGGCTGACGTCCCGCAGGCCCACCAGGCTCATGTAGAGCGTGCGCGGGATCGGCGTGGCCGAGAGCGAGAGGACGTCGACGTCGGCCTTGATGCTCTTGAGCCGCTCCTTCTGCCCGACGCCGAAGCGGTGCTCCTCGTCGACGACGAGCAGCCCGAGGCGCTTGTACTCGATGCTCTCCGCCAGCAGCCGGTGCGTCCCGACGACGACGTCGACCTGGCCGTCCTTGAGGCCCTTGAGGACCTCGCGAGCCAGCCTGTCCGGCGTGAAGCGCGAGAGCATCTCCACCCGCACGGGGAGCCCCTCGAAGCGGGCCTTGAACGTCTCGTGGTGCTGCTTCGCCAGCACGGTGGTCGGCACGAGGACCGCGACCTGGTAGCCGTGGCCCACGATCCGGTGCGAGGCCCGGATCGCGACCTCCGTCTTGCCGAAGCCGACGTCGCCGGAGATGAGCCTGTCCATGGGGACGTCGCGCTCGAGGTCAGCGAAGACCTCTTCGACGGCGCGCGCCTGGTCACCGGTGAGCTCGAAGCCGAAGTTCCGCTCGATCAGCGGGTCCCACTCCGGCAAGGGCGGGAACGCCGTCCCGCTCGCTACCTGCCGCTTGGCGTAGGCCTTGATCAGCTCGGCGGCGAGCTCCGAGGCGTTCACGCGCGCCCTCTCGCGGGCCCTGGCCCACTCGTTCGTGCCCAGAGTCGAGAGGCGGGGCGGGTCGTCGGTCGTGCCGGGGTGGCGCCTCAGCAGCGGCAGCTGCTCGACCGGCAGGTAGAGCTTGCCCTCTCCGGCGTACTGCAGCTGCAGGTAGTCGCGCGTCACGCCGACCACCTGGCGCGGCTCGAGGCCGAGGAACCTGCCGATGCCGTGGTCGGGGTGGATCAGGTAGTCGCCGACGGTGAGCTGGGAAGCGTCGTGCACCGCCTTGCCCGGCATCTTCTTGAGGCGCCGGCCGCCTTGGTAGCCGTAGAGGAGCTCCTCGGTGAGGACGACCTCCTTGCTGGCCGGGTCGCGGTAGCCGCCCTGCGTCTCCTTCGCGATCAACAGGGAGACCTGGCCCGGGCGCTCTCCCACCTCGTTGCGCCAGTGCGACTCGTGCTCGGCGATGACCTTCTCGCGCAGGTAGCGGCCCGTGCGCTCGAACTTCAGGAGCAGGTTCACCGTGTAGCCGTCTCGCAGCCACATGTGGACGTCCTGCGCGAACGTGTTGAGCTTGCCGCGGTAGTAGCCGAGCGGCTCGACCGGCGCCGTCCGAGCCTCGAGGGGCAGCGGGTCGCGTCCGAAGCTGACCACCTCGCGCTCCGCGAGGTGACGCCACAGCCAGGCGGTGCCGAGGACGGCGGTCGACGCGTCGTCGTCGGCCGGAGCGTCCTCGTCGTCTGACAGCGCCCCTGGCATCAGCTCGGGGGCGTCGAGGAAGACCGTGCCCGGCAGGTGCTCGAGGAGGCGCGTGGTCCAGGTGGAGCGGTCGTACTCCGCCAACGACACCGGCGCCAGCACGTGCGCGGGCACGACCTCGCCCCTCAGCGTGAGGGTCTCGAGCTCGTCCCCGAAGAACTCGAGACGCAGAGCGCCCTCCTCGTCCTCCTCCTCCAGGTGAACCGTCAGCGTGTCGCCGCGGACGGCGAACCCAGGCGCCGCGTCGCGCTCGAAGCCAAGCCTCACGAGGCCCTCCAGGAGGTCCTCGCGCGGGTAGTCACGGCCGGCCTCGAGCCGCAGGGCCAGCCCCGCGGGGTCAGGCGGTAGGTAGCTGAGCGCGCGGTCGAGGGCGAGCACGACCTTCTCCCCCAGCTCGTGCCAGGTCGCGGGTCCGGGCTCCACGGTGACGTCGGCGCCGAAAGCCTTGGCGTCGGCGAAGAGGGGCAGGCGGCCCTCGGTAGTGAGCAGCACGGCGGGGCCGTCGTGCCGCGCGAACAGCGCCAGGCGGGCCACGCTGGGCAGGCCCAGCAGCCGGCCGGCCGCGACCTTGGGGAGGGGTGCTCTAGTCGTCATGCTCAGGATGGTCCAGGGCGGCGCGGTAGGCGACGTTCCGAGGGGCGCCGAGCGCCTCGAGAGCGCCGCGCAAGAGCCTACCCCTTACGCCGGCCGCGGCGAGTCGCTCGGCTGCCTCGTCGAGCGCGAGGCCGGCGAGGCTGGGAGCCTCCTCGTCGTCCTCCGCGTGGGCGCGGGGAGCTACCACGACGACGACCTCGCCCCTGGCCGGAGTCGCTGCGTAGCGCTCCCGCAGCTCGGCGAGGGTGCCGCGCGCGGTCTCCTCGTGGAGCTTCGACAGCTCGCGGCTGACGCTCGCCAGCCGCTCCTCGCCGCATGCCGCGGCGAGGTCGCCCAAGGTCTCTGTCAGTCGGTGGGGGGACTCGTAGAGGACGGTCGTCGCGAAGCTCGCCGCGACGTCGCGCAGCCGGCGCGAGCGCGACGAGCCCTTGCGCGGCAGGAAGCCCTCGAAGGTGAAGCGCGCCGTCGGTAGCCCGGACGCGACGAGCGCGGGCACGAACGCGGTCGCCCCGGGCAGCACCTCGACCTCGATGCCGGCGTCGAGCGCGAGCCGCACCAGCTCCGAGCCCGGGTCGGAGATCCCCGGGGTGCCGGCGTCGGTGATGTACGCGACCCAGGCGTGCTCCTCGAGCAGCGCCGGGGCGCGACCCGAGATCGTGTGGACGTCGAGGCGCTCGAGCCGCGCGGTGATCCCGTGGTGGTCGAGCAGCACGCGCGAGCGGCGCGTGTCCTCGGCGGCGACGACGTCGGCTCGCCGCAGCACCTCGAGGGCCCGCAGCGTGACGTCGGCCAGGTTGCCGATGGGCGTCGGCACCAGCGTGAGCAGGCGCCGCTGTGTCTCCCTGGCGCCCTCCATGTCGACGAGGGTACCGCGGGAGCGTGAGGGCACCGCGCCTCAGGGGGCGTCGGCGACGAAGCGCGTGAGCCCCGTGTTCGGGTAGTAGAACGCGAGTATCTGGCTGAAGTCGTAGCCGGAGGAGGCCAGTGCGCGGGCGCCGTACTGGCTCATGCCGACGCCGTGGCCCCAGCCGTCACCGGTGACGGTGAGGCCCCCCTGGACGCGGAAGGTCATAGACTTGAGACCCCACGAGCGCGCCAGGGCGGTCAGCGCCGTGCCGCGGAGCACGCGGCTGCCGCGCGCGCCGGCCACCTCGA
>JBIQIQ010000202.1:0-3126 GCA_044507975.1 Deinococcaceae bacterium
AATGGCGGGCGCGCCGCGGCTCGTGCGCGCCGCCGCGCCCGAGGCGGCCGCGCTGCGCGGAGCGGCGGTACACGTCCTCGAGGGGGCGGGGTAGGCTCGTGGTCCCGACACGCCGCGCCGAGGAGCTAGAGCTCGAGGAGAAGAGATGAGGTTCAGCTTGACGTCTTTGCTTCTGCTGTCGCTGTCCACCGGGGCGCCGGCCGCCGCGCAGGGCGTGCCCGACGCCTGCCGCGTCGCCGACACGCTCCCCGCGCCGCAGAGCGCCGTGCCCGCGCCCGAGATGGCGGCGCTGTTCGACCTGCGCGGCCCCGGCTGGACGGGCGCCGACACCACGTACTCCGTGCCGCTGCCCGACGGCCGCACGGTGTGGCTCTTCTCCGACACCTTCCTCGGCGTCGTCGACGACCGCGGCGGGCGGCACCGCTTCTCGCCGCTCGTGAACAACACGTTGGTGGTGCAGGACGGCGCCGAGCTGACGACGCTGCACGGCGGCGACCCGACGCTGCCCGCTTCCTACTTCCCCTCCCCGACCGGCGACAGGGACGACTGGTACTGGCTCTACGACGGCACGGTCGAGAGCACCCCCGACGGCGACACGCTCAGGGTCTTCCTCCTGCACTTCCGGCGCGCGGGCGGAGGCCCGTTCGGGTTCGAGTGGCGCGGCAACGCCCTGGCCACGCTGTCGCTGCCCGACCTGGCGATCGAGCGGATCGACGCCGTGACCGCGGCAGGCGGCGTCAGCTGGGGAGCCGCGCTCACCGAGACGCAGGGCCACACCTACGTCTACGGCACCGAGGACCTGGGGGACGAGAAGCACATGCACCTCGCGCGCGCCCCGCGCGACGGCCTCACCGGCCCCTGGGAGTTCTGGGACGGCGGCGGCTGGAGCGACGACCCTGCCGCCAGCTCGCGTCTGCTGCACGGCGTGGCGAACGAGTACAGCGTCACTCCCCACGCCGGCGGCTTCGTGCTCGTGACGATGGACACCCGCACGACCTTCAGCCCGGACCTGGTCGCCTACACGGCCTGCGACCCCCAGGGCCCGTGGGAGAACCGCACGCTGCTCTTCCGGACGCCGGAGTCAGGGCAGGGCGACCTGATCACGTACAACGCCCACGCCCATCCCCAGCTCGCCGACGAGCGCGGCTGGCTCGTCAGCTACAACGTCAACAGCCGCACGTTCGGGGACCTGTTCCTCGACGCCAGCATCTACCGACCGCGCTTCATCCGCGTGCCCTTCGAGGAGGCTCCGAGAACAGAATGACGCAGTACGCCGACCCGGTCCGCCGCCCCGCCGGGGTCTTCGACCCCGCGCCCGCCTACCCCCTCGAGCCCGGCAAGGTCTCCCGCGACCTCGGCGCTCTCGCGCGCCTGCTGGCGGAGCGGCGGGTGGTCGCGATCGATGGTTACGTCGGCGTGCAGTGGGAGGAGCTCCGCGCGGCGCTGAGCCAGGCGTTCGCCGGGGAAGGCGCGAGCGTCACGTGGCTCGACGTCCGGAGCGCACTGCGACCGGAGGCCGAGGTCGAGGCGATCGTCGCGCCCTACCTGGGCGGCGACGACCCGGTCTTCGGCACCCGCTGCGACCGTCGCCTCGAGGACCTCTTCGACCCCGCGAGGCTGGCAGAGCTGCGCCCGGCCGCGGAGGGCGTGTCCGTGCTGTACGGCTGCGGAGCGGCGCTCGCGGGTTGGGAGGCGTACCTCGCCTACGTCGACCTGCCCAAGGACACCGTCCAGCACCGGGCCAAGGCGGGCGAGGTCACCAACCTCGGGCGCGCCGCGCCCGAGGACGCCAAGGCGATGTACAAGCGCTTCTACTTCGTCGACTGGCCGCTCCTCAACCGCCACAAGCAGACCTTGCTGCCGCGGGTCGACCTGATGCTCGACGGCCAGCGGCCGCGCGACCCCAGCTTCATGACCGGCGACGACCTGCGCGAGGCCCTCGGACGGATGAGCCGCAGCTACGCGCGGGCCCGTCCGTGGTTCACGCCCGGTCCATGGGGCGGCCAATGGCTCAAGGAGATCGTGCCGGACCTGCCCCAGGACGTCCCGAACTACGCCTGGTCGTTCGAGCTGATCGCGCCGGAGAACGGCCTGACGCTGCAGAGCGGCGCGGAGCACCTCGAGGTCTCGTTCGACAGCCTGATGTTCCTCGGCGCCGAGGCTGTGCTGGGCGGGCACGCCGAGCGCTTCGGCACCGACTTCCCGATCCGCTTCGACTACCTGGACACGATGGCGGGAGGCAACCTCTCGCTCCAGGTGCACCCCTCTCCCGACTACGTCCGCGAGCGCTTCGGCGAGCCCTTCACGCAGGACGAGACCTACTACCTGGTCGACTGCGCGCCGGGCGCCAAGGTCTACCTGGGCTTCCAGGCCGGGATCGACCCCGAGGAGTTCCGGGAGGAGCTGGAGGAGAGCGCCCGCGAGGGCGTGCCGGTCGACGTCGAGAGGTACGTGCGCACGCTCCCGGCCGAGCGTCACGGCTTCTACCTGATCCCCCACGGGACGGTCCACTGCTCGGGCACCGACAACATGGTGCTCGAGATCAGCGCCACGCCCTACATCTTCACGTTCAAGATGTACGACTGGCTGCGCCTCGACCTCGAAGGCAAGCCGCGGCCGCTGAACATCGAGCGCGCCTTCGACAACCTCGACCTCTCGCGGCAGGGCGAAGTCGTCGAGGCCGAGCTGGTGTCGCGGCCGCGGGTGATCGGCGAGGGCGAAGGCTGGCGCCTCGTTCACCTGCCCACCCACCGCGAGCACTTCTACGACGTCCACCGCATCGAGCTGGAGACGAGCGTCGAGATCGATACGGAGGGCTCCCCGCACCTGCTGAACGTCGTGGAGGGCGGACCGGTGCGCTTGCGCACCGCGGAGGGCGAGGCGTCGTTCAGCTTCGCCGAGACGTTCATGGTCCCAGCCGCCGCCGGTCGCTACGAGCTCGTCAACGAGGGCGCCGTGGAGGCGAAGGTCGTGAAGGCCTTCCTCAAGCCGGTCGCGGAGGAGGGCGCGCAGCGGTCGTGACGGGGCCCGCCCAGGCCGGGTACGTCCCGGTCGCCGGCACGGACGTCTACTACGAGGTCCACGGGTCCGGCTCGCCCGTGCTCGTCGTGCACGGCGCGTTCGGCT
>JBIQIQ010000027.1:0-22508 GCA_044507975.1 Deinococcaceae bacterium
GAGTCGAGGTCGGCGTCGTCGAAGACGATGAAGGGCGACTTGCCGCCCAGCTCCAGCGAGAGCTTCAGCTCGCGACCGGCGGTCTCGCGGCGGATGATGCGCCCCACCTCGGTCGAGCCCGTGAACGCGACCTTGTCGAGCCCGTCGTGCGCCACGAGCGCGGCGCCCGTGGCGCCGTCACCGGTGACGACGTTGAGGACGCCCTCGGGCAGGCCGACCTCCTGCGCCAGCTCGGCGAAGGCCAGCGCCGTCAGCGGCGTGAACTCGGCGGGCTTGAGGACGACGGTGTTGCCGGCGGCCAGGGCGGGGGCGACCTTCCAGGCGAGCATGAGCAACGGGAAGTTCCAGGGGATGACCTGCCCGCACACGCCCACCGCCTCGTAGCCGGGGAACTCCTTCTCCAGGAGCTGCGCCCAGCCAGCGTGGTGATAGAGGTGGCGGGCCACGAGCGGGACGTCGAGGTCGCGCGTCTCGCGTATCGGCTTGCCGTTGTCGAGCGACTCGAGGACCGCCAGCAAGCGGGCGTGCTTCTGCACGTGACGGGCCAGCGCGTAGAGGTAGCGGGCGCGCCCGTGGCCGCCGAGCGCCTGCCAACCGGGCAGCGCGGAGCAGGCCGCCGCGACGGCGGCCGCGACGTCCTCTCCGGTGCCTTGACTGACCTGGGCGAGCTCGCTGCCGTCGCCGGGGTGGTGGGTGGCGAACGTCTCGCCCGCCGGGGTGAAGCGCCCGCCGACGAAGTGCCCGAAGCGCCGACCGTGGCGCTGCAACCAGGCCTCGGCGACGTCGGCGGCCTCGGGCGCGGGTCCGTAATCGAGGGTCTCGAAGATCTCGCGAACTGTCATGCTCTGCCCCCAGGCCTCACCCGAGCGGGTGGCGGTGGTACGCCGAGTAGCGTCCGGTGACGTGGTGCTCGAGCTGGCGCTCGATGTCGGCCAGCAGGGAGCTGGCGCCGAACCTCAGCAGGTCGGGCTCGAGCCAACGACGGCCGAGCTCCTCGCGGATGAGGATCATCCATGCCAGCGCGTCCTTGGCCGTGCGCAGGCCGCCCGCCGGCTTGAAGCCGACGGCCTGGCCCGTGCGCTCGTAGTACTCGCGGACGGACCTGACCATCGTCAGGCTGACCGGCAGGGTGGCGTTGACGCTCTCCTTGCCCGTCGAGGTCTTGACGAAGTCCGCGCCGGCCATCATGGCCACGAGGCTCGCGCGGTAGACGTTGCGCAGGGAGCCGAGCTCGCCGGTGGCCAGGATCACCTTCATGTGGGAATCGCCGCACGCCTCGCGGAAGCTGCGCAGCTCGTCGTACAGCCCCTGCCAGTCGTGCGTGAGCGCCAGCCGGCGCGAGATCACGACGTCGATCTCGGCCGCGCCGGCGGACACCGACCTGACGACCTCCTCGACGCGCGTCGCGAACGGCGAGAGCCCCGCCGGGAAGCCCGTCGAGACGGCCGCGACCGGCACGCCCGAACCCTTCAGGGCCTGCACGGCCACGGGCACCATGTCGTGGTACACGCAGACCGCGCCGACCGTGATGCCGAGGTCCGCCACCCCCAGCTCCTCGAGCAGGTCGGAGCGGACGGGGTTGAGCGCCTTGGCGCAAAGGCGCCGCACGCGGCCGGCAGTGTCGTCGCCCGCGAGCGTCGTCAGGTCGATGAGCGTGATGGCCTTGAGCAGCCACGCCGCCTGCCACTGCTTCTTCACGCTGCGGCGCGTCGTCAGGGTGGCGGCCCTGCGCTCCACGGCGCTGGTGTTCACCCGCGCGGCCTGCACCCAATCGAGCATCAGCTCGGTGCCCTCGTTGCGGGTGAGCGCGCTCGCAGCCTCCACGCTGCCCGCGTCGACGCCGGCGTGCGCGTGCCGGCTCTCCGTCTCGACGCTCATGCGGTGACCTCCTTCGGCCCGAGACCCAGCTCGCGCGCCATGGCGCTGCCGTCCTCGCTGTAGAGACGCTCGACCAGGAGCTCGGCGAGCTGCGGCGTGAACACGCCGTCGCGCACGAGCGGCCAGGTGGGGAGCTGATCCAGCGTCATCAGGCGCTGCACGCCGTTGGCGAACCGCACGGGAACCTCCTCGTGACCGAGCGCGCCCAGCACGGCCACGCGGTGGAAGCCGGACCGGATCAGGAAGCGTAGCTCCCCGTCGACCGACAAGAGTGAGCCCGTCACGTGGTCGCGCGCCTGCGGTCGGTAACCGCGCTCCTGGATCGAGGCGACGAGCCGCCTCAGGCGCCACACCTCCAGCTCGAGCACCCGGTGCCCGAGCGGTCCGTAGCTCGGCAACCGCAGGTCGGTCGACACCGACCTCGGCCAGGCGGAAACCGTAGGCGACCAAGGCCAGAAGTACGTGACCTCCGCGGTCCTCAACTGCCACAGCCTGGAGCCCGCGGGGACGTCCGCCTCGGGGTCGGAGAACAGCAACTCCGCAGCGGTCTCGGGCTGGTACGCCTCCGCGAAACGCGCGAGCACGGTGTCGGAGGCCGCGACCCCGGGGTCGGCGGCGACCTGGCGGGCCGTCTCCTGCCAGGCGTCGAACGCCCCCGCGCCGAACCCGAAGACGGCGACGTTGCGGCAGGTCGACAGCGGAACGAAGAAGGTGGGGTCGGCGCGCACGTAGACCGCCCGCAGCGGATCCGGCGCGGCGGCGCGGTCGACCGTGTCGGGAACGCCATCGCCGCTCATGACCACCGACCTCAAGCCGCGCGCGATGGCCTTGCGCACCCGTCCGGCGCGGGACGGCTCGCGGTAGCCGCCCTCGATGAACTCGTAGAGACGCGCCAGCTCCGACTCGCTCATGCTGGGCCCGGCGGCGCGCGTCATGGTAGCCGAGGCTAGCATGGGAGACCCGGCCAGCACGTGCTAACTTCGCCTCCACGACGGGCGAATCGCCCCCGGAGGACCTCGATGCAGCTCTCTCGTTTCCCACGTCGCCGCTACACTCCGCACCCGACCGAGCTCGCCCCGCTCGAGCGGCTCAGCTCCCACCTCGGCGGCCCCACCATCTGGCTCAAGCGCGACGACCAGCTGGGTCTCGCCGGCGGCGGCAACAAGGCGCGGAAGCTCGAGTTCCTCGTCGCCGACGCCCTCGAGCGCGGGGCCGACACGCTCGTCACGACGGGCGCCGTGCAGTCGAACCACTGCCGCATGACGCTCGCGGCGGCGCGGCAGGAGGGGATGGCCTGCCGCCTCGTGATCGAGGAGCGCGTTCCTGGCAGCTACGACGAGGGTGCCAGCGGCAACAACATGCTCTTCCAGCTCCTCGGCGCGGAGCGCGTGACCGTCGTCCCGGCGGGCACCGACCTGGCGGCGGCCATGCAGGCCGAGGCCGACGACCTGGCAGCGTCGGGCCGCGTCGGCTACGTCCTGCCGGGGGGCGGCTCGAACCCGCTGGGCGCGCTCGGATACGTGGCGGCGGCGAAGGAGCTCACGGCGCAGCTCGACGAGCTCGACCTGGTCGTCGACAACCTGGTCGTCGCCAGCGGCTCGGGAGGGACGCACGCGGGGCTCGTCGCGGGCCTCACGGGTCTCAGCACCGGCGTCCGGGTGCTGGGCGTGAGCACTCGCGCGGACAAGGCCGCGCAGGAGGCGAAGATCCTCGACCTCGCCCGGCGCACCTCCGCGCTGGCGGGCTCGTCCGTCGAGGTGATGCCGGAGGACGTCGAGGTCCTCGACGGCTACGTCGGCGAGGGTTACTCGCTGCCGACGGAGGGAATGGTCGAGGCCGTCAGGCTGTTCGCGAGGCTCGAGGGCGTGCTGCTCGACCCCGTGTACGCCGGCAAGGCGGCCGCCGGCCTCATCGACCTCGTGCGCCAGGGGGCCTTCGACCCCGACGCCGCCGTCGTCTTCGTCCACACCGGGGGATGGCCGGCGCTGTTCGCCTACCAGGACCTCTTCTCGACATGAGCCCGACCCAGCCCGAACCGCTCGTCGTCCGGCGGGAGCGACCCGGCGACGCCGCGGCGGTCGATGCCGTCGTGAGCGCCGCGTTCGCCAAGGCGGCCGGCGAGAGACCGGTGGAGGCGGTGCTCGTCGAGCGGCTGCGCGGTGGCCCTGACGCCTTGCCCAGGCTCACGCTCGTGGCGGAGCTGAGCGGGGCCGTCGTCGGGCACGTGATGTGCAGCCGAGGCTGGGTGGGCGCCGCACCGTCCGTCGGGCTCGGCCCGCTGGCGGTCGCGCCCGGGGCGCAAGGGAGGGGCGTGGGCAGCGCCCTGATGCACGCCGTGACCGCCGCGGCGGAGGCGTTGGACGAGCCGCTCGTGGCGCTCCTCGGCGCTCCCGAGTACTACGGGCGGTTCGGGTTCGCGCCGGCCGCTCGCGAGGGGGTCCTGCCTCCCGATCCGGCCTGGGGCGACCACTTCCAGGTGCGCTGGCTGTCCGCGCACCCCGGCAGCCTGGCCGGCGCCTTCCGCTACGCCGCGCCGTTCGACGAACTGTGAGCGGCTCGCCGCTCCGCCCTCTCATCGGCGTCCTGGGCGGCATGGGTCCGGCCGCGTCGGTGGACCTCTACGCCAAGGTCGTCGCCCTCGCTGGCGCCCGCCGCGACCAGGACCACGTGCGTCTGATCCTCGACGGCGACCCGCTGGTGCCCGACAGGCAGGCGGCGGTCTCTGGCACCGGCGAGAGCGCCGGCCCCGCGATCGTCGCCAAGGCGTTGAGGCTCGAGGCCGCCGGCGCCGAGGTGCTGGCCATGGCCTGCCACGCCGCGCACGCCTACCAGCGCGACGTCGAGGAGGCTACGCGCCTGCCGTTCGTGAGCCTCATCGAGGTGGCCGTGGCGGCGGCCGCCCACGCAGCCCCCGAGGCGCGTGTCGCCGGCCTGCTCGCCACGCCGGCCACGCTGCGGGCACGACTCTACGACGAGGTCGCGGCGCGGGCCGGCCTGCGGCTGGCCACGCCCGACGACCTGGAGGACGGTCGACGCCGGCTCATGGACCTGGTGTGGCGCGTGAAGGCCGGCGACGACGGCGCCGAGGTGCGCTCCGGCATGGCCGAGCTGGCGCGGGAGCTCGTGGAGCGCGGCGCCGGCGTGATCATCGCGGCCTGTACCGAGGTACCGCTGGTGGTGGGGCCAGCCGACGTGGCCGTCCCGCTAGTCGACGCCACGGCTGCTCTCGCCGAGCGGCTGGTGGCGCTGGGCGCTCCCGCCTCGGGGGGCGGGAGCGGTGCTTAACCGGACCTTGAGCTGCACGTGAGATGCTTCACAGCCCGTGCTACTCTTGCCGCGCACGGGGACGTGACGAGGTCGGAGCCCCGAGAGCGCATCTTCAACCTGGAGGCCGTAGTGAAGCGAACCCTCAAGACCCTTCTGGCGCTGGTGCTAGCCGGCACGATGTACGTCGGCTTCGCCCAGGACGGCGAAGTCCCCAACACGCTGGTGCTCGGCATGGTGCCCAGCCGCGAGGCCGACGCCATCGTCGACAGCCTCGAGCCCATCGCTCAGATGCTCGAAGACCGCCTGCTCATACCGGTCGAGACGTTCGTGAGCACCAACTTCGTCGGTCTCGTCGAGGCCATGGGCACCGGCCGCGTGCACGTCGGCATGTTCGGGCCCTCCGCGATGGTCCAGGCCATGGACGCGCACGGCATGGAGCCGCTCCTCGCCTCGGTCCGCCAGGGCAGCACCACCTACCGCTCGCAGTTCAACGTCCGCTGCGACAGCGGCATCGAATCGTTCGACGACCTGCGCGGCAAGACCATCGCCTGGGTCGACCCCGGCTCCGCCTCGGGCTACCAGTTCCCCCACGTGACCCTCAAGACCGAGTACGGCATCGACCCCGACACCGAGATGACGGGCATCTTCGCCGGCTCGCACGACGCCGCCGCGCTCGCCGTCTACCTCGGTGACGTCGACGTCTCCGTGACGTTCGGCGGCTCGCCCGGCTCCGACGGCCGCGAGACGATCGAGGCCGACTACCCCGACGTCAAGGAGCAGGTCTGCATCCTCGGCTACTCCGTCGACATCCCGAACGACGGCATGGTCGTGCAGCCCAACCTCGACGCCGACCTCAAGAACCAGATCGCCGAGGCCTTCATCGACATCGCCAACACCGAGGAAGGTGAAGCGCTCACGCAGGCCCTGTTCAACGTGACCGAGTTCGCCCGCATCGCCGACCCGTCGGTCTACGACGCCGTGCGCGAGGTCAGCAGGACCTTCCAGCGCTGATCGGCGCCTTCGCGGCCCTCTGAGGGCCGCTACACCTGGCTCCACTGGGGCCGGCCGGGTCACCGCGCCGGCCCCTTCCCTTTGGGTTACTCTTTCGCGTGTCCCATATCGAGTTCCGCGATGTGGAGGTCACCTACAAGACGGGCCTCAAGGCCCTCAAGGGTGTCTCCCTCGCCATACCCCGCGGCCAGTTCGTCGTGGTGGTGGGTCTCTCCGGAGCCGGCAAGTCCACCCTCATCCGGACCGTCAACAGCCTCGTGGTGCCGTCCCAAGGCAGCGTCCACGTAGGCGACGCGAACGT
The DNA here is from genome assembly GCA_044507975.1 of Deinococcaceae bacterium. Taxonomy (GTDB): domain Bacteria; phylum Deinococcota; class Deinococci; order Deinococcales; family Trueperaceae; genus DASRWD01. Next base: position 6,458 of record JBIQIQ010000027.1, read on the forward strand.
CACGGCTGCCCGCGGCGGCAAGCTGCGACAGGTGCGGTCGGACATCGGGATGATCTTCCAGACCTTCAACCTCGTCAAGCGCTCGAGCGTGCTCCGCAACGTCCTCTCGGGCCGGCTCGGCGACGTGCCGGGTTGGCGCGGGGTCCTCGGCGCCTTCCCGCGCGCGGACGTCGCCTACGCTCACGAGTGCCTGGCGCGCGTCGGCATCCCGGAGAAGGCCTTCGTGCGGGCCGACGCGCTCTCCGGCGGCCAGCAGCAGCGCGTCGGGATCGCGCGGGCGCTCGCGCAGAAGCCGACCGTGATGCTCGCCGACGAGCCGGTCGCGAGCCTCGACCCGCCCACCTCGCACGCGGTCATGAGCGACCTCAAGCGCATCGCGCGCGAGGACGGCATCACCACGATCGTCAACCTGCACTTCATCGACATGGCGCGCGAGTACGCCGACCGGATCATCGGCATGCGCGACGGGATCGTTGTGTTCGACGGCACACCCTCCGAAGCGACGGACAAGGCGTTCGAGGACATCTACGGCCGTCCCATCGACCGCGAGAAGGACATGCGTGGCGCCTGACCAGGCCACGGCTCCCGCTACGGCGGTAGTCCCCCGGCCGCCGCTCGCCGGACGGCTGCGCAGCCTGCTGTCGCTCGGCATCGTGGCAGGCCTCTTCGTCCTGGCGTACCAGCAGACGAACTTCGGCCTCGAGTCGCTGTTCTCGGGGGCCGCCGACTTCTGGCGCTTCTTCGGCCGCCTCGTACCGGCGTGGTCCGACATCGGCACCGACTGGGGCGGCTACCTGCCCGAGCTCGTCGGACCGCTGGTCCAGACCCTGCAGATCGCCTACGTCGGCACCTTCTTCGGCACCCTCCTCGCTCTGCCGCTGATCTTCCTGGCGTCCGCCAACACCGCGATCGACCCGGTGACGATGTGGATCGCCCGGACGCTGCTGACGATCCTCCGCAGCATCCCCGACCTCCTGTGGGCCGCCATCCTGGTGCCGATCCTCGTGGTCGGGCCGTTGCCGGGAGCGATCGCGCTGACGCTCTTCTCGATCGGCATCCTGGCCAAGCTCGGCTCCGAGACCGTCGAGGCCATCGATCCCGGACCGATGGAGGCGTTGCGGGCCGCGGGCGCCGGGCGCATCGCCACGATCGTCTACGCGGTCGTGCCGCAGGTCGCGGCCACGATGGTCAGCTACATCCTCTACATCTTCGAGATCAACGTCCGGGCCTCCGTGATCATCGGCTACGTGGGCGCCGGCGGCATCGGGTTCACCCTTCAGACGCGTTTGAACTTCTTCGATTACACCGGCGTCGGACTGATCGTGGTCGTGATCTTCGTCGTCGTGCTGGCGATCGACGCGTTGTCGGTGTGGGCGAGGTCGAAGCTCATATGAGCCGCCCAGCCACCACCTTCCCCGTCCCTCCCACTCCGGCGCACGTGCGCCGGAACCGGTTCGTGGTCGTGTCGATCGCCGTGCTCTCCGTCGTCCTGCTCGTCGTGGTGCTGGCCACGATGAACCTGCCGACCTTGCAGCGCGTACAGAGCGGCCTGGCGCGGACGCTGCCGCCGCTGTGGCGCGGCTTCTCCAACCCCGACTGGGAGATCTTCCCGCTCGCGTTCAACGCCATGCTCGAGACGTTCTTCATGGCGGTCATCGGCACGCTCCTCGGCGGCGTGCTGGCGTTCGGACTGTCGTTCCTTGCCGCCCGCAACCTCCTCGGCGGCACCGGCAGGGCGATGCCGGGCAAGGCGCTCCTCGTCGCCATCCGCACCTTCCCCGAGATCCTGCTGGCGATCATCTTCGTCGCGGCTGCCGGACCGGGGCCCACGGCCGGGATCATGGCCATGGGCATCCACTCGATCGGCTTCCTCGGGAAGATCTTCTCCGACGTGATCGAGGGGATCGACCCCGGGCCGCTCGAGGCGATCAGCGCCGCGGGCGGGAACGGGCTGCACGTCTTCTTCTACGCCGTGGTGCCGCAGGTGCTGCCGGAGTTCGCCTCTACGCTGCTCTACCGCTTCGAGATCAACCTGCGCGCGGCGACGATCCTCGGCCTCGTCGGCGCCGGCGGCATCGGCGGCCCCCTGATCCAGCGCCTGTCGTTCCGGCGCTGGGACGAGATCTCGATGATCCTGATCGTGATCGTGGCGTTCATCATCGTCGTCGACGCGATCAGCTCGCGCATCAGGCGCCGTCTGGTCTGAGCGCCCGTGCCCGGCGCCTGCGCCGCGGCGCCATGACCTAGGTCCCCCGCCAGGCGTCCTGGCGGGGGTTACGCTGCCTCGACGTGGCGCGTGCCCTGACCGACGACCGCAGCGGCGCGCTCGGCGCCTGGCGCCTCGCCCTGTTCTCCTTCACGCTCGCCGCCCTCACGGGCGCGTTACTGCGCTTCGGCATGTACCTGGGCCTCCCGGGAGGGCTGCTGCTGGGTGACGTACGCCACGCCCACTCGCACCTGATGTTCTTCTCGTGGGCTACCCCGGCCCTCGCGCTGGCGGCGCAGGCCGCCCTCGCGGGCGCCGGGCGGCGCTCGCCAGGGGGAGCGGCGGTCGCGATCGCCGCCGGCGTCGGTGGCCTCGTCGCCTACGTGCCGTTCCTCCTCAGCGGCTATCGCCTGATGCCGGTGGGCGACGCCGAGCTCCCGCTGTCGATGATGGCGTCCGGCCTCAACGGGCTCGTCTGGTACGCGATCGCCGTCCTCTACGCGGCGGGCTCGTGGCGGGTCCCGCGGACCCCGGCGCTGCGCCTCATGGACGGCGCCGTGGCGATGCTGGTCGTCTCGACCGTCGGCGTCCTGCTGCTCATGTCCGAAGGGATGGGCGGCACGGCGACCCCGCGCAGCATCGCGGCCAACGCCGATTTCTTCCTCACCCTCTTCGCCGACGGCTGGTTCGGCCTCGGTCTGCTCGCGGCCCTCGCTGCGACACGGTTCGGGGGCGCTCCCGGCTACGGCTGGGGCCCGGGCACATGGGCCCTCGCGGCCGGCCTGACGCTACGCTCTGGCGCCCAGCTGGCGGCCGAGCACGGGCTCTCCTCTGGCCTCGGTCCGCTAGCGAGCGCCGGCGGCCTGATCGCGGCAGCGGCGTGGCTGGCGCTCGCCTGGGGGCTGTGGCGCGGCGACCTCGGGGGCAGGGAGCCCGGCCAGGTGGTCGCCCGCATCGCGTTGGCGCTGGTGGCGCTCAAGGCGGTCGTCGAGGTGGCGCTGGCGCTGCCGGCGGGGGCGGAGCTGGTGGAGCGCAACGGCTTGACGGTCGCGCTGCTCCACGCCTACCTGCTCGGGGCGGTGACGCTGGGCCTCGCCGCCTTCGGTCGCGCCTACCTCGGTCGGCGCGCCTGGCGAGGCGTAGGCGCCCTGACGGCGGCGGTAGCCCTGATGGTCTTCCTCCTGTTGCCGCTCACGGGGCTGTGGCCGGCAGTGCTGCGCGGTGCCTGGGCGCTCCCGGCGGCCGCCCTGTCGAGCCTCGGGCCCGCCCTACTCGGGGGTTACGCGCTGCTCGCCAGCTTCGGACGGCCTTCTGGCGACGAGCCTCCCAGGCTCGGTACCTAGTGGGCCCTCAACCAGACGACCGCCAGTAGGGCCAGGGCCGCGAAGCCCGCCAGCGCGGCCGGCACGGCGGTCGGGCCGAAGGCGGAGAGCGCCAGGCCGATCAGGGGCGCCGTGGCGATGGGCCCGATGGAGGCGGCCGCGAACACGGCCGGCGACGCCTGCTCCGCGCGGCGCGGGAGCTTCTCCGTGAGCCATGCCAGGCCGGTCGCGAACGTCGGGGCGAGCGCGAAGCCCACCAACGCGTACATGACCGGCGCCAACGGCGCGTGCAGCGCCGCGAGCAACGCGGCCGCTGCCACGCTCAAGCCCACGACGAGCATCTGGCCGGGACGCACCCGCGTGGCGATGGCGGCCGCGACGATGCGCCCGAGCGTGATCGTGGCCCAGTAGACCCCTGGCACGGCAGCTGCCGCAGCCGCTCCCAGGAACGGCGTCAGGTGCTCGGTCGACCACGACGTCACGCCCACCTCGGTCGAGACGTAGGCGAAGTACAGCAGGACGAACGCGCCGAGCACGCCCCACGGGACGGGCTCCCGGGCTCCGGGCGGTGGCGGCGGCACCGGCACGCCTCTCAGGGTCGGCACCGCCAGCAGCACGAGCGCCCCGAGCCCGGTGAGCACCCAGACGGGCGGCTCGAGCCGCGGGGAGAACGCGGCCACCAGCAGGGGGGTCAGCACGGCCCCGGCGCCGAACACCGCGTTGATCAGGTTGAGGGCGGGCGCCGCGCCGCCGACGAAGGTGCGCGCCACGAGCAGGTTCACCGCCACCTGCACGAGGCCGAAGCCGCTGCCCGCCAGGGCGGCGAACGCCAGGAACAGAGGCCAGGACGGCGCCGGCGCCAGGCCCGCCAAGCCTCCGGTCAGCAGAGCGGCGCCCGCGAGCATCACGGGCTTGTAGCCGAACCGGCGCACGAGCCAGCCGCTGAGGACCACGGCCGCGAGCGACCCGACGAAGTGGGCGCTCACCACCGCCCCGACCTCGTCGACCCCGACGCCGAAGCGCTCGCGGATCACCGGGAAGAGCGGCCCGTAGAGCGAGACCAGGCCACCCAGCGCCAGGAACGCCACGGCGGCGACGAGCAGCGTCCGCCGGCGGCTGGCAGGCGGCGTCTCGGCGGCTCCCCTGCTCATCCCGCGGAAGATACCGCGGGCCGGGCAGGAGCCATGCTCCCGGGCATCCGGGAGGGCCGTCATCGGCCGGTATACTCGTCCCTCGTGGCCCTGGAGGAGACGGCGTGAGACACGGTGTGAACGAGCTCAACGAGCTGCGCAGGCGGTACCTCGAGTTCTTCGTCGAGAGGGGCCACCTGGCCTACCCGTCGGCGTCACTCAAGAGCGACGACCCGTCGCTGATGTTCACGAGCGCGGGGATGGTGCAGTTCAAGCCGTACTTCCTCGGCGCCACGCCCAAGTTCGCCGGCTACGACGGCGTGTGGCACCGAGTGACCACCGCCCAGAAGTGCCTGCGCATCAACGACATCGAGAACGTCGGGCGCACCCTGAGGCACCACTCGTTCTTCGAGATGATGGGCAACTTCTCGTTCGGCGACTACTTCAAGCGCGAGGCGAGCCGGTGGGCGTGGGAGTTCGCGACGTCCAAGGAGTGGCTGGGCCTCGACCCCGAGAGGCTCTACGTCACCGTCTACACCGACGACGACGAGGCGTACCTCCTGTGGCGCGACGAGGTCGGCGTGCCGGATCACAGGATCTCGCGCTGGGGCGAGGACGAGAACTTCTGGCCCGCCAACGCCGTGACGCAGGGCCCCAACGGCCCGTGCGGCCCGTGCTCCGAGGTCTTCTACGACCGCGGTCCCGATTACGGCACGCCAGACGAGGACGGCCCCAACACCGGCTCGGGCGACCGCTACGTCGAGTTCTGGAACCTCGTCTTCACGCAGTTCGACCGCCAGGAAGGCGGCGTGCTGGAGCCGCTGCCGCAGAAGAACATCGACACCGGCCTGGGCTTCGAGCGCCTGGCGGCGATCATGACCGGCCAACCGGACGCCTACGGCACCGAGCTGTTCCAGCCCACCATCCGCCGGGTGGCCGAGCTCGCCGGCAAGCCCTACGAGGGCGCGTCGTCGCTCTCCCACCGCGTGATCGCCGACCACGTCCGCGCCGTGACCTTCGCCATCACCGACGGGGTGCTCCCCGCCAACGACGGCGCCGGCTACGTCGTGAAGATGCTCGTCCGCCGCGCAGCGCGCCACGCCTGGCTTCTGGGCCTGCGGGACAACGTCCTGCACGGCCTCGTCGACCAGGTCGTCGAGTCGATGGGTGAGCCCTACCCCGAGGTCGTCGACGGCGCGGAGCGCGTGAAGGGCGTCATCGAGACCGAGGAGGAGCAGTTCCTCCGCACGCTCGAGGCCGGCATCGAGCGCGTCGGCAACCTCCTCTCCGACCTGAGCGGCGACGTCCTGCCCGGCCCGGTGGCGTTCGACCTGTGGCAGACCTACGGCTTCCCGCTCGACCTCACGCAGGAGCTGGCCGCCGAGCGCGGCGTGTCGGTCGACCGCGCCGGCTACGAGGCCGCGCGCGAGGAGGCGAGGCGCGCCTCGCGCGGCGACGCCGGTGAGCGTCGCCTGTTCACCAAGCAGTCCGACGCCCTGGGCGCCATCGCCGGCCGGGCCGGCGAGACGGAGTTCGTGGGCTACACGGCCAGCGAGGTCGAGGCCGAGGTGGTCGGGCTGGTGCGCGAGGGGCAGGAGGTCGACGCGCTGCGCGAGGGTGACTCTGGCGTGGTGGTCCTCGACCGCACGCCCTTCTACCCGGAGGGCGGCGGCCAGGTCGGCGACGTCGGCAAGCTCGAGTGGCCCACCGGTGGCGCCCTGGTGAGCGGCACCAGCCGCTCGAGCCACGGGCTCCACCTGCACGAGGTCAAGGTGGTGCGCGGCGCGCTCACCTCCGGCACCCGGCTCCGGGCGGTGGTCGACCCGGCGCGCGAGCAGACCAAGAAGCACCACACCGCCACGCACCTGCTGCACGCCGCCTTGCGCACGACCCTGGGCGCACACGTAGCGCAAGCGGGGTCGCTCGTCGCGCCCGACCGCCTGCGCTTCGACTTCACCCACGGCCACGCCCTCACGCCCGAGGAGCTGTCACGGGTCGAGGAGCTCGTCAACCGCTGGGTCCAGGCCGACCTGAACGTCGACTGGCGCGTCGTGCCCCTGGCCGAGGCCAGGCAGGCGGGCGCGATGATGCTCTTCGGCGAGAAGTACGGGGAGAGGGTGCGCATGGTCAGCGTCTCGGGCGCCGAACGGCCCGTCTCGCTCGAGCTCTGCGGCGGGACCCACGTAGAACGCACCGGCAGCATCGGGGCGTTCGTGGTCACGTCCGAGGAGGCCGTCTCGGCCGGCGTGAGGCGCATCGAGGCGCGGGTCGGACTGGCTGCCCTCGAGCACTTCGAGGACCTGCGGAGCCGCGAGCGGCGGTTGGCGGCCTCGCTGGGAGTCGGACCCGCTCAGCTCGAGGCGCGGGTCGCCAGGCTCGCGGCCGACCTCAAGGATGCCCAGCGCGAGGCCGCGCAGCTCCGCGACCGGCTCGCCGCCGCTCTCACCAGCGCGGCGCCCGCTGCCGAGGTCCGCGAGGCCGGCGGCCTGAGGTTCGCCACGTTCTCCCTCGACGGGCTCGACGCCGCGGCCCTGCGCAGCGCCGCCGACCGGCAGCTCGAGGCCACCGGCGCCGACGTCGTGGTCGTCGGATCCGGAACCCTGATCGTCGCCAAGACGAGCCCCGACGCGCGGACGCGCGGCGCCGATGCCGGCAAGATCGTGCGCGCGGTAGCCGGCAAGGTCGGCGGCGGCGGGGGCGGCAAGGCAGACCTGGCCCAGGCCGGCATCAAGGACCCCGCCAGGCTGGGCGAGGCCCTCGCTGCCGTCCCAGAGGTGCTGGCGGCCCTGCCCGCCTGATGGGCCCCGCCGGCGCCGTCCTCGCGCTCGACGTGGGTGACGCCCGCATCGGCCTGGCTCGCGCCGACGCGGGCTCCAGCGTCGCGTTCGGCCGCGGGGCGCTGACGCGCTCGGGCGTGCGGAGCGACGTGGAGGCCGTCGCCGGCGTCGTCGCCGACGAGGGCGCCGCGGTCGTCGTGGTGGGCCTCCCGCGCAACATGGACGGCACGGACTCGCGCCAGACGGCCAGGGTGAGGGCGTTCGCGGAGGCCCTGGCCGGGCGGCTCGAGGGGAGCGGCGTGGCGGTGGAGCTCGAGGACGAGCGGCTCTCGACGCGCTCGGCCTACCGGCAGATCGCGGGCAGCGCCCTGCCTCGGGGCAAGCGCCAGGAGAAGGGCAGGCTCGACGAGGCCGCCGCGGTGCTGATCCTCGAGTCCTACCTCGCGCGGAAGGCGTCGGGGACGTGATCCCGGAGGACGCCGGCAACGCGACGCTCGAGCGGCCCGTAGCGGCCGAGGCGCCCCAGCAGCCGCCGCCTCGCCGCGGTCGTTGGGCAGCGCTGCTGATCACGCTCCTGATCGTCGTCATCGGCGCCGCCGGCGTGACGATCGGGTTCCTGCTCTCCGCCCCCAGCGCCACGCCCCGCGCGGTCGAGTTCGAGGTGATGCCCGGGTGGGGCGGTAAGCGCGTCGCGCAGGAGCTCCAGGAGGCCGGGGTGGTGCGCTCGGCGCTGGCGTTCGAGTACTACCTGCGCTTCCGCGAGCTCGACACGAGGGTCGGCGAGGGTCTCTACGACCTGAGCCCGACGATGGGTGCCCGCGAGGTCGCGGCGGCGCTCGTCTCCGGGGGCCGGCCGCGCGTCGTGTCGATCGTCGTGCCGGAGGGTTGGCGTGCCGTGGACATCGTGGCGCGCCTGGCGGCGAACGGCCTGGCCTCGGCGGAGGAGCTCGAGGCACTCGTGCAAGCCCCACGCCTCGAGCTGGCTCCGCCCTACCTGCCGGTGGGCCAGGGCCTCGAGGGCTACCTCTTCCCCGCCGTCTACGACGTCCCGGTGCACGCCACCGCCGAGCAGGCGTTGCGACCGATGGTCGAGCGGTTCAGGGCCGAGGTCTCCCGCCGGGAAGGCCTGGTCGAGCGCCTCGGGGAGCTCGGGCTCACCGTGCACCAGTGGGTGACGTTGGCGAGCATGGTGCAGGCCGAAGCCGCGAACGAGACCGAGATGCCCATCATCGCCGGGGTGTTCCTGAACCGGCTCGAGCTCGGCATGCTGCTGCAGTCCGATCCCACCGTCGCCTACGGGCTCGGCAAGCCGATGCCGGAGCTCGACGCCGTCGCCGGCGACCTGCGCGTCGACACGCCCTGGAACACCTACACGCGGCCCGGCCTCCCCGCGACCCCGATCGGCAACCCGGGCGCCGACGCGCTTGACGCCGTGCTCGCCCCCGAGCGCTACGCCGAGGGCGGCGCGCTCTACCTCTACTTCCTCCACGGCAACGACGGCGGGGAGAGCGTCTTTCGGCCCAACACGAACCTCCCGGCCCACAACCGCGACGTCGACACCTTCCTGAGGGGGCGCTGAGCGGCGTCTGTTAGGATGCCGCCGTAGCTCAAACGCGGCGTAGGCGCCCGCGGGCGTCTCTGGAGGGGCTGAGATCGTGGGCGTCCTGTTGGCTATCGCTCGTGGCATCGACGCCGTCACCGGACTGCTCGGCAGGCTCATGTGGTGGGTCTCGCTGTTCATGGTGACAGTCGGCGTCTACAACGTCATCACCCGGTACTTCTACGGCCCGCTCGAGTCGCTCGTCGGCCGCCAGCTCGCCGCGCGCATGACGGGCAACTTCTACCTCGAGCTGCAGACCTACTCCTTCGACCTCATCTTCCTGCTGGGCGCCGCCTACGTGCTGCGAGTCGACGGCCACGTGCGCGTCGACATCATCTACTCGAACCTCTCGGCGCGTCGCAAGGCGGTGGTCGACATCGTCGGCACCTGGCTCTTCCTCGTGCCGTTCGCAGCCCTCGGGATCCTCTACAGCCTCCCGTACGTGCGGCGGTCGTGGGCGACGCTCGAGATGAGCCCCAACCCCGGTGGACTGGCGCGCTACCCGATCAAGGCCGTCATCGTCGTCGCGTTCGCCCTGCTCATCCTTCAGGCGCTCTCGGAGACGATCCGCAACGCCGCGTTCCTGGCCGGCCGGAAGGGTTCCGGCAGCATCCACGAGAGCCCGCCGGCGCCCACCGAGATCGACGGCACCGCCGCGGGGGTCAGCGGCCCAGCGGGCTCGCACACTGGCACGCCGCCAGGACCAGCGTCGGAGCCCGGCAAGGGGCTCGCCTGATGCTCGGCCTGTGGATGTTCGCCGTCGTCGTCGGGTTCCTGCTCGTCGGCTTCCCCGTCGCGTTCACGCTGGGCGGCACGGCCGTGCTGTTCACGCTGATCGGCTCGAACTTCACGGAGGTCTACCTCGGGTTCTCGCTGCCGTGGGACACGGTCTTCAACGTGGCGCGGCTCAACATCCTGCCGCAGCGCATCTTCGGCACCATCATGGACAACTACACCCTGGTGGCGGTGCCCTTCTTCGTGTTCATGGGGGTGATGCTCGAGAGGAGCGGCCTGGCGGAGGAGCTCCTCGAGTCGATGGGCATGCTCTTCGGCAAGCTGCGCGGCGGCCTGGCGATCTCGGTCGTAGCCGTTGGCGCGTTGCTGGCGGCGTCGACGGGCGTCGTCGGCGCCTCGGTCGTCACGCTGGCGGTGCTCGCTCTGCCGGTCATGCTCAAGTACGGCTACTCGAAGACGCTGGCGACCGGCGTGGTCGCGGCGTCCGGGACGTTGGGGCAGATCATCCCGCCTTCGATCGTGCTCGTGATCCTCGGCGATCAGATCGGCGTGTCGGTCGGCGATCTCTTCCTCGGCTCGTTCATCCCTGGCTTCATGCTCGCCGGCTTGTTCATCCTGTGGGTCGCGTTCGTGGCGTGGCGCCGGCCCCAAGAGGCGCCGGCCATGCCCCCCGAAGCCCTCTCCGTGACCGGTTGGCCGCTGGCCCTCAAGCTGCTCAAGAGCCTGGTGCCGCCCCTCGTGCTCGTGATGCTCGTGCTCGGCACGATCTTCTTCGGGGTCGCCACCCCGACAGAGGCGGGGGCCGCCGGGGCGGCAGGGGCGACGGTCCTGGCGGCGCTCAACCGTCGCCTGAACCGGCGCAACCTCATGGACACGATGGACACGACCGTGCGCCTAACGAGCATGGTCTTCATCATCCTCGTCGGCGCGACCGCGTTCTCGATGGTCTTCACCGCGCTCGGGGGCGGGCACGTCGTCGACCAGTTCCTGCTCAACCTCCCGGGAGGGGCGGTCGGGTTCCTCTTCTTCACGATGCTGGTGATCTTCCTGCTCGGCTTCTTCATCGACTTCATCGAGATCACCTTCATCGTCGTGCCGCTCATCGCGCCGATCGCCGAGAGGTTCTTCGGCGCCGACCTGATGCTGTGGTTCGGCGTCGTGATCGCGATGAACCTGCAGAGCTCGTTCCTGACCCCACCGTTCGGCTTCTCGCTCTTCTACCTCAAGGGCGTGGCGCCGAAGGGCGTGAGGACGACCGACATCTACCGGGGCATCATCCCGTTCGTCGCCATCCAGGTCGTGGCGCTCCTGGTGCTCATCCTCTTCCCCGGCATCGTGAACTTCCTGCCCACCATCGCGAGGTGACGGCGTGCCCGGCCGCTGTCGGCCGGGCACGCTCTGCGCTCAGGGGGTACAGCGTAGGTCGATGGCCGAGCCAGCTCCTCCGAAGACGCTGTCGAGCGGCGTGTCGTCGTACGTGCCGGAGGCGAGACTGGGTGCCGCCGCAGGCGTCGCCGTCAGGTCGCCGGGGTCGCAGACGCGGTCGGCCAGCCTGTCGAGCGCAGCGAAGAGCGTGACGACCGGGGCCGAGAACGACGTGCCGGCGTAGGCGATGGTCTGGCCGGCGCCTGCGGCACCCAGCTCGAAGAGCGCGCCGGGCGCCGCCACCTCGCCGCTGTTGGCGAAGCTAGAGCGCGACGGCGAGTACCCCGCCCCCGAGGCGTCGAGCGAGCTGACGCTGATGACCGTGGGCCAGGCGGCTGGGTACAGCGCGAAGCCGTGGCCGAGGTTGCCCGAGGAGGCGACGTGGACCAGCGAACCGAGCACGTACCCTCCGTTCTGCCAGCCGCCGTCGCAGCGGGGAAGCCCGTACTTCTCCGCCGGGAGGGGGCAGTCGAGGTAGGCGAGCAGCGGGTCGTCCTCCGCGCCCAGCGGAGTGGTCAGGAGCTCCGCCAGCCCCTCGTCGTACTGCGCGCCGATGCCGTTGACGAGGCGGACCGCAGCCACGTACTCGTCGAAGGTCGTCACGCTGCTGGCCCCCAGGTCGGCGGCCACGGCGCAGGGGACGACGGCGAAGCTCATGTTCACGACGAAGTCGGTGAAGCCCAGCTCGCCGACCCGCGAGAGGTACTCGAGGCTGCCGCGTATGGCCGCGACGATCGCGGCCGTGTCCCGACCGGCCGTATCGACGGTCTGGAGGACGACCTCGCCCACGTAGCCGTGGCCGAACGAGTAGAGTGGCTCTCCCGTCGATCCGTTGACGCCCTGGACCGCGGGGCCGTGCCCGCTGCCCTGGAGGAGTCCGAGGAGGTGGTGGAGCACGAGGGCCCCGTGGGTCAGGTCACCGTTCGCGGCGAGCAGCGCGACCTCCTCCGCCGTCACCGGGTCACCCGACGTGAGCTGCGAGGGCAGCGCGTAGACGCCGTCGAACTCGTCGACGACGAGGACGGCCACGCGCCGATGGTAGTGACCCGCACCAGCGACGCCGGTGACCTCGCCCGCGACCTTCGAGGTCGTGGTCAGGCGCCCGGCGAAGCTCGCCGACGGCCCTACGAACAGGCCGCCCACGGCCCCGACGGCCTGGAGGCCGGCGCCCACCGCTTGGAGACCCTGGCCGGGCAGCCCCAGCTCGTTGGCGGCGCAGTTGCCGAGCGACTCGTCGAGCGGCTCGCCGCCGCTCAGCGACCTCAGCTCGCCGATGCTGGCGGGCGGCGGCGCGCCGGCGCCGACGACCAGCTCGATGGCGACCTGAGCCTCGTTGCCGCTGGTGTCGATGGCGATGGCGGTTAGGGCGTACGCGCCGGCGGTCGGAGGCCGCCACTCCATCGTCCATGCGCCGGTATCGGTGTCGGTGAACGTGATGGGCTCCAGCTCGCCCAAGACGTCTTCGCTGGCGCTGCTGCCGATCAGGACCGGGCCCTCGAACACGAGCACGCGGTCGATGCCGACGTCGTCCAGCGCGGTGCCGCTCAGCGTGACCGTCTGACCCGCGTGGACCTCCGCCGGCTGGGGGAACAGCAGCGAGGGAGGCTCGACGTCGAGCGTGATGCCACCGGCGTGGAGGAACGGGCGCTCGAACGTGGCGGTGATCTCGTGACCGGACGTGGGCACGCCCTCGACGAGGCCCCAGCCCCGCACCGTGACGGTCACGACGAAGTGGTCCTGGGTGGGCGCCGTCGTCACGTGGACGCGGGCGCCGACCTTGCTCCCCAGCAGGTCACCGAGAGCGGCATCCAACTGGTACTCGGCCGTGAAGTCGGCGATCGGCACGCGGTAGGAGCCCGAGGCGGTGCGCACGACGAGGTAGAGGTCGAGCACCTCGCCAGGCTTGATGAAGTTGCGTGGCGCGGCGGGCAGCAGCTCCGCCTCGCCGAGCAGGGTGTGAACGTCGAGGCTGACCGTCTCCGTCGCATGCGACACGTCCCTTACCGTCTCGCCGTACGCGATCGGCGGTCCGCCGGGCGTCTCGCTACCCGTGGTCCGGAAGGTGTACCGGCCTGGCGGCAGCATGACGGTGACGGTGGAGGCGCCGGCGCCGAGCGTCAGGACGGTCACGTCGCCATCGGGGTCGAAGACGTTGGCGGCGTCGAAGGTGACGACGTGGCCGTCCTCGTCATGGACGGTGATCGCGAAGTGCTGCACGACGCTGATGCCCTCCTGCATGGGAACGCCCTGCGGCACCATCGCGAGCGCCTCCTGCGCGCTGAGGACGACCTTCGTCATCCCAGCGGGCGCTTCCGGCCCGGGCTCGCGCCCGCACGCCGCCAGGAGGCCGACGATCAGAAGTAGGGCGAGGAACAGGGTGACGAAGGTGGTCGGTCGGGTCATCGGTTCACCTCGGTGCGTCCCCACACCGTGCTGGCGCCGGCTCGGGACGAGACACGTCGCGGCGCAGCGCGTCGGCTCCGCCCCCACATGAGAACTGTGAAAGTAGCATCGCCGTCCTGAGCGACACGTGCGCGCGTCACGCACCACTGAGCGAGGTTCACGAGCTCGCGCCCGCACGCGTTCGCTCGTGAAGGTCCCCGTTACACGGAGCGCGGGCCGCCCCGCTGTGGGGCGGCCCGCGCGCTTCGCTCTGCTGAGCTGGAGCTCAGCCGGTCTGGGAGTAGAGGAACGACTCGTAGGCGTGCTGGTTGCGCTCGTCGTACGGGCGGTTCTCCTCGAGGAAGGCGGTCATCGAGTCGGAGATGCGCCGGTACATCTCGTTCGACTGGCGCAGGTTCTCGTTGATGCGGGTCCAGCTGTCGTGGAAGGCCTGCAGCGTCTCCTGGTTGAACACGCGCGGCTCGGTGCCCGAGGCGACCATCCGGTTGAAGGCCGCCGGGTCCTTGGCCGTGTAGTCGGAGTACATCTGCGAGTTGACGGCCTTGGCCGCGGTGCGGAAGGCGGCCTGAAGGTGCTCGGGCAGGGAGTTCCAGGCATCGAGGTTGATGTAGGTGCAGAACCCGGCGCCGGGCTCGGCCCAACCGGGGCCGTAGTAGTAGCGCGCCGCGTTGTTCAGGCCGAGCGTCTCGTCGTCGTGCGGCCCCACCCACTCGGCCGCGTCGAGCACACCGCGCTCGAGGGCGAGGAAGATCTCGCCTCCCGCGAGCGTCTGGACGTTGACGCCGACGTCGGCGTAGACCTGGCCGCCCAGCCCGGCGGTGCGGAACGCGAGGCCGCGCAGGTCGTCGGGGGAGTTGATCTCGCGGTTGAACCAGCCGGCCATCTGCATGCTGGTGTTGCCGGAGAGCAGGCCGATCATGTTGTCGCGAGCGTTGAGCTCGTCCCACAGCGCCTGGCCCTCGCCGGCGTGGATCCAGGCGTTGAGCTGCACGGCGGTCATGCCGAAGGGCACGCAGGTGAAGAACGCGTGGGAAGGGTCCTTGCCGATGTAGTAGTACGACGCCGAGTGCCCGAGCTCGAAGGCCCCGCTGGCGACGGCGTCGAAGACCTCGAGGCCGCCGATCTGGGCGCCCGCGGGGAACACTTCGATGTCGACCTGGCCGTCGGTCATCTCGCGTAGGTAGTTGGCCAGGTTCACCGCGCCCCCGTAGAGGTTGTCGAGCGAGGTGGGCCAGGACGTAGGCATGCCCCAGCGGTACACCTGACTCCCCTGCGCCTTCGCGAACATGAGGGGCGAGAGGCTGGCGCTGGCAGCGACCACACCGGCCTTCTTGAGGAAATCGCGACGTCTCATCCGGACCTCCAAGGAGCCTTCGGTTTGTCGAACGCCCTCATCTTACCCGGTTCACCCGTCGTCGTCGCCCCGCTTCTCCTGCGCTGGTGAACGCCGCTCGAGCCGCCCGGCCTTCCTGGCAGCCTCCGTGAGCAGGTACTCGATCTGAGCGTTCACGCTCCTCAGGTCGTCCGCGGCCCACCGCTCGAGAGCGGCGTAGAGCCGCGGATCGATCCGCAGGAGGAAGCGCTTGCGCTCGGCCACCTCCGCGCCTGCTACCTGGCGATCTTCAACGTGCCGTGGAGGAACGTGGCCAGCACCGCGATCAAGGTGTCGGATACGACGGCGTCGTGAGGCGGCAGCAGCATCGCCTCGGCGGGGAGTGGGGTATCGACGAGGTTGTGGGTCAGGTCCGGCAGCTCGAGGTGTAGCGCCGTCGGCAGGGCGGCGGCGAGCAGCTCGCCGTCGACCTCCCTCACCTGAACGTCCTTGAGGCCCTGGACTATCAGCGTGGGGACGGAGAGGCTCGCTGCCAGCGCGGTGGGGTCGACGTCGATCTCGCTGCGCAGCAAGCCAGCTGCGGCGGCGAACGCTGGCGCGATCTGGTTGTCGGCCAGCTCGCCCGTGACCTCGAGGGCCACGCCCTCCGACGCGCGTACGGCCTCCAGCAGCTCATCGAGGTCGTCCGCGTACGCCTGGACGCCGGCCGGATCGAGGCCGCCCCGCTCCGCCGACGCCACGACCTGCTCCCGCAGGAGGTCGGCGAACGTCCGGCCGGCTGTCGCGAGCAGTACCACCACGTCGGGGCTGGCGTAACCCTCGGCGACCGCGTAGAGGGCGACGAGGCCGCCCTCCGAGTGCCCGATGAGGCCCAGCCTGTCGCCGTCTACCCCCTCGGTGCGCGCCAGCTCGGCGAGCCAGTCGGCCGTGTTCTGGGCGTACGTCTGGAGCGTGACGGCGTTCCCGTCGCCGGTGGAGGGCGGGATCCCGAGCTTGGCGACTCGCAGCACGCCGTAGCCGGAGCAGCCCAGAGCACCCGCGAGCTGGGCGTAGCCAGAGTTTGCGATCAGAGGCGCGGCGTTGCCGGCCACGTCGACGGCCCCGCTGCCCGGCAGGAGCA
>JBIQIQ010000203.1:0-1416 GCA_044507975.1 Deinococcaceae bacterium
CTGGCGTGCCACCAGGTTCGCGTTCTCGGCGACGATATCACCCGGCGCCGAGCGGCCATGACGCTCTCGGCCCCCGGGCTTCACCGCTCCTTCAGCGGCGCGTGGCCCGGATGAGCCGGTCGAGCATCGGGTCGGAGAGGACGCGCCTGAGCACGTTCACGATGTGGGCGTCGTACCCCACGAAGTAGCGCGTGCGCGGTCGCCTCTCGGTCAGGGCCCGCATCACCGCCTTCGCCACGGCCGCTGGCGGCGTGCCGTTGACCTCGGCCTCCTCGGCGCCGCCCATGACCTCGTCGATCATGGCCTGGTAGTAAGCGAGGGCCTCGGGCGGCATCCGCTCGATCCGCTCCAGAGCGGCCCTGAGGGACTTCGACCAGATGGGCGTGGCGATGCGGCCCGGCTCGACGACCGACACGGCGATGCCCCAGTCCGTCAGCTCGCGACGCAGCGCGTCTGACACCGCCTCAAGGGCGAACTTCGAGGCGGAGTACGCGCCGAGCATGCGGGAGGAGACGAGCCCGGAGATCGCGCCCACGACCACGACGCGGCCCTGGGCCGCGCGCACCTGCGGCAGGAACGCCTGGATGGTGGCGACGGCGCCGACGACGTTCACCTCGAACTGGCGCCTGAGGTCTGCGAGAGGCACGAACTCCATCGGCGCCGCGACCGCGATGCCGGCGTTGGAGACGACGCCGGCCAACGGCGCCCCCGCCGCCTTCACGGTCTCGGCGGCGGCGCACACCTGCGCCTCGTCGGTGACGTCGAGGATCAAGGGGGTGACGGCTCCGAGACCGGTGGCTGCGGCCCCGGTCAGAGCGGCCCCGTCCTCGGGGTCGCGCACGCCCGCGAACACCGCGAAGCCCTTCTCCGCCAGGTACAGGGCGACCGACCTGCCGATCCCGCTGGAGGCGCCGGTGACGACGACGGCGCGTTCACCGCGGCGCTCCTGGGGCGAGTGCACCACGCTATCTTACCCGCGCCCGCCGGCTGAGCCGCTGCCGGCGAGAGCGGTGCGGAAGTCGTCGGGCACGCGTATCGGCCGCTGGGTCTCGTAGTCGAAGCACACCAGCACCGCCTCGACCTCGGCCGCGACCTCGCCGCCTGCCCGGATCGTCTGCGAGAGCGTGAAGCTGGTGTTCCCGATGCGCACCACGCGGGTCACGACCTCGCACTCGTCACCGAGGCGCACCTGCCGAACGAAGTCGATGGCGAGCCGCGCCAGTATCAGCCCCCGGTCCGTCATCCCCAACTCCGCCAGGAAGGCCAACCGCGCGGTCTCGGCGTAGGTGGCGTAGACGGCGTTGTTCACGTGGCCCAGCCGGTCGGTGTCCGAGAACCGCATCTGGACGGCGAAGGGCGCGCTGACGGCGAAGCTCGCCGCCTCGCCCGCTGCGTCAGCCGGCACGCCGGGCCTCC
>JBIQIQ010000203.1:1516-3034 GCA_044507975.1 Deinococcaceae bacterium
CGGGCCGGGGTCGCCGGGTGGATGCGGGCCCTCCAGAGAGCCTCGTCGGCGTAGATGTTGCCCACGCCGGCGATGGGACGCTGTCCCAGCAGGTAGGTCTTGACGGCCATCCCCGAGCGGGAGAGGTTGGCGGCGAAGCGCTCCGGCGTCAGCTCAGGGTCGAAGGGCTCGGGCCCGAGCGCGGCCAGCGTCGGCAGCGCCGCGTACTCGCCCGACCTGACGACGAGGAAGCGCCCGAAGCGCCGGGGGTCGCGGAAGTAGATCGCCTCGGGGCCGTCGCCGGCGAGGCTCAGGCGCACGCGCACGTGGTCGGCGGGCTCCTCGCTCGCGAGGGAGCCCGTCATGCCGAGGTGGATGACGAGCTCGTCGCCCCCCGAGAGCGGCGCCAGGATGAACTTGCCACGGCGTCCGACGGCGGCCACGCGCTGGCCGGCGACGCGCTCCAGCCCGGCGTACTTCGGCCCGGGAGGAGCCAGGAGCACGGCCCCCGTGACCTCGCGCCCGGCGAGCCACGGCTCGAGCTCACGGCGCACGGTCTCGACCTCAGGCAGTTCTGGGATACGTGATCTTCCCTTCGTACAAGGCCCGCCCCACGATCGCGCCCTGCAGCCCCAGGCCCTCGTAGACGTCGAGGTCGCGGTCGGAGGCCACCCCGCCGCCGGCGAGGAGCTCGCCTCCGAAGACCTCCCGCACCGCCGCCACCGGACCGGGGTCGACCCCGCGCATCGTGCCGTCGCGAGTGGTGTCCGTGAAGATCAGGCGCTTCACTCCCCTCGCCTCCATGTCGCTGGCCAGCGAGGTGGCGGCCACCTCGGTGCCGGCCTGCCAGCCGCGCACGACGACCATCCCGTCGGCGGCGTCGACCGACACGATGACCTTGTCGGGTCCGAAGCGCTCGAGCGCCCGCTCGACGAGCTCCGGCTGCGTGATGGCGGCCGTGCCGATGACGACGCGGTCGGCGAAGCCCAGGCGCCGCTCGGCCGCCTCGAGGCTCCTCACCCCGCCGGCGACCTGCACGTTGGCAGGCACCCCGCGGCAGAGCGCCTCGATCGCGTCCAGGTTGCCGCCGGACTCCAGCGCCGCGTCGAGGTCGACCACGTGCAGGCGGCCCGCTCCGAGAGCCACGAAGCGCTTCGCGGCCGCCAGCGGCTCGTCGTGGTAGACGGTCTCACGGTCCGGGTCGCCCTCGAACAGGCGCACGGCCCGACCGCGGCGCACGTCGACGCAGGGAACCACCTCGAACATCGGCTAGGAGCCTAACCCGGCGCACCAGGGGCGGTCCCGATGCCAGCGGACCTAGGGCAGGCGCATCTGGGACGCTACGAACGCGTCCTCGCCCCTTCGCTCGACCAGCGTGCGCACGGGCCGGCCCAGTCGCAGCAGCTGGGGCACCGTCACGAAGCGGTACGCGCCGACCTGCTGGGCCAGGACCTCGTCGAGCGCGGCGAACGTGGCGGCCCGGTCGGGCTCGTCGTCGGGCGCGGAGGTGTAGAGCGCCTCGTGGAGGAGCACGATCGC
>JBIQIQ010000028.1:0-22039 GCA_044507975.1 Deinococcaceae bacterium
AACGGTCGGACGGTCAGGCGGGGACCGTCTCGCCGACCTTCACCAGCTGCACGACGGCGTATACGGTGACCTGCTCGCCTACCAGTAGGGAGCCGGCCTCCAGGACCTGGTTCCACTTGAGCCCGAAAGCGGTGCGGTCGATCTTCGCTCTCAGGTCGGCGGCGTAGCGCTCGTTGCCCCACGGGTCCGTGACGGGGCCCGAGACCTCGCCGCGGAGGGTCACCGGGCGCGTCACGCCGTGCATGGTGAGCTGGCCCTCGACGACGTGCTCGTCGCCGTCGTCGCGGAACGACGTGGCTTCGAACACGATCTCGGGGTGGGCCTCCGCGTCGAAGAAGTCGGCCGAGCGCAGGTGCGCGTCGCGATCGGCGACGCCGGTGTCGATCGAGGCGGTGCTCACGACGGCCTTCGCGGCGGTGGGCGTACCGTCCGCCGCGACGCTGGCCACGACGTCGAACTCGCGGAACCGACCCTTGACGGTCGCGAGGCCCATGTGCCTCACGGAGAACTCCAGGCTGCTGTGGGTGGTGTCGATCTTCAGGCTCATGTTCGCTCCAGTCGGTGGGGGTGTTGAGGGGAGGCCGGCGCACCGGCCGTTCGCTCGGACCTGTGCACCATAATCTAAAGCGCTTTGTAATGTCAAGTGCTTTAGATGGAGGACTCGCCGTGCTACCCTCCGCTCGTGAACGAGGAGTTCTGCCCGGTCCACGCCTCGATCGACCTGCTACAGGAGAAGTGGGTGCTCCACATCGTCCGCACCCTGCTGGCCGGCGCGCGCGGCTTCAACGCCATCGCCCGCGACGTCGGCGGCGTCAACTCGGCGACGCTGGCGCAGCGCCTCGAGCGGCTCGAGAGCCTCGGGGTCGTCAGCAAGACCGTGGAGTCGACCATGCCTCCCCGTTCCCGCTACGAGCTCACCCAAGCCGGCTACGAGCTGACCGACGTCATCCAGTCGATCGACGCCTGGGCCCGCAAGCACATCAAGCCCAAAGATGCAGCCGGCCACGACTTCGAGGTCGTGGCCGGCTGAACCGGCCGCCCGCCGGCTCTCGCCAGGCGGTCCGGCGTCGTCGCCTTACTTCTCGACGCGCTCCTTGAGGCCCTTACCCGTCTTGAAGGCGGCGTACTTCTTGGCCGGGATGGTGATCGCCTCACCGGTGCCTGGGTTGACGCCCTTGCGAGCGGCCCGGCTGCGGGTCTCGAACGTGCCGAAGCCCGTGATCTGAACCTTGCGCCCGGCGTCCAGCTCGACGGCGATGATGCCTTCGCCAGGGGCCGTGGAGAAGATCGCGTTGACGACCTCGTAGGCCTTCGCTTCGGAGAGCCCGGTCTTCTTGGCAAGCTTAGCGGCGAGTTCGGTCTTGTTCATGCCATCGTTCTAACACGTCACTATCGGCCATACCAAGGGTTTTTCACTTCTTAAGCACGTCGTGGACGGCCCGGATGTGTCGGATGCGGGAGGGGCGGGGCGCCACCGCGGTCACGATGGGAGAGTCCTCTTCGGATCGCGCCGGGTGGGATTCGGCGCCCCACCCCTCTGTGGGCATGCTAGTCCCGCCCGGCGCCTCCGGCCTGCGAACTATCTGCCAATCCTCAGATCACGTCCCAGACGTAACGATCTGCCGCCTCCTGGAGCGCGGAGGGCACCAACGCGTAGTCGCCACGAGCGCCGTCCAGCACGCCGGCGTCCTTGAGGTCGCCGAGCACGCGCGTCGCGGTGACGCGTGCGCAGCCGGCCATGAGCGCGACGTCGTCGTGCGTGAGGCTGAACGGCAGGTGGCGCCAACCGCCCTGGCGCGGACCGTCCTGCCGCGACGGGTCGGCGACGTAGGCGGACGGGCCCTCGACCGGCACCCCCAGGCGCTCCCCAAGGCGCGCCAGTATCCGGCAGATGCGGGCCCCCATCGGGAGGCCGAGGTCGTCGGTCAGTTGCCGGCTGCGCACCATCTGCCTCACGAGGGCGGCCACGAGCGCCTGCCGCGGCTCGCGGCTCGCCAGCGTCGCCGGGAGGTCGATGACCTGCACGACCGCCCCGCCCTCGGCCGCGCGCACCGACTCCGCGTGCGCCAGCCCCTCGAGGGCCGCGGCTCCCACGACGTCGCCGGGGCCGACCAGGTCGACGAGCCGGCTCCGGCCCTGGGCGTCGACGGTCGCCCTCAGCACGCCCTCGGCCACCAGGTACGGGGCGGGGGCGTCCGCCCCCTCCGAGTAGAGGCGCTCGCCCGGCTCGAGGCGCAGCTCGGCCAGCACCACCGGGCTGCCCGACCGTGGGGTGGGCCCGGGGTCGGCAGCCGCTCGCCTGCGACCCCCTGGCCGCGGCGGCGCCGGCGCGCGCGGAACGATCACTCTGGCAGCCTCCCCATCAGGCCCGACGGCTCGACGGGTGCCCCGGCCGACACCAGGTCCCGCGCGGCGTCCACCTGACCCCACGTGTTCCACAGCAGGACCCCGACCAAGCGGCCGCGGTCGAGGTAGTAGACGACGCCCTCCTCGTGCGGCCGGCGCCAGTCCTCGACGGTCTCGAGCCGGCCGTCGAGCGTGCCGAGGGCCTCATAGCCGTCATCGAAGAGGTCCGAGTAGAAGAACGGCAGGTGCCCGTAGGGCTCGAGGTCCCGTCCGGCCGTGGCAGCGGCCATCTGGCGCCCGGCGTGGGCTCCCATCGTGAACGCGGCGTCCTCGTGCTCGATGCGCGAGCGCCGGAAGGGTACCGGCCAGGGGAAGGACGCGACGTCGCCGGCGGCGAACACCCCCGGCACCGGCGCGCCGTCCTCGCCAAGAGCGCGGAGCTCTGCATCGACCACCACGCCGCCGTCCACCTGCAGCCCCGCCGCCTCGGCTAGCTCTACGTTGGGCTCCGCTCCGATCCCGACCGCAACGAGGTCGAAGTCGGCCGCGCAGCCGTCCGTCAGCGCGACGAAGACCCCGCCGCCGGAGCTCCGCGCCGACTCGACCGTGGCGCCGGCGTGCACGCGCACGCCGCGGGCCTCGTAGCGCTCGGTCACCGCCGCGGCGAGGCCCGCTGGGAAGCGGCCGGCGCCGACCGCCTGCTCGGGGAACGCCATGTGCACCTCCGTGCCGGCGCGGGCCAGCCCCGCGGCCAGCTCCGAGCCGACGAAGCCACCTCCGACCACCAGGGCGCGCTTCCCCTCGCCCGCCCGCTCCCGCGCCGCGCGGTAGTCCTCGAGCGACCGGTAGGCGACGACGGCTGGACCGTCCGGAAGGCCCGGGAGCCGCCTAGCCCTCGCGCCGGTCGCCAGGAGGAGCTGGTCGTACGACAGCCCTCCTCCGCCGGACAGCTCCACCCGCCGCGCCGCCGTGTCTACGTGCTGCACCCGCGTCCCGGTCAGCACCTCGACGCCGCGCTCAGCGGTGCCGAGGTACGCCTTGGCCAGGTCGCCGCCGTTCCACAGGGCCTTGGAGAGGTGGGGCCGCCGGTAGGGCCCGTCGGCCTCCGCCGTCACGAGCACCACCGTGCCGGCCGGGTCGGCGGCACGGATCGACCGCGCAGCGGCGTCGGCCGCGATGCCACCCCCGACGAGCACGTAGCGATGCGCCATGATCACGCTCCCGCGACCACGCTACCACTGAAGTGACACTTCCGAAAGCCCTTTATGTCAAAAGGTGTCGGGTTCGTCGTGGACGAGCGTCTGCGGCTGGGAGCTCAGCGCAGTTCGCCGGTCACGTACGCCTGCAGCTGCTCGATCAGGAAGGCCTGCTCCGACATGACCGCCTTGACCACGTCCCCGATGGATACGAGACCCGCGAGGCGGCCGTCCTCGATCACCGGCAGGTGACGGATGCGCCGCTCGGTCATCAGCCTCATGCAGTCGTCGACCGTCTGCTCCGGGGCCACGGTCACGACGTTCGTCGACATGATCGCCCGCACGCTCAGCTCGCGTGAGGCGTGCCCCTGCAGGATGACCTTGCGGGCGTAGTCGCGCTCGGAGAACACGCCGACGACGTCCTCTCCCTCGACGACGACGAGGGCCCCGACGTCGCGCTCCGCCATGACCTCGAGGGCCCGGAACACGGTCTCGTCGGCGGAGATCGTGTAGACCGCGGAGCCCTTGTCCTGGAGAAGCTGTCTGACGGTCCGCCGTGCCTGCATCGATGCACCTCCGGGCTGGGGATACGGCCATCATAGGCTCCGAGGCGTCCACGGTGGCCCGCCGCGGCGCGGCTCGGCGGTAGGATGCCGGGGTGAGCGGCCCTTCTGAGCGCGGCGGGCCCGCTGCGCCAGCCACCATCCCCTCCGACCTACCCGTCTACCCAGAGCGGACCGTCGCGCCCCGCGACCTGCGCACCGCGGACGAGCTGGCCGGCCGCGGCTATCCCGTGCCCCCGGCCGCCGCGGGCTGGCTCGAGGCACGGGGCCTGCGGTCTCCCCTCTTCAGCACGACCGAGGCGAGACGCATCCGCGGCGACTTCTGGTCCCGCCCGCGCCTCGGCCAGAGCGGCCACGACCTCACCGGCCCGCGAGCCAAGCGCGCCACCGCCCTCGGCCTCGCCGAGCTGCGGCGCGCCCGGTCGTACACGCCGGCACCTCCGGGGCGCTACCGCCGTCCCGTGCTGGCCCGCGAGCCGCGCCGCTGGCTGCACGAGCTCTTCCGAGAAGGCTTCGCCGTGATCGACCTCGAGACCACCGGCCTGTCCGGCCGTGACGAGGCCGTGGAGGTCGCTGCCGTCACCCACTCCGGGCAGGTGCTGTTCGAGAGCCTCGTTCGGCCGCGCGCCGGGCGCGTGCCGTCGGCCGCGACGCGCATCCACGGGCTCTCCTGGGAGCACCTGGCACAGGCGCCGACGTGGCCCGAGGTCGTCGACGCCTTGGCCGACGCCCTCTCCGGTCACCGCGTGCTCGCCTGGAACGCGTCGTTCGACGAGCGCCTCGCCGCTCAGACGAGCCGCCTGTGGGCGGTGGAGCACCCGCTGCCCGGCTTCGAGTGCGCCATGCGGGCCTACGCGGTCTGCCGCGGGGTGGCGAGCGGCGGCATGCGGCTGGCGAGAGCCGCGGCGGTCGAGGGCGTCCTGGCTGGCGAGCAGACCCACCGCAGCGCCGGCGACGCAGCCCTCACGGCGGCGGTGTTGCGCGCTCTCCACGCGAGGCAGGCTCAGGCGGCCTGAGGGGCCTTGCGCAAGATCGTCCACGTCGACATGGACGCGTTCTTCGCCTCGGTCGAGCAGCGCGATCGGCCCGAGCTGAGGGGCCAGCCCGTAGCGGTCGGTGGCACCGGACCGCGCGCGGTGGTCGCCGCCGCCAGCTACGAGGCCAGGGAGTTCGGCGTGCGGTCGGCGATGCCGCTGGCCCGGGCCCTTCGGCTCTGCCCCGAGCTGGTCGTGGTTCGGCCCCGCTTCGACGTCTACCGCCAGGTCTCCTCGCAGGTACGGGCGGTCTTCCTGCGCTACACGGACCTCGTCGAGCCCCTGGCCCTCGACGAGGCGTACCTCGACGTCACGGAGCCCAAGCGCGGCCCGCCCTCGGCTACGCTCATCGCCCGGGCCATCAAGGCCGAGGTCAAGAGCGAGACGGGGCTCACGGCATCCGCGGGGGTGTCGAGCGGCAAGTTCCTCGCCAAGCTGGCCTGCGGGCTGAGCAAGCCGGACGGGCTCAACGTGATCCGCCCGGAGGACGCTGACGGCGTCCTCCTCGCCCTACCCGTCGAGCGCTTCTACGGCGTCGGTCCGCGGACGGCCGAGAAGCTCAAGCGCCTGGGCTGGCGCACCGGGGCGGACCTGCGCGCGGCCGGCGCGGAGCGGCTGGCTCAGGAGCTGGGCAAGCTCGGCGGCTTCCTCCACGACATCGCGCACGGGATCGACGACAGGCCCGTGGTCACGGACCAGCCGCGCAAGTCGATCGGCTCGGAGACGACCTTCGACGCCGACGTGAGCGACGACGCGCGTCTCGCCGATGTGCTGAGCGAGCTCTGCGAGGACGTCCATCGCCACATGGAGAGCCGGGGCCTGGCGGCGCGGCGCGTGACGATCAAGGTCCGGTACGACGACTTCACGACGATCACGCGCAGCCAGACGGTGGCCGCGGCGTTCTGGCACCTCGAGGCTCTGCTCGCCCTCGCCAGGCACCTCGCCTTCGACGTGGACCGGCCCCGACGGCCGGTGCGGCTGCTCGGGGTCAGCGTGGCCGAGCTCGAGGACCGGAGAGGCACGGCCGCGCAGCCGCGCCTCGAGTTCGGGTAGGTCAGCCGGGCTGCGCCGCCGGAGTGTCCGGGTCGGCGGCCACGGCGCGTTCCAGCTCGCGGTCGTCGGTGAGGTCGAGCCTCAAGGGCGTGATCGACACGTAGCCGTTATCCACCGCCCAGCGGTCGGTGCCCTCCTCGACCCGATCGCGAGGCTCCTCTGCGAACCAGTAGTGCCTCCGGCCCATCGGGTCCTCGCCGGGGATCACGTAGCCCTCGTAGTGCCGCACCGACTGCCGCGTCCACCGCACGCCCTGCGGGTCGTCGGGGAAGTTGACGTTGAGGAGCATCGGCCCCGGCCCGCCGTTGACGCGCTCGATCACGTCGCGCATGTACGGGGCGAACAGGTCGTAGTCGGGCGGCTCGTCGCTCCAGCGGGCGCTGAAGGCGATCGCCCTGATGCCGAGGAACGCCGCCTGCTTCGCCGCGGCGACCGTGCCGGAGTGCCAGATGTTGTGCCCGAGGTTGTGGCCGAGGTTGATGCCGGTGAGCACCAGGTCGACCTCTTCCCAGTGGTGCGTGCCCAGAGCCACGCAGTCGGCGGGCGTGCCGTCGACGCGGTACGCCTCGATGCCGTTCTCCAGGACCGTCTTCGTGTAGTGGAGCGGCCGCCGGACGGTGATCGCGTGGCTCATCGCCGACTGCTCGACGTCCGGGGCGACGACCCTGACCTGACCGAACTCCTCGGCGACCTTGGCCAGCGCGCTGATGCCCGGGCTGAAGACGCCGTCGTCGTTGCTCACCAAGATCCGCATGCTGAGGCTCCAAGTCCCGCGTCCGGGCCGGCGCAGCCGCTCGGGAACGGACGGGGAGTCATCATAGCCCTCGCTGGCGAAGCGGCCCCGGCCGGGCGGCTACGGGCGCGCGGGCGCCGCCCAGCTGCGCCCGCCTCATGGCTGGCTCATGCAAGAGGTGCGAAGATTGCGCAGATGTCGGCCCCCGCTTCGCCGACACAGGGCGAACCGACCACTCCTGCTCCTTCTCCGCACCGAGGGCCGACCCAGGGCACCCGCAAGCACCGGGTGCTCAGGGCTGATCCGGTGCGCAGGTACCTCGTGACGGTGAGCGTGTTCGTGCTCCTGCCGACGCTGGTGCTCGCGTGGATCGCCGGCACGCACGTCGCCAGGCGGGTCACCACCCACGTGGCGCAGGCCGGCAGCGCCGAGGTCGCGGCGAACGCTGCCGCGATGCTGCGGCAGAGCGGCCTCACCCTCGCTTCGGCGGGCGACGCCCTGATCGTGCGCAGTGCCATCACCGAGACCCGCGCCGCCTGGCAGTACTTCGACACGGTCGCGCGGCGCAACCCCTTCACGGTCGGGATCACCGTCTACGACGACGCTCTCACGGTCGTGTACGACCGCGATCGGGCGCGTATCGGCTCGCGAGCCGCCAACGACGCGAGCTTCGCCGCCGCGCTCGCCGGCGGCCGCGAGACGCGGCTCGTGCCGGCGCGGGAGCCGACCGGGCCGCTGCCGACGGGCGAGGCCAGCCGCTCGTACGGGGTGCTGATCCCGCTCGTCTACCCGGGCGGCGAGGTCGCCGGCGTCCTCGAGGTGGAGCACGACATCGGGCCGATCTCGAGCGACATGGAGCTGGCGCGCTGGATGATCATGGCGATCATCGTCGGCGTCACGCTCGCGCTCGTGGCGCTCACCGCCTACTTCACGACGCACCTGGCCCGCCGGTCGTTCTTCGACCCCATCACCGCCCTGCCCAACCTGCGCTACCTCCACGCGGCGGCACGCGTCGTGCTGGAGCAGAGCGCCAGGTCGGGCCGCGCCGGCGGTCTGATCCTCGTCGACATCGACCGCTTCAAGCACGTCAACGAGACGCTCGGCCGCGCGCAGGGCGACCGGCTCCTGCGCGAGCTCGCCGAGCGCCTGCGGGCCGTCGTGCGGGGCAACGACTACGTCGCCCGAGTCGGCGGCGACGACTTCGCCCTGCTGCTCCCGGCCGCTGACGAGGCCTCGATGCGGTCCGCCGCCGAGCGTGCGGCGAGCGCCATCGCCCGGCCGTTCCGGACCGACGGGCGCGAGATCCGCCTGGAGGCGACGGCGGGCGTGGCGCTGTTCCCGCGCGACGCAGTCGACCTCGACGTCCTCCTGCAGCGCGCCGAGCACGCCCTGGAGCGCGCGAAGGGGGCCCGTTCCGCCGTGGCCTACTACCGCCGCGAGAGCGACTCGGCACGCCGACACAGCCTCTACCTGGAGTCGGACCTCCGCACCGCCATCGAGCGCGGAGAGCTCGACATCGTCTACCAGCCGATCTGTCACCTCCCGACCGGAGAGATCCTCGGCCTCGAGGCCCTGACGCGCTGGGAGCACCCCACGCGCGGCCCGATCGCCCCGAGCACGTTCGTCGACATGGCGGAGCGGAGCGGGTTCATCGACCGGCTGGACCGTTGGACGCTGCGCGAGGCCACGGCGCAGCTCGCGGCCTGGTCGCGCTCCGGGTCCGACGTCCTGGTGACGGTCAACATGGCGGCGCAGACGCTCTCCGACCCGGGCTTGCCCGCCTACATCGAGGAGCTCGTGGCAGAGACGGCCGCACCGCTGCAGCGCCTGATCCTCGAGGTCACGGAGCGCACGGCCCTGGAGGACTTCGAGGCCAGCGCGGGCGTCCTGCACCGGCTCCGCGACACGGGCATCGGCATCGCGCTCGACGACTTCGGCCGCGGGCACTCCTCGCTGTCCACGCTCGACCACTACCCGATCTCGTTCCTCAAGCTCGACGCGAGCTTCACGCGCGGGATCGGCAACTCGCCCAAGGACGAGCACCTCCTGAGGGCCGTCAAGCTCTTCACCAAGGGGATCGGCATCCCCTTCGTGGTGGAGGGCATCGAGACCGACGCGCAGCGCGCCTGGCTGATACAGGAGGGCGTGCGGTACGGGCAGGGCTACTTCTTCTCCCGGCCCACCTCGCACGAGAACATCTTCCCGCCGCGGCAGACCGCTTCGGGAGAGCGGCTCGCCCCGGCGGGCGCGCTCGATCAGGGCCGCGGGCCGAACTGAGGTGGGCCGCGCTCCCGGCGCGTCGTCGCCGACAGGCGTTCTAATCAGCAGGGGTTAGGCTCGTCGCATGAGAGTGAGCGCGGGTTCCACTCGCGAGCCCGCAGTCGCGCACGCTGGAGGTGCAGCATGAACTCGACGACCCACGCTCTGCCCCGTGCGGGGCAGCCCATCGTCCTGGCGGTCCTGCTCGCCGTGGCGGCGATGGCCCTGAACGTAGCCTCCGCCCAGGCCCTGCCCCAGAACGCCGCCGAGGCGATCGAGCGCGGCGAGGCGTACGTGGAGGAGGCGCTCGCCACGTACGACGCCCAGTTCCCAGATCGGCCGCTGTGGCGTCAGGCATTCGCCGAGGGGCGCACGGCGGTCGACCTCGCGCCCGGCCACCCGGAGCCGCTGCGCTTCCTCGCGCGCGCCTACAGCCTTTCCAACTGGCATGGCCCGGCGGTGGAGACCTGGAACGACTTCCTGGCTGCCGGCGGCCCCCTCGAGGGCGACGACGAGGCGCTGTTCGGCGAGTCCGCGATCGAGTACGCCTTCGCTGCCTACCAGGTCGGGAACCTGCAGCTGGCGGCCGAGCGCTACGAGAGCATCGTGCGGGTGCTGCCAGATCACGTCGAGGCGCACCGCTGGCTGGGGCGCATCCTCCTCGAGCTGCGCCTGCCCGACCAGGCCGTGGCAGCCTGGCGCACGGTCGTCGAGCTCGAGCCCGGATCGCCCGGAGCGCAGTACTTCCTGGAGCTCTCGCAGGCCCGGGCGCGTTGGGGCATCGAGGCCGCCAACGCCTTCTACGCCGGCGTCGCGGCCTACGAGGCGGGCGACATGGCCAGGGCGCGCAACAGCTTCGCCTCGGCCACGGCTCGCAACGCCGACTTCGGCGCCGCGTGGGCCTGGCTCGGCCGCGTCTACTTCGAGCAGGGCCAGTACGGCGACGCCAACGTGGCGTACGAGCGCGCTGTCGCGCTCCAGCCGAACGAGCAGGCGTACCAGTGGTTCCTGCGCGAGTCCGCGCGCCTGATGCAGGGGGGCGGTACGCCGGCCGAGGACGCGCCGGAGCTCGAGGCGCCGCCAGCCGCGCCGGAGGGCGCCGACCCGCTACCTGGCGCCGAGGATGAAGAGGACGACGACTAGCTAGCCCGCGGAAGCAGAAGACGCCCTCCCCGACGCGGGGAGGGCGTCTCCGTTGGGCCCGGAGCCGAAGCTCCCCAGCCCGCCTTCAGCCCTTGCCTTCCAGCCAGTTGGTGCCGATCGCGGCGTCGACCTTGAGCGGCACCCGTAGCGGCATGGCCCCGCTCATCGTCTCCACCGTGGCGGCCACGACCGCGTCGGCGGTCTCGACCGGCGACTCGAGGACGAGCTCGTCGTGCACCTGGATAAGGAGGCGCGCATCCTTGCAGTCCGTCCTGAGGCGTTCGGAGAGCTTGACCATGGCCACCTTGATCAGGTCCGCGGCGCTGCCCTGGATGACCGAGTTGATGGCGAGGCGCTCGCCCAGGAAGCGCTGGTTCCGGTTGCGCGAGCGGATCTCCGGGATGTCGCGGCGGCGGCCCATGATCGTCGTCACGTAGCCCAGGTCCTCCGCTTCGTCGATGCACGTCCTCAGGAAGCGGTCGAGGCCGACGTAGCGCTCCTTGTACTCGTCGATGAAGCGCTGGGCGTCGGCTCGCGGGATGCGCAGCGTGCGCGCCAGCCCGAACGCGGTCTGGCCGTAGACGATGCCGAAGTTCACCGTCTTGGCGATGCGCCGCTGGTCGGAGGTGACCTCCTCGAGCGGTACGCCGAAGACCTGCGAGGCGACGTAGGCGTGTATGTCGAGACCCTCGCGGAAGGCCTTCGTGAGCTCGGCGTCGTCGCTGAAGTGCGCCAGCATGCGGAGCTCGACCTGAGAGTAGTCGGCCGTGATCAGCACGCTCTGGGGGTCGCGGGCGCGGAACGCGCGCCGGATCTCGCGGCCCGCTGGCGTGCGGATGGGGATGTTCTGGATGTTGGGGTCGGAGGACGACAGCCTGCCGGTGGCCGCGCCGGTCTGGTGGAACGACGCGTGCAGCCTGCCCGTGACGGGGCTCAGGTAGCCGGGCAGCGGCAGCAGGTAGGTGCCCAGCAGCTTGTTCAGCTCGCGGTACTCGAGCAGCAGGGGCAGGAGCGGGTGGTCGGTCTCGGCAGCCAACGTCTCCAGGACCTCGGCGTCGGTGGAGCGCCCGGTCTTCGTCGTCTTCACGACGCGCATCCCGAGCTTGTCGAAGAGCACCTCGGAGAGCTGCTTGGGCGAGTCGGGGTTGAACTCCTGCCCGACGACCTCGACCATGCGATCCTTGACCTCGGCGAGGCGCGCCTTGATGGTCTCGGCGTAGGTGGAGAGCATGTCGGCGTCGAGGCTCACGCCCTCGCGCTCCATGTCGGAGAGGACCCGCACCAGCGGCATCTCGACCTCTGTGAACAGCTGCTTGAGGCTGGCGGCGGACCCTGCGGCCCGCGAGCGACCCTTCGCGTCGTCGGCGTCGATCGGCTCGGCGTCGATGCCCTTCACCAGCCGCTCGTATAGGCGCCAGGTGACGTCGGCGTCCTCCGCGGCGTAGGCGGAGACCGCCTCCAGGGGCACCTGCAGCATGCTGAGCTGGTCCTTGCCCTTGCCGATCAGGTCGGTGATCGGCGTCGTGGTGACGCCCAGCAGGTCGCGGGCGAGGTCGTCCATGTTGTACGTGCGCCTGCCGGGGTAGAGCAGTGCTGCGGCGACCATCGTGTCGAACAGCGGCCCCTTCAGCTCTATGCCCGCGCGGGCGAGGGCGATGATGTCGTACTTGAGGTTCTGTCCGACCTTGAGGGTCGCCTCGTTCTCGAGGATCGGCCTGAGCCTGGCCGCCACCTCGTCGGGGTCGAGCGTCTCGCCGTGCTCTCCCCTGACCGGCACGTACCACCCGCTCCCGGCCTCCCAGCTGAAGACGTAGCCGACGATGTCGGCGTCCACCGCCCGCAGGGCCGTCGTCTCGGTGTCGAGCGCGAACGCCTCCTGGACCTCGAGCTCGCGCGCGAACGCCTCGAAGGCCTCCGGGGTGTTCACGACGCGGTAGTCGGTCTCGAGGCTCGCCCCCTCGACGTCGGAGGGGGTCGCCGCGGCCGCGTCGGCGACGGCATCGGGCTCGGCGAAGTCGAGCTGCTCGAGGAACGTGCGGAAGCCCAGCTCGTCGAAGAGCTCGCGCAGGTCGCCGCGCTTGGGGCGCGGCGTGACGCAGTCCTCCAGCGCGAACGGGATGGGGACGTCGCGCTCGAGGGTGACGAGACGCCGGGTCAAAGCCATGCTCTCGCGGTGCGCCGCCAGGTTCTCGCGCAGCTTCGGCGTCAGGTCGTCGAGGTTCTCCATGACCGCGTCCGCCGTGCCGTACTTCGCGATCAGCTTCGCGGCCGTCTTGACGCCCACGCCCTTGGCCCCCGGGATGTTGTCGGTGCTGTCGCCTGTGAGGGTCTGGACCTCCACGGACTGCTCCGGGGTGTAGCCCCGCGACTGGATCAGCTCGGCGGGCCCGAGGAGCTCGCCGCTCGACGGGTCCCAGAGCTTGACCTTCTCCGAGAGGACCTGGTGCAGGTCCTTGTCCTTGCTGGCGATGCGGAGCTCGACGTCCTCTCTCTTGAGGCGCTCGGCGATCGTGGCGATCACGTCGTCGGCCTCGTGGCCCTGGAGCTCGTAGACCCTGATCCCCATCGCCTCGATGACCTGCCGCACGCGGGTGAACTGGCTGTGGAGGTCGTCTGGCGCGGCGTCGCGGTTGGCCTTGTACTCGGCGAAGTCACCCTTGCGGAGGGTCGTCGAGTCGCTGACGTCGAACGCGATCGCGAAGTAGTCGGGCCTCACTCCCCTGAGCACGTTGATCAGGAGCTGCGTGAAGACGTAGACCGCCTTCACGCTCTCGCCGTTCGGGGCGTTGAGGTCGCGGAACGGCGCGTAGTAGGCACGGAACAACTGCGCGTGCCCGTCGATGATGTAGAAGGTCTTCAACGTCTCCCTCTCGCGCCTCAGGTGCCCGTGGCGGCGCCCCCGACGTCCGCGGAGACCGCCGGCCCCGCCAGGGCTCGCAGCGACCAGCGATTCTACCATCGGGCCCTCGACGCCCCGGCTGCCGAGCGAGCGGGGCGGGGTCCTGGCGCCCGGGGGCGCCCGCCTCGACCGTACTGGCTATCATCCGAGAGGCGGGGCCTCGCTGCCCCGGTCACCGGGCGGGAGCTGCATGAGCGACTTCGAACGACTCGGATCCTTCTACCTGGGCGCCGCCGTCGACGACGCTCAGGACCTCACCGCGGAGCCCTTCCTCTACGACGCCTCCGACCTGACGACCCACGCCGTCATCGTCGGCATGACGGGCAGCGGCAAGACCGGCCTCGGGGTAGCGCTGATCGAGGAGGCCGCGATCGACGGCGTACCCGTGCTCGTCGTGGACCCGAAGGGCGACATGGGCAACCTCGCCCTCACCTTCCCGCAGCTGTCGGCCGACGACTTCCGGCCCTGGCTCGATGCGCGCGAGGCGGAGCGTGAGGGGACAGACCTGTCTGTCCATGCCGCTGACGTAGCGAGGAGCTGGCGCGAGGGCCTCGCGGCCTGGGGTCAGGACGGCGACCGCATCGAGACGTTGCGCCGCTCGGCGTCGGTGACCGTCTACACCCCCGGGTCCACGGCCGGGGTGCCGCTGTCGGTCCTGGGCTCGTTCGCCCCGCCGCCGGCCGCGGTCCTCTCCGACCCGGAGGCGCTGGGCGAGCGGCTCGGCGCCACGGCTGCCAGCCTGCTCACGCTGGTGGGCCGAGACCCCGACCCTCTCGGGAGGGACCACCTGCTCCTCGCCGCCGTCCTCGACCACGCCTGGCGCGCCGGCCGCGAGCTCACGCTCGCCGACCTCGTGCACGCCGTGCAGGCCCCGCCCGTGAAGCGGCTTGGCGTCCTCGACGTCGACACGATATTCCCCGTCGGCGACCGCACGAAGCTGGCCATGGCGCTCAACGCGCTGCTGGCGTCTCCGAGCTTCGAGGTCTGGACCCGCGGCGAGCCCCTGGACGTGCAGAGGCTCCTCTACGAGGACAGCGGCAAGCCCAGGGTGGCCGTGCTCACCGTTAGCCACCTCAGCGACGCCGAGCGCGAGTTCTTCCTCACCCTGCTGTTCTCCGAGGTCGTCGCGTGGACGCGGGCGCAGACCGGCACCGCGAGCCTCAGGGCGCTCCTGTACGTCGACGAGCTCTTCGGGATGATGCCCCCGGTGGCCGAGCCGCCCACCAAGCGTCCGCTGCTGACCCTCCTGAAGCAGGCTCGCGCCTTCGGCGTCGGGCTCGTCCTCTCGACGCAGAACCCGGTCGACCTGGACTACAAGGCCCTCTCCAACGCGGGCACGTGGTTCATAGGCCGCCTGCAGACCGAGCGCGACAAGCAGCGGTTGCTCGACGGGCTGCGCGCCGCGAGCGGGAGCGTCGACGCCGGCGCGCTCGCCCAGACCATCGCGTCGCTGCCCAAGCGGACCTTCGTGATGCGTTCCGTGCACGAGCCGGAGCCGGCCGTCTTCCAGACGCGCTGGGTCATGTCGTACCTGGCTGGACCGCTGTCGCGCGAGCAGATCGGCCGCCTCGGCGAGCTCGGCCTGAGCGCGGTCCCCGAGCCAGCGCGACCAGAACCGCCGTCTGCCCCTCCGCCCGAGAGGCGCGGCGGACCGGGGGCCGCGGCGCCTGGCGCCGGCACCAGGCCCGTGCTCCCCCACCACCTGCCGGAGGTCTTCGCTCCTCGCCTCGGCCGTGAGGACGTGCGTTACTACCCCTTCGTCCTCGGGGTGGCCGACGTGCTCTACCAGTCGAAGACGCACGGCGTCGACGAGGAGCGGCGCGTGTCGCTCCTCGTAGAGCCCACGAGCGGTCCGACGCCGCTGGAGTGGACGCGCGGGGAGGAGGCCGGCTTCGACCTCGACGAGGCCGGCCAGGACCCCGGCGCCGGCTCGACCTTCGCCAGCCTGCCCGACGTCGAGCTGACGGAGCGCGCCGTGCGCGGATGGCGCGAGCTCTACGAGCGTTGGTTGCGGACCGACGGCGCGCTGCGGCTGTGGCGCGACCCGACCTCCAAGCTGGTCTCCCGACCGGGCGAGGACGAGCAGGCGTTCAGGCTGCGGTGCGCCCAGGCGGCACGGGAGAAGCGCGACGAGGAGGTGGCCAAGCTCCGCGGCCGCTATGCATCGCGGATCGCCACGGTCGAGAGCCGCGTGATGCGCGCGGAGCAGGCCGTGTCCCGCGAGCAGCAGGACCTGCAGGGCAGGATCGTGAACACCGCCGGCTCCGTCCTGAGCACGGTCCTCGGCCGTGGGAGGTCGCTGTCTACGGCGCTGAACAGGGCCACGATGAGCGCCAAGGGCGTAGGCGACGTCCAGCGCGCGAAGGAGCGCCTGCAGGCCTCGCACCGGGAGCTCGACGACCTGCGGAGCGAGATGCTGGCGGAGGTCGAGGCGCTCCAGTCTCGCACCGTCCATCCGGAGGAGCTAGCGTTGGAGACGGTCGTGATCCGGCCCACCAGCCGGGACGTGGCGGTCCGGTTCCTGGGGATCGCCTGGGTGCCGCACGTCGAGGAAGGCGGCCGTTGGGTCAGGGCCCGCTGAGCGAGCTCAGCCCGCGGGGACGTCCGGGACGGCCTCGAACGCCTCTGGCGCGGGCAGCAAGCGCCAGTTCCAGCCGCCGTCGCGGCGCGGCGGCCAGATCACCGCGGTCGCCCGGCCGGCCACCGCGATCGCGTCGATGGGACCGAAGTACCGGGAGTCCTCGCTGCCGCTTGGCGAGCGGTTGTCGCCCATGACGAAGTAGGTGCCCTCTGGCACGACCAGGTCGAGCACGACGGGTACGCCCTCCGGGGTCCCGGCCGGCACTTCGACGTTGTCGAGCACCCGACCGTAGAACAGCTGCACCCGCGGGTCGTCGGCGTCCACCAGCCCACCGCCCAGCCGCGGCAACCAGTTCCCGCTGGCCGACATCTGGAAGCCGGCCACCATGCCGGCGACCCTGCCGTCCCTCACCACGACCTCCGGGAAGTCCACCTGAGCCACGCTGACGGTGCCGGCGTCGGTGATGAAGCCCTGATCGACTGGGTGGCCGTTGACGTAGACCTGGCCCCTCTCGATGCGGACCCTGTCCCCGGGCTGGCCGATGACGCGCTTGATGTAGAAGTTGCGCCTGCCGGTCTCGATCGCCGTCGGGGCGTTCGCTGGCTCGCGGAGCACGACCACCGCGCCGCGCTCGTACTCGCCCAGCGCTCCCGCCCGACGGAGCCAGGTGTCGAACTTCGGGATGAACACCCGGTCTCCCGTGAGCAGCGACCGCAGGAGGTTCCCCCGGCCGACGCCGCCGTCGAGGTTCGGCTCCATGGAGCTGCCG
This sequence comes from Deinococcaceae bacterium, assembly GCA_044507975.1. GTDB lineage: Bacteria > Deinococcota > Deinococci > Deinococcales > Trueperaceae > DASRWD01. The sequence continues at coordinate 16,577 of JBIQIQ010000028.1, forward strand.
ACGACGCCGACGGTGGTGAACACGAAGGTGACCACGAGGTAGGCGATGGCCAGCGCCTCGGCGTAGCCGCGGACCTCCCGCCAGAACCTGCCCTGCCACGTGGAGGGCGCCGCCGGCTTGACGGCCGCCTTCGCCGTTCGGACGCTCGTTCGCGCCGCTTCCGGCGGCGTGCTGGTATCTGGCATGACGCGACAGGTTACCGCGCGCGTCGGCGGGAGGTGGTGTGGCGATGCCGCCACGAGCGCCCTCCGAGTGCCTTAGAATCTAAGGTATGGCGAGCGCCGACGGCGGCAGGCCGGGTCCCCACTTCGCGCATCGCGGCCGCGGGGTGAGCCTGAACACGGGCAACCGCTTCACGGGCCGCGAGATCGAGCTCGATCCCGACGAGGTCACGGAGGACGACCTCAAGGTCCGCACCCGCTACCTCGACGACACCTCCCGCACCATCGTCGCCACCAACGCGAGCTCCGACATCGGCTTCGACGTCAGCATCAACCCTTACCGCGGCTGCGAGCATGGCTGCAGCTACTGCTACGCTCGCCCCACGCACGAGAACCTCGGCTTCTCGGCCGGGCTCGACTTCGAGCGCATCGTCCTGGTCAAGCGCGACGCGCCGCGCCTGCTCGAGGAGCGCCTGATGTCGCCGCGCTGGAAGCCGCAGGTGATCGCCATCTCGGGCGTGACCGACCCCTACCAGCCGATCGAGCGCAAGCTCGGCATCACCCGAGGCGTGCTCGAGGTGCTGGCGCGCTTCCGCAACCCGGTCGGCCTGATCACCAAGAACGCGCTCGTCACGCGCGACCTCGACGTGCTGGCCGACATGGCCGCCTGGAACGGCGCCAGCGTGTACCTGTCCGTGACCACCCTCGACGAATCGCTCAGGGCCAAGCTGGAGCCGCGGACCAGCACCATCTCCGAGCGGCTGCGGGCGATCTCCGAGCTCGCCGGCGCCGGCGTGCCGGTGGGGGTCAACGTGGCACCGATCATCCCCGGCCTCACCGACCACGAGGTGCCGGACATCCTGGCCGCCGCAGCCAAGGCGGGCGCCAGGCAGGCCGGCTACACGGTGCTCAGGCTCCCTGGCGCGGTGGCGACGCTGTTCGAGGAGTGGCTCGAGGCCCACTATCCCCTACGCAAGCAGAAGGTGCTCGGCCGGGTGAGGGAGTCGCACGCTGGCGCCCTCTCCGACCCGGTGTTCGGGCGCAGGATGCGAGGCCACGGCGCGCACGCCGAGCAGGTGCGGGAGCTGTTCCACCTGGCGTGCAGGCGCCTTGGCATCGACCGCGATAGGTACCCCGATCTCGAGACCTCGCAGTTCCGGCGACCAGGGTCCCCAGAGCAGCCCTCGCTGTTCGGTCCGTGAGCGAGTAGTCTGGATCGTGCCCACACGACAGAACCTCCTACGGCGCCTGGCGCTCGTCGCGGCCCTGCTCGCCGCGGCTACCGTCGCGCTCGCCCAGCAGCCGCTCGTCGTGCCCCACTACTACGCCTTCCAGCTCGCCGAGCTGCAGCCGGGCGCGGAGGTGGCGGGCGAGCTCACGGAGAGCGACGGTCAGAACTTCAAGGACGGCAGCCGCGTCGACCTCTACGTGCTGGGCGCCGTCGCTGGGGAGCTGGAGTCGGTGAGGGTCGTAAGCGGCGCTTTCGAGCCGGTCGTCAGCGTCTTCGGCCCCGACGGCAGCCTCATGGCCTACGCCGACTACGGGCCCGCCTTCGGTGACGTCACGGCCACCTTCACGGCTTCGGCGTCGGGCCGCCACGTCGTGGTCGTCAGCGGTTGGTCCGACTACGACCTCGGCGGGTACACCGTCACCCGGGTCCAGACGACCGGCGGGGCCGGCAGCGCCGAGCCCGTGACCCTCCCGTTCGCGGTCGAGTCGCTCATCACGGTCGACATGGCCCCGCTGCCCGGCGGCTACGGGGGCGGCGCGGAGCTCTTCAGCTTCGCCGTCGAGGAGGAGACGCTGCTGGTCGCCTCGATGTCCTCCGTCATGCTCGACGCGGTCCTCACCCTGTTCGACGACGCCGGCGACGTCGTGGCGCGCAACGACGACGACGGCTACTCCACCGACGCGATGCTAGTCGCCCTTCTCGAGCCTGGCAGCTACGTGATCGCGGCCAGCACCTACTTCTCCGGCGAGGCTGGCGACTACTCCCTGAGGCTGGAGACCTACTTCCCGCGCTGAGAGCGGCATGACGGGGCCGCGCCAGTCCGGACTCTTCAGCGGGTCTGCCAGCGAACCGCTCGCGGCGCGCATGCGCCCCCGCACCCTCGACGAGTTCATCGGCCAGGACCGCATCGTAGGTCCTGGCCGCCTCCTGCGGCGCGCGATCCAGGCCGACCAGCTCAGCTCCGTGATCTTCTACGGGCCTCCGGGCACCGGCAAGACGACGCTGGCGCGGGTGATCGCGAACACCACCAGGGCGGACTTCCTGGCGATCAACGCGGTGCTGGCCGGGGTGAAGGACATCCGGGAGGCCGTCGCGCGGGCGCAGGCGACCCGCGAGGCGGGTCGCCGGACCATCCTCTTCGTCGACGAGGTGCACCGCTTCAACAAGGCGCAGCAGGACGCCCTCCTGCCGTGGGTCGAGAACGGCACCGTCGTCCTCATCGGCGCGACGACCGAGAACCCGTACTTCGAGGTCAACAAGGCGTTGCTCTCGCGCAGCCGGGTCTTCGAGCTGACGCCCTTGGACGAGGACGACCTGCGCGCCGTGGCCGCCCAGGCGCTGGGCGACCCGGAGAGGGGCTACGGGCGACTCGACGTCGTGCTCGAGGAGGACGCCCTCGACCACCTCGTCAACGTCGCGAACGGTGACGCGAGGGCGCTCCTGAACGCCCTGGAGCTGGCGGTCGAGACGACCCCGGCCGCCTCCTCGGGCACCGTCACGATCACGCGGGAGGTCGCCGAGGAGTCGATACAGCGGCGCGCCGTGCTCTACGACAAGGAGGGCGACGCCCACTTCGACACGATCAGCGCGTTCATCAAGAGCGTGCGAGGCTCGGACCCCGACGCCGCCCTCTACTGGCTGGCGAAGATGGTCTACGCCGGCGAGGACCCGCGCTTCATCATGCGGCGACTGCTCATCCTCGCCAGCGAGGACGTCGGCCTCGCCGACCCGGGGGCGCTGGCCGCGGTCGCGGCGGCCGCGCAGGCGTTCGACTACGTGGGGCTGCCGGAGGGCCGGTTCCACCTGTCGCAGGCCACCCTCCACCTCGCCACCGCGCCGAAGAGCAACTCGACGCTCGCGTTCTTCGACGCCCTCGCGGCCGTCGAGCGCGAGCGCGAGGCGGAGGTGCCCGACCACCTCAAGGACGCCAACCGCGACGCCGAGGGCCTCGGTCACGGTGAGGGCTACCTCTACCCGCACGCCTACCGGGACCACTGGGTGGCGCAGCAGTACCTGCCGGACACCCTTCAGGGCAAGGTCTTCTACCAGCCGAGCGCGGTGGGCCACGAGGCGACGATCCGCACCGAGGTGATGCGCCGGCGCGAGGCGCAGCTCGCCGCCATGCTCGAGGCCGAGGACGAGCCCCGCGCTCCGCCTCGCGCGCCTCGGCGCCCCGTGGGTGAGCGGGCGGTGGAGCGCTGGCTCGAGCGCACGGTCTCCCGCGCCGGCGAGCGGCTCGCATCCGTCCGCGAGCAGGTGTTCGCTCTGGCGGCCCCGCGCAAGGACGACGTCGTGCTCGACCTCGCTGCCGGCACGGGCCTGCTGACGTGGGAGGCGCTGAGGCGCGTTCCGGACGGACAGGTCTGGGCACTCGCGGCCAGCGAGCGAGACGCTGAAGCGCTCCTGCAGGCAGCTGGCTCCCTCCCGGAGCTGCACCGGCCCAGCGTCGCCATCGGCGAGCCGGCTCGGGCCTACGAGGCCGTGAGCGAGGCCGCCCGGCGCGAAACTACGACCGCGCCGGCGTTCGACCTCGTCGTCGGTCGCGGCGCCCTGTCGGCGTCGGGCGAACAGGTGCTCCACCAGGTCGCGCTCCTGCTCGCTCCCGCGGGCCGGGTGGTGCTGGCGGAGGTCGACCGCGGCAGGACGCAGAGGCTCTACCGGCTCGTGGAGCTCGACGGCGAGCTCGCGGCCGAGGTAGCGGCCGCCGAGGAAGCGATCTACGCTGACGAGGCCGCCGACGACGAGAGCCTGTTGGCCGCCGCTGCCGCCGCTGGGCTGCAGGGCGCGAGGCTCGACCGGCGCCGACTAGCCACCCGCGAGACCCTGCCGCGCCGCACCGTCGAGGGCTGGTTCGCGAGCGGCGCCGGTAGTCGCAGCTACGCCGACCATCTCGCTGGACGCCTCGGTCCCGACGCCATCGAGCGGGTGAGGTCCGCGTTCCTCACCCAGCTGGCCGACCGGGAGTCGGCTTGGGAGGTCACCTACCTCTTCCTGACCGCGACCGCGTCCTGAGCGCGGACACCCTCTGGTATCATCCCCGCACTTCGAGACCGTCGCTTGGGGGGGTCCCGGCGCTGCCGGGAAGAACGGGGGAGCAACGCAGTGAAGCCTGGCAAGGCTCGCGCCCTGACGTGGCGGTACGCGGCGCTGGCCGGAGCGCTGGAGCTGGCGATCGCCTTGCCGATGCCGGTGCTGATCCTCCACATGACGGGTCGCGGGCTCGACCTGGCCATGATCGGCCTGGCGTTCACGGTCAGGGCGCTGCTGGTCGTCCTGCTCGAGCTGCCGACCGGCGGCCTCGCCGACGCCATCGGCAGACGCCCGTTGGCGCTGGCCTCGCAGGCCCTGACGCTCGCGTCGTTCGCGCTGCTGCTGTTCCTGACGGGTCCCCTCACCGCGCTCGCCTACGCCGTGCTGCAGGGCGTCGGCTCGGCCCTCCACTCCGGCGCGATGGACGCCTGGTTCGTCGACGAGCTCGGCAGGCTCGAGCCGGAGGCCCCCCTCCAGCCTCACTTGGCCGCCGTCGACGTGGCGCAGGCGGCCGGGATGCTGGCGGGCTCGGCCATCGGTGGGCTGCTCCCTAGCCTGATGGCGCCGCTGGACCTGCCCTGGCCGCTCTCGGGGTTCGGGGTCGCGTTGTTCGCCGGCGTGCTGGTGCGCGCCGTGGTGTGGCTGCTCACCGCGGCCCTGGTCCGCGAGCCCGACCGCCCGGCGGTGGACGTCGCGGTCCTCCGCGAGGGGATGAGGGCGACGCCGGCCGTGCTGGCGGACGCGCTGCGGCTGACCCGCGACTCGCCGATCATCCGCTGGCTGTTCGCGGCCGCGGCCGCCAGCGGCTTGGCGATGGTCAGCGTCGAGACGTTCTGGCAGCCGATCGCGGCCACGGTGCTCGGCGGCGCGGCCGAGACGAGCGGAGGCTTCGCCGCCCTCGGCACGCTCGCGGGCGTGGCCGTGCTCGCCGGCAGCCTCGCCGTCCTGCGCTACGGTCAGAGGTTCCCGGGCGGCAGCGCGGCCCTCGCGGGCGTGAGCATGCTCGCGCGCGGCGGCGCCATGCTGGTGTTCGCCGCCTCC
>JBIQIQ010000204.1:0-3008 GCA_044507975.1 Deinococcaceae bacterium
CATCGAGCTCATGAACGCCGTCGACGACAACGTTCCCGAGCCGCCGCGCGACATCGAGAAGCCGTTCCTCATGCCGATCGAGGACGTCTTCTCGATCACCGGTCGCGGCACGGTCGTCACCGGCCGTATCGAGCGCGGTATCGTCAAGATCAACGAGACCGTCGACATCGTGGGCATCCGGGAGCAGAGCCTCACCACGACCGTCACCAGCATCGAGATGTTCAACAAGATGCTGGACGAGGGCCACGCGGGTGACAACGCGGCGCTGCTGCTGCGTGGTGTGAAGCGCGACCAGGTCGAGCGCGGCCAGTGTGTCATCAAGCCGGGCACGACCACTCCGCACACCGAGTTCGAGGCGCAGGTCTACATCCTGGCCAAGGACGAGGGCGGGCGGCACACGCCGTTCTTCAACAACTACCGGCCGCAGTTCTACTTCCGCACCACCGACGTCACCGGCGTGGTGAACCTCCCCGAGGGCACCGAGATGGTCATGCCGGGCGACAACACCGAAATGCGCGTCGAGCTGATCCAGCCCGTCGCCATGGAGGAGGGCCTGAAGTTCGCCATCCGCGAGGGCGGCCGCACCGTCGGCGCCGGTCGCGTCACCAAGGTCATCAAGTAACACCCCTCATGGGAGCGGCGGCCCGGCGCGAGCAGTCGGGGCCGGGCCGCCGCCTCCATGCCACGAAGTAAACAGCGGCACTACAGCAAAGGACACCGAGGCCACCATGGCGGGACAGAAGATCCGCATCCGGCTCAAGGCCTACGACCACGAGGTCATCGACACCTCCGCGAAGAAGATCGTTGAGACGGTGACGCGGACGGGCGCCAAGGTCGCGGGCCCGGTGCCGCTGCCGACCGAGAAGAACGTGTACTGCGTCATCCGCTCGCCGCACAAGTACAAGGACAGCCGCGAGCACTTCGAGATGCGCACGCACAAGCGGTTGATCGACATCATCGATCCGACGCCCAAGACGGTCGACTCGCTGATGCGGCTCGACCTTCCGGCCGGTGTCGACATCGAGATCAAGCTCTAAGGGACGCACCGAGAGATGAGTACGCAGAGGAAGGGCGTCCTGGGCGAGAAGCTCGGCATGACCCAGGTCTTCGACGATGAGGGCCGGATCGTTCCGGTGACCGTCGTCCAGGCCGGGCCGTGTGTCGTGACCCAGCTCAAGAGCCCGGAGAAGGACGGCTACAGCGCCGTCCAGATCGGGTTCGGGCAGATCGACCCGCGCAAGGTGAACAAGCCGCGCACGGGCCACTTCGAGAAGGCCGGCGTGACGCCGCGCCGCTACCTCGTCGAACTGCGGGCCGACGACACCACCGAGTACGAACTCGGCCAGGAGATCACCGTCAGCGTCTTCGAGGCCGGCCAGAAGGTCGACGTCACCGGGACGAGCAAGGGCAAGGGCACCGCCGGTGTCATGAAGCGCCACGGCTTCAAGGGCCTCGGCGCCTCGCACGGCACCCAGCGCAAGCACCGCTCGCCGGGCTCGATCGGCGGCTGCGCCACCCCGGGCCGGGTCTTCAAGGGCCTGCGCATGGCCGGTCGCATGGGCAACGCCCGCACCACCGTGCAGAGCCTGAAGGTCCACGCGGTGGACGTCGAGAAGAACCTCATCCTGATCAAGGGTGCGATTCCCGGCGCCAACGGCAGCCTGGTCCTCATCCGCACCGCGGCCAAGAAGGGGGCTGTTGCCAAGTGAGCACGATCGACGTCCGGGACGCTACCGGCGGCTCGACGGGCACGGTGGAGCTGCCCGAGTCGGTGTTCGCGGCGAAGGTGAACGTTCCGCTGATCCACCAGGTCGTGGTCGCACAGCTCGCCGCCGCGCGGCAGGGCACCCACAAGACCAAGACCCGCGGCGAGGTCCGCGGCGGCGGCAAGAAGCCGTACCGTCAGAAGGGCACCGGCCGGGCCCGCCAGGGCTCGACCCGGGCGCCGCAGTTCACCGGCGGTGGCGTGGTGCACGGCCCCGTGCCGCGCGACTACAGCCAGCGCACCCCGAAGAAGATGAAGGCGGCCGCGCTGCGCGGCGCGCTGTCCGACCGGGCCGGCGCCGGGCGGGTGCACGTCGTCAGCTCGCTCATCAGCGGTGACACCCCGAAGACCAAGGTCGCGCTGCAGGCGCTGCGGCAGATCACGCAGGCCCGCAGCGTCCTCGTCGTGGTGCCCGAGGGCGACGACATCACCTGGCGCAGCCTGCGCAACGCGCCCGAGGTGCACGTGCTCCAGGCCGGCCAGCTCAACACCTACGACGTGCTGTGCAACGAGGACGTGGTCTTCCTCAAGGAGGCCTACGACCTGGTCGTGGCACGGCTCGGCCGGAGCGGGAAGGAAGAGGCCTGATGGAGAAGATCGCCGACCCGCGGGACATCATTTTGAAGCCCGTGGTCTCCGAGAAGAGCTACGGACTGATCGACGGTCACCGGCAGTACACGTTCCTCGTGCGCCGCGACGCCAACAAGACGCAGGTGAAGATCGCCATCGAGCAGATCTTCGACGTGAAGGTCACCAGCGTCAACACGATCAACCGCAAGGGCAAGCGCAAGCGCACCCGCCAGGGCTACGGCAAGCGCCCTGACACCAAGCGCGCGATCGTGAGCCTGGCCGACGACCAGACGATCGACATCTTCGGCCAGATCAGCTAGCCGACGCACGATACCGACGAAGGATGAACGAAAAAGATGGGCATCCGTAAGTACAAGCCGACGACTCCGGGTCGTCGCGGCGCGAGCGTCTCGGACTTCGCCGAGATCACGCGCAGCAAGCCGGAGAAGTCGCTGCTTGCACCCCTGCACGGCAAGGGCGGCCGGAACGTCCACGGCAAGGTCACCGTCCGCCACCAGGGCGGCGGTCACAAGCGGACGTACCGCATCATCGACTTCCGGCGGCACGACAAGGACGGCATCCCGGCGAAGGTCGCGCACATCGAGTACGACCCGAACCGCACGTCCCGCATCGCGCTGCTGCACTACGCCGACGGCGAGAAGCGCTACATCCT
>JBIQIQ010000205.1:0-3000 GCA_044507975.1 Deinococcaceae bacterium
GTCATCGCCTCGCCGAGGTAACCGCGGTCGAGCTCGTGGACCGAGCCGCACCCGAGCAGCTTGAGCGTCCTCTCCAGTTCGGTACGCAGGATCTCGATGGCCAGGGCCACGCCCTCGCGGCCGGCGGCCGCCAGCCCGTAGGCGTAGGCGCGGCCGATCAGGACGGCGCGCGCGCCCAGCGCGAGCGCCTTGGCGACGTCGGCGCCCCGCCGTATGCCGCCGTCCATGAGGACCTCGACCTGGCCCCCGACCGCCGCCAGCACCTCGGGCAGCACGTGCAGGGTGGCGGCGACGCCGTCGAGCTGCCTCCCGCCGTGGTTCGAGACGACCACGGCGCTGGCGCCGGCGTCCACCGCGCGCCTCGCGTCGTCGGCGGTGTGCACGCCCTTGACCACGATGGGGCCTCCCCAAGCCTCCGCGATCCAGGCGATGTCGCTCCACGAGACGGCGGCGGCGGCGAGCTGCGCGCCGATGTCGGCGTACGGCATGGGGCCCTCGGGGAGCACGATGTTGGGGAACGACATCTGCGCGCCGTCGCGGAAGAAGTCGAGGAGCCATCCCGGCCGCGTGAGGACCTGCGGCAGGAAGGGCACGACCTCGGGGAAGCGTCTGGCGATGAGCTGCGCGGAGCCGTTGCGCACGTCGCGCTCGCGCATGCCCGCCACCGGCGTGTCGATCGTGACGACGAGGGCGGAGTAGCCGCAGGACCGAGCGCGCTCGATCGCCTTGAGGCCGACGTCGCGCCCTCCGCAGAGGTAGAGCTGGTACCAGGTCGGCCCACTGCTCGCCTCCTTGACCTCCTCCATGCGGGTGCCCGACAGCGTCGACAGCGTGTAGACGGTCCCGGCGGCGCCGGCCGCGGCCGCCGCCTCCGCCTCGCCGCGCGGCCAGAACATGCGGCTGGAGCCGACGGGCGCGAGGATGACGGGGAGCGAGAGGTCGTGGCCGAGGACGGTAGTGCGCATGTCGACCTGCGGGTGCACGACCGCGGAGCGCGGCCGCCAGGTCAGCTCGGCGAAGGCGGCCTCGTTCGCCCGCAGCGTGCGCTCGTCCTCGGCGCCGCCGTCGATGTAGTCGAACGCCATGCGCGGCAGGCGCCTGCGGGCTCTCTCGCGCAGGTCGCGGACGGTGACGATCGTGGGGCCTAGTCGCGGCAACGGCCCAGTCTATCCAGCGGGTGGGGGTGGAGCGGCGAGCATGCTTGCCGCCCGTCGGGGCGTCATCTCGGCGCGATGGTTTGTCCGTGCCAATGATTGACCCGCGAGGCCTGGCGAGTAGGCGAACGGCGAAGTTCCGTGCCCTTCGGACCCCTAGCGCCTACTCCAAGTCCACAGCCTTGCCGGGGCCGTAGGTCAGAGTGGGCGCCATTCTCGCCGGCCATCTCATGCCCCATATCCCGGTAGCGTGCCATTCAGGTCGTCATGACGACCGAGAGGAGTCGACCATGGACCCCACCACGAAGACGATGAGCCTCGTCACTGGCCGCAAGGTCATGGTCCACTCGCTAGCCACTGGCTCCCCTGGGAGCCGCACGGTCGTCTTCTGTCATCCGGCGCCCGGCTCGGGAGCCTTCGATCCCGACCCTGAGCGAACCGCGGCCCGAGACGTGAGCCTCATCGCCGTCGACCGCCCCGGTTACGGCGGCTCCGACCCGGTGGCTGCCGGGAGCTGGGCCGACGTCGCCTCGGCCGCTGCCGACCTCGCCGAGGTGCTCGAGGAGCTGGGCACGGGGCCGGTCGGCGTCGCAGGCTGGTCGGCCGGTGGCAGGGTGGCGCTCGCGCTCGCCGCGCGGCACCCGGAGCTCGTGGACCGTGTGGCTGTGATCGGCACTCCTGCCCCGCACGAGGCCGTCCCATGGGTCCCCGAGGAGCACGCCGCTGGCATGGAGGCCATGCGGGGCCGTCCACCGGAAGAGGTGCACGAGGCTCTGGCCGGGATGTTCGCCGGCATGGTGCCTAGCGACCCTTCCGCACCGGAGGCGCTGGCGCTGCTCGGCGTGGGGGAGGCGGACGCCCCTACGCTCGAGCTGCCCGGCGTCCGCGGGAGGCTCGCCGGCATGCTGCGGGAGGCGTTCCGCCAAGGCGCTACCGGGATGGCCTCCGAGATAGCCGGCTACATGCTGAGGCCCTGGGGCTTCGAGCCGGGCGAGGTCCAGGCCAAGGTGTTGCTGCTCTACGGCCAAGCGGACGCCATCGGCTCGAGGCACGCCGGTTGGTGGCAGAAGCGGCTGCCCAACGCGCGTACCGAGATGGTGCCCCAGGCGGGTCACCTGCTGGTGGTACCTCTGTGGAAGCGCGTGCTGTCGCATCTGGCGCCGGGGCGGTCGCGGGGCCCGTAGCAGCGGCCGGTTATCGTCGGCGAGCGTGTCCAGCTCGCTTCCGCTCCCGACGGCGAACATCGGCTCACTGAAGGAGACGCCGTTCCACGCGGCTCTCAAGGAGCTGGTGTCGCCCGCGGGAAGCCGCTTCGAGGTGCCGGTCGACGGCTACGTCATCGACGTGGTGGCGCCCGGCCTGCTGATCGAGGTCCAGACCCGCTCGGTCGGCAAGCTGAAGCCCAAGCTGGGAGCTCTGCTGCCCGAGCACCGGGTGCGCCTGGTGATCCCCCTGGCGGAGAACAAGTGGATCGAGCGGCGCGGGCCGGGTGCGCGCGGCGCGCGGAGGAAGTCGCCGAAGCGTGAGGACCTGTTCCACCTGTTCGGTGAGCTGGTCGGCATCGCCGACGCCCTACCCCATCCGAACCTCGAGATCGAGGCCGTCATGACCGACCAGCTGGAGCTGCGCGAGCACGTGCCGGGCAAGGCGTGGAGGCGCCGAGGCTGGGTGGTGACGGGTCGCGAGCTCATCGGAGTGAACCGACGCGTGCTGTTCCAGCGCCCTGCCGACCTGTGTGGCCTGCTTCCGCAGCTGAGCGAGCCGTTCACGAGCCGCGAGCTCGCCGAGCGGGCCGCCGTGACGCCGAGGCTCGCCGGCCAGGCCCTCTACACGCTGCACCGCGCGG
>JBIQIQ010000206.1:0-2974 GCA_044507975.1 Deinococcaceae bacterium
GTGGGGCCGTCGGCGGGATCGCTGGTCGCGGCCGCCTCGGAGGGGGCCTGCTCATCGGCGTCGCCCTCCACCGACAGGGCCTCCCCGTCGGCCGTCCCCTCGGCCGTCGCCTCCGCGTCGGAGGTCGGGTCGGCGACGGTGATCGCTCCGGGCTGCGCGGTGCCGGCCAGCGTGGGCGCGTCCGACAGACGGTTCTGGTCGAAGAAGTTGACCCACACGAAGGCCGCCGCGGCCAGCAGGAGAGCGGCGATGAGGAAGCGGGCCGTCGTTGACAGTCGCATCTACTGCAGCTCCCCCGGGTCGTTGCCCGTGTAGACGTAGACGGTGAAGTCGTAGGAAGCGCTGAGCTCCGGGTCGATCGACTCGTCGTCGCTCAAGGAGAGGGCGACGCTGCCGATCTTCGTGAAGCGCTGGAGGCCCTCGAGGCTGCCGAGGAAGGACATCGTGTCGCCGTACGTGCCGGTGGTCTGGACGCTGAAGCCGATCGGCCTCACGTCCTGCACCTGCTCGCTCGCCGACCCCTGGCTGAGGCGCTCGACGAGCACGTCGGAGCTGGCGGCCGACGCACGCAGCTGGTCGATGAGCCCCGAGATGTCGCTCTCGCGCGGCAGCTCGGAGAGGAAGACGCGGCGGTCCTCCTCGAGCTGCGCGACGGCGAGCCTGAGGTCGGGCAGGTTGCGCCTGGCGTCCTCGCCCCGGCGGATCTCGATGTCGAGGAGCGCGATGTCGCTCTCGAGCTGCGTGATCCGGTCCTGGGTGGGCCGGTACATGTAGAAGTACCAGAGGGCACCCGCGGCCAGCGACAGGACGATCGCGATGATCGCGATGTCGCGCTGGCGCAGCTTGCTGAAGCTGAAGCTACCGAGCCTCACCGCTGACCCTCCGCGATGGCGCCGACCGTGAGCGAGTAGTCGTACAGGTCGGTGTCGGACTGCAGCTGCGCGCTCTGGAACGCGACGCCGTAGTCGGTCGAGTTCTCGAGGGCGCGGATGAAGCGGGCGAGCACCTCGGTGGACACCACCGTGCCGCTGACGCTCATCTCGGCGACGATCGGGCGGCCCTCGTAGCGCGTCGGGTCGGACCGCGGGGGCACGACGCTCGACATGTTCAGCTGCCTGAAGTCGATGTTGGGCCGGCCCGCGGCTCCCTGGGCCGGCAGCGTCTCCAGCAGCCCGGCGATCTCGGCCGTCCAGACGATGCGGTTCTCGCGCACCGACCGCGCGACGGCGATCAGCTCGTTCAGCTGCTGCTGGCGGGCGAGGAGGTCGCGCTGCTCGCGCAGGAACGGCTGGAGCAGGGCGAGCTGGTCCTCGCGGGCGAGCTTCTCGCGCTGGAGGTTGGCCTCGGTCGTGCTCGCGAAGTACTGCAGCAGCGCGGCGACGCCCAGGACCAGGACGGGGAAGACGACGATGAGGACCCGCCAGTAGCCCGGCTCGCGGACGCGGCGGAGGTTCTTCGGGAGGAGGTTGACGTTAATCAACGCCGGCCACCCCCCGGAGCGCGAGGCCGAGCGGGACGGCGAACTCGGACGCGACCTTCTTGAGGTACTGGCTGTCGAAGCGGTTCTCGTCGACGTTGATCGTCAGCCATGGGTCACCTAGCTCCACGCGGAAACCGAGGGCGTCGCCGATCGCCTCCGGCAGGCCGCGCAGCTTGGCGCCCCCGCCGGTCACGAGCATCCGGCTGATGTTGGCGTCGCCGCTCTGCACGCGGAAGAACTCGAGCGAGCGCCGGATCTCCGTGGTGAGCTCGACTAGCACCGGGCGCAGCGCCTCGTAGACGCGGCCAGGCGAGAACTGCTCCCGCTTGGCGTCGAAGTTGAGGAGGTCTTCCTCGTCCTCGGTGGGGATGGTGGCCGTGCCGTACTCGATCTTGACCTCTTCGGCGCTGTCGAAGTCGAGCCCGAAGGCCCGCTGGATCGCGGCCGTGAAGTCGTCGCCCGAGACGTTGATGTTGCGGTTCATCAGCACCCGCTGGCCGCGCACGAGCGTGACCGTGGAGGTGCTGGCGGCGATCTCGAGGACCACGCCGATCTCGTTGGCCTCCGTGTAGAGGTCGCCGGCCAACGTGGTGCGGGTCAGGTGCTCGCCGAGCAGAGAGCCCTTGAGGGAGCGGAGGAGCGAGAAGGGCTTGACGTCGATGACGTACGGCTCCAGGCCCGCCTGCTTGAGGTACTCGACCTGCTGGGTGACCTCGTCGAGGCGCGCGGCGGCGATGACCACCTCGAGCTGTCCGCCCTCCTCGACGTCCTCGGGGTTGTCGAGGACGAAGTAGTCGAGCATGACCTCGTCGATGGGGAACGGGATGTAGCGCTCCGCTTCCCACTTGATGGCCTCGTCGAGCTCCTGGACGGTCATGCGAGGCACGTGGATGTTCCTCGTGATCGCCTGGCGGTTGCTGACGGCAGTGACGGTGAAGCGCCGGCTGATGCCGGCGTCGTGGAACAAGGCCTTGATCTCCTCGGCCAAGCCCTGGGCGTCCGTCACCTGGTCGTCTTGGATGAGGCCAGGCGGCATGGGCCGCATGGCCAGCGCGCTCAGGGTGGGCGGCGTGCCTGGACGCAGCTCGACCACCTTCAGTGCGCTCGTCCCGACCTCGAGACCGACGGCCTCGATCTTGGGACTCAGCCAGCGCGACAAGCGCTCGCGCATTGAGGACATAGGCTTCTCCTCCTCGTAAACCTGGAGGACTCTATCACGCGTTACTCATCTTCCCGCGTGAAAAATACCCACGCAGTCGGGCCTTCTCATGATCCGGAGCCTCTCCAACGTGGATATACCGCTCGGTCTATCCGGCGCCCCCGGCGCCCCTTCTAACCCGTGCGCGCGAGGTCGTTGAAGCGGACGTGCGAGTTGTGGAACTGGACCTCGAGGGAGCCCGTCGGTCCGTTGCGCTGCTTGCCGATGATGATCTCCGCGATGCCGTGCTTCTCCGAGTGCGGGTCGTAGTACTCGTCGCGGTAGATGAACATCAC
>JBIQIQ010000207.1:0-2958 GCA_044507975.1 Deinococcaceae bacterium
CACCTCCTCGCGTTCGAGCTCGCTCGCATCGGCGCGGTCGGCCCCACGGTGGACCTGCCGCGCTTCGACAACGCCTACGGCGTCCTGGCCTTCCTGCTGGGTCGCGGCGTCTACGCCGTCCTCGGTCTGTTCCCACTGGTTGTGGGCGCCGGCGCCGGGCTGGCGCTGGCGCGACGCGCGGCGGGAGTCGCCGTGAGCCTCCTCCCCGCAGCGGCCGGCCTGCTGGCGCTGACCGCGCTCGCCGCCTGGCTCCTGATGCCGGCGCGCACGCCTCCGATCCTCGGCGTCGACGGGCGGCCGGTGCCCGACGGCATCGCCGAGCTGACCACCGTGACCCTGGGCGGCCAGGAGCAGGCGATCATGATCCGGGGTCACGACGCGAGCGCCCCCGTGCTCCTCTACCTCAGCGGCGGCCCCGGCCAGAGCGACCTGCCCTACTCGCGCGTCCTGTTCGAGGAGCTGTCCCGACACTTCGTGGTCGTGAGCTGGGACCAGCGCGGCACGGGCAGGTCGTACGCCGCGCTCGAGCCGGCCTCGGCGCTCACGCCAGGCCAACTCGTCGCCGACACGATCGAGCTGAGCGAGCACCTGAGGGCGCGCTTCGGCGCCCAGAAGATCTACCTGCTGGGCGAGTCGTGGGGCACCACCCTTGGCGTCCTCGCCGCGCACCACCGGCCGGACCTCTACCACGCGTACATCGGCTCCGGGCAGATGGTCAGCCAGAGCCTGACCGACAGGATCGTCTGGCGCGACCTGCTCGCCTTCGCGGAGGCGGCCGGCGACTGGCAGCTCTACGACCGCGTGCTCACGCTCGGCGAGCCGCCCTACGACGACGTCCCGTACAGCAACGCGTTCGTGATGAGCCAGTACGGCAGGCTGTACCGGCCGTACGCACCGCCAGCCGCTTACGTGGCGAGGGGTATGGAGGCGAGGCTCGGACCCTACGGCGTCCTCGGCAGCGAGTACGCGCTGATCGAGAAGGTCAACGTGCTGCGCGGCCTCCTCGACATGTTCGCGATCGTGTATCCGCAGGTCCAGGACATCGACCTGCGCTCCGACGTCCCGCGCCTCGACGTGCCCGTCTACTTGCTCGACGGCGAGGCCGAGCTGCGCGGCCGACGCGACCTGGCGCTCGAGTGGTACGAGGCGCTCGAGGCGCCAATCAAGCGCATCTACGCCTTCGAGGACGCGGCGCACTCGGTGGCGTTCGAGCAGTTCGAGGCGCTAGCCCGCATCGCGAGGGACGAGCTCCTGCCGCTTGCGGATCGTGGGAGATGATCCTGCGGGGCCGAACGCGATGAGGGGGCCTTGTACCAGAGCAGGATGTTCGCGTCGACCAACACGGCCTAACGCGCGCTGGCGCCTTCGAGCACCTCGAGGGCGTCGCCAACGTTGGAGACGTCGATCTTCAGTCCGAGCCTGCGCGTCTTCTGGACGAACGGCTCGCTCCTCTCGTCCGGCATGAGGCCACGCCTCACCAGCTCGTTCACGGCGTCGGACACACCCAGCCCCTCCTCGCGGCGGAGGCGCTCGATCGCCCCTTCAGCTCGAAGCCTTGGTCTCGGGCGGCACGACCCCGCCCGCATGGAGCGACGCCGTGAGGGACTCGAGCGCGTTGAGCGCGACGCGCTGCGGCCAGGGGCCGTAGGAGATGCGCGCCACGCCTAGCTCCTCGTACTCGGCGGCAGAGAGGGCGCCTGGCACGCCGATGACGCTCAGCTTGCCCCATCCGAGGCCGTCCACCAGCCGGAGAGTGGCTTCCCTGTCGAGCTTCCCGACCACGAACACGAGGCTCGCGCCGGCATCGAGGTACGCGCGCCCACGCTCCACGGCGTCGTCCAGCTTCTGGCTCATCGGGCGGTCGCCGCCCTTGATGATCGCGTCGGTGCGCGCGTTGAGCTGGAAGGCGACCCCCTCCGACTCCGCGGCCGCGACGATCGCCTCCACGGCACGGACGGAGTCGGCCAGGGGCCTCAAACCGTCCTCCACGTTCGCGCCGACCACCCCCACGCCGATCGCGCGGCGGATGGTCTCGCCCGGATCTCCGTAGCCGTCGTCGAGGTCGGCGGTCACGGGCAGGTCGGTGGCGGCCACGATGCGCTCCACGGCGGCGAGCATCAGCTCCTGCGGTATCTCACCGTCGGCGTAGCCGTGGGCAGCGGCGATCGAGTGCCCCGCGGTGGCGATCGCCTTGGTGACGGGGTCGGCGGCCACGACCTTGGTGGAGATGGGGTCCCAGACGTTGACCACCTGCAGGATCTCGGGTGCTTCGTGCAGGCGCTTGAGGGTGAGGGCCTTCTCGGATGTGGTCATGGTCCGAGTCTAGGTCGGGGTTGCTCCCTGCTGGCCACCGTCTATGGACCGTGCCCCCGTGCGATTAGCTGGGGTTCGAGTGCCGGCTTCAAGCAGGACGACCAGGTCGCACTGAACGGGGAAAGAGCACGTCTGCGAAAGCCCCAAAGGACGCGGTGATGAACCCAAACGATGCGCTCGACATGAACGCTCGCATGCTTCGCCAACGCCGCAGGAGGAAAGCTAGTCGTCGGAGTCAGAGACGACGTAGTCGGTGTCGAAGCCATCGTCGGGGGAGTGCTGTCAAGTATGGTCCTGGCGCCAGATGCCCCTGGAAGCGTCGGAGGGAAGCTCAATCCGATCAGGAGACCGAGACCCCACTGCTCGGCCCTAGAGATGCTAGAGACGATGACAGTGAGCGTTGACGGCGGTCCGGACCGTGAGCACCGAGTAGCTGACCCGGTCACATAAAGGGTGACGAGGGGTTCACCCCAGGTCGGGCGCCACCTCGGTGCGGACCCAGCGCAGGAAGAACGGGCTGTCGAAGGCCGGCCCCGCGTCGTCCCTTACCAACAGCCCCCGCCCGATTAGGGTCTCGACCGCCTTGTGCACCGACGACGCGCCCGGCAACCCGTACTGGTCGCGCGCCTCGGCCGAGTAGAGCTG
>JBIQIQ010000208.1:0-2956 GCA_044507975.1 Deinococcaceae bacterium
GGCATGGGCGAGATCGGCAAGAACATGTTCGCCTTCGAGTACGACGACGAGATCCTCCTCGTCGACGGCGGGCTGGCCTTCCCCGACGCCGACATGCTCGGCGTCGACATCCTCGTGCCGAAGATCGACTGGATCGTCGAGAACGCGCACAAGATCAAGGGCTGGGTCCTCACGCACGGTCACGAGGACCACATCGGCGGCATCCCGTACATGCTCAAGCTGCTGCCCAAGGTCCCGATGTACGGCGCGAAGCTGACGCTCGGCCTCCTACGGGGCAAGTTCGACGAGTTCCGCATCAAGGAGGCGGACGTCGACCTCAGGCAGGTGACGACCGACGACCGCGTCAAGATCAGCAAGAGCTTCACGGTCGACTTCTTCCAGATGACCCACTCGATCCCGGACAACTCCGGGCTCGTGATCCACACGCCGATCGGCCGCGTCGTGCACTCGGGCGACTTCAAGCTCGACTACCACCCTGCCGACGGCCGCACCAGCCACCTTCACAAGCTGTCGCAGGCCGGTCAGGACGGCGTGCTGCTCCTGATCTCCGACAGCACGAACGCCGAGCGCCCCGGCTACACGCCCAGCGAGCGCGACGTGATGAACGCCGTCGACGACCTGGTGGCCAGGGCCAAGGGCCGCGTGATCGTCACGACCTTCTCGAGCCACGTGCACCGCCTGCAGAACTTCGTGCGCGTCGCGGAGAAGCACGACCGGCGCGTCGTGCTCGAGGGCCGGTCGATGATCAAGGCCGCGAACATCGCCCAGGACCTCGGCTACCTCAAGGCCACGAACGCGTTCGCCTCGACCGATTCGCTCCAGGACATCCAGGACGACAAGCTGCTCTTCCTCTGCACCGGCTCCCAGGGCCAACCGATGGCGGCGCTCTCGCGGCTCGCGTCGGGCACGCACCGCAAGATCCAGCTCAAGAAGGGCGACACCGTCATCCTCTCCTCCAACCCGATCCCGGGCAACGAGGAGGACGTCGGGCGCGTCATCAACCAGCTCTACGAACGCCAGGTCAACGTGTACTACCCGCCGACCTACAAGGTCCACGCCTCCGGCCACGCCAGCCAGGAGGAGCTCAAGCTGATCCTCGACCTGACCAGGCCGCGCTTCTTCGTGCCCTGGCACGGCGAGATGCGGCACCAGGTCAACCACCTCCGCCTGGCGGAGTCGATGGCCCACCCCCCGCGGAAGTCGCTCATCCCTCGCAACGGGGACGTCGTAGAGATCGGCAAGGACGACATCAAGGTCGTCGGCCAGGTGGACGCCGGCATCGTCCTCATCGACAGCGTCGGCGAGGTCACCGAGCCGGTGATCCGCGACCGCCAGACGCTCTCGGAGGAGGGCGTGATCGTGATCATGGCCCTCGCCAGCAAGAAGGGCCCGACGGTAGAGGTGATCACCCGTGGGGTGGTGCAGGGACAGAACGGCCTCGTCAAGGAGATCGAGCGCATCGCCCAGGAGAGCCTGCAGAAGGGCCTGCGCGAGAAGCGCTCGCTGTCCGACATCCGCGACGACATCTTCTACCCGGTGAGGCGCTACATCCGGAAGGCGACGGGGCGCAACCCGCTGATCGTTCCGACGGTCGTCGAGGGATAGTCGACACCCTGAGCCAGCCGGCCCGACCGTAGGGCGGGCGCGCCGATGGGGCCCCGTGTCATCTTCCCCGGGGCCTTCTCATCCGGCGCGTTCCTAACTTGACGTCACCGAAGTCGGCGGTGCCACACACTCCACCCTGCCGGCTCGCCGTCACGGGAGGGAGCAACGCCATGCGTAGATCCTCGAGGTTCGCGACCGCGGCCGTAGCCGCGCTTGCGATCGCAGCTCCGTCGGCCCTCGCTCAGGGGGCGGCCGGTTCCGACGACGGGGCCGCCGGCGCCGTAGCCACGCTCGTCAACGCCGCCCGGGAGCCCGTGGGCGAGGCGACGTTCACGCAGACCGAAGCGGGGGTCCGCGTCGAGGTGACGCTCTCGGGCTTCGTCGACGCGGTGCCTGGAGCCCACGGCATCCACATCCACCAGACCGGCGCTTGCACGCCCGACTTCTTCGCCGCGGGCTCGCACTTCAACCCAACGGGCGCGAAGCACGGGCTCGAGAACCCGGAGGGCCCACACGCCGGCGACCTGCCGAACATCACGATCGACGACCAGGGCGACGCGGCCTACGAGGCGCTCAACGAGCGCATCTCGCTCGGCGACGACCCCGGCACGTCGGTCCTCGCGGGCGACGGCAGCGCCCTCATCATCCATTCGCGTCCCGACGACCAGGTCACGGACCCGGCCGGGAACTCTGGCGAGCCGATCGCCTGCGGCGTGATCACGCGACCCGGCGAGGAGCCCCCCGGACCGCCTCCCGGTGCAGAGGCCGAGGAGCTCGAGGACGCTGCCACCTTCGCGCCGACGGAGAGACGGCCCACGCCCGAGCTCATCGCGACCCTGACGGTGCCGGAGGGCTTCTCCGTGAACGTCTTCGCGCAGGGGCTCGGGAACGTGCGCATGCTGGCGCAGGGCGACGACGGCACCGTGTACGCGACGCAGCGCGACGATGGTGAGGTGATCGCTCTGCGGGACGACGATGGCGACGGCGTGGCCGACTTCATGGACACGCTCGTGGAGCTCGAGGGCGTCCACGGCATCACGATCTCGGAAGGCCGCGTCTACCTGGCGACCCCGACGGAGGTCTACTCGGCGGCCCTCTTCGGCGGCACGAACCTCGGCGAGCTCGAGGAGTTCGTCACCGGCCTGCCCAGCGGAGGTCAACACCCGAACCGGACCATCGCGTTCGGCCCGGACGGACGCTTCTACATAACGGTGGGCAGCACCTGCAACTCCTGCGTAGAGAGCGACGAGCGGAACGCCACCGTACAGGTGGCGCAGGCCGACGGCAGCGGCCTGTCGACCTTCGCGAGCGGCCTGCGCAACACGATCGGCTTCGGCTGGCACCCCGAGAC
>JBIQIQ010000029.1:0-21772 GCA_044507975.1 Deinococcaceae bacterium
TTCACGCGAGGTTCCACGTGACTCGCGCTACTCAGGTGCCGGCTAGGCTTCCGCGTCTTTCGTCTACTGGGCTGTCACCGTCTTTGGCGCGCCTTTCCAGTGCGCTTCGACTAGACGCTCGAGTCCACGTTGCCGGTCCTACAACCCCGGTCCCCGTAGGGACCGGTTTAGGCTATTCCCTTTTCGCTCGCCGCTACTGGGGGAATCGAGTTTTCTTTATTTTCCTCTAGGTACTTAGATGTTTCAGTTCCCTAGGTTCCCTCCACACAGCCTATGTATTCAGCTGTGGGTAGTGGGGGTTCGCCCCACTGGGTTTCCCCATTCGGAAATCCCCGGATCGAAGCTTGCTTCCAGCTCCCCGAGGCTTATCGCAGGTAGCCACGTCCTTCATCGGTTCGGCTGCCAAGGCATCCACCGTGTGCCCTTAGTAACTTGACCTTCTTCTTTTCTTTCAATGGGTTGAATGTAGAGCAGATGCGCGATGTTGGTCTTTCGGCTCGCGGCCCGAAGGCCGCGCGCGGCACGAAGCCGCATGCTTATGACTCGGTTGGGTAATGCTTTACCCCATCGCGTCCTCGATCGTACCGTCCCTGACGGGACAAATGTCCGATCGAGCACTGATGCTCTTGCCTTCTATTCGCCTGTCAAAGACCTCGCCGCCTTTCGAGCGGCAAAGAAAAGAGTACACCCTGGAGCCTGGGTATGTCAAGCCTGGGATACGGAGCCGTCGCCCGGCTCCTCGACCGGCTCCTCCTCGGTCGGCCCCTGCCCTCCCCCATCGGCCGAGGCGACAGCCCTCTGCCCCGGGCGCCGCGGCAGGAAGGCCGTGGGGGTGGGGGCGTCCTGCCGGTCGGAGATCAGGTAGACGTGGTCTCCCGCCTCGAACACCGTGCCGCCGCGTGGGGTGACCAGCTGGCCCCCGCGCAGCACGGCGGCGATGACCACGTCGGTCGGCAGGTCGAGGTCGACGATGCGCATGCCGACCGCCCGGCTGTCGGCGCCGAGGAAGACGTCCGTGACGGTCGCCCCGATGGGCGCGTCGCCGCCGAGCTCGAGGCGGAGGGGGCTGCGCGGCGGCTCCGCGACTGCGAGCCCCAGGCGCTGGGCCAGAGGCCCGAGCGTGAAGCCTTGGATCAGCGTCCCGACGAGCACGACGACGAACACGATGTTGAAGATGCTCTCGGCGCCCGGGATCCCGAAGCTGAGCGGGATGATCGCGAGGATGATCGGCACGGCGCCCTTGAGGCCCGCCCACGACAGCAGCGTGCGCTCGGCGACCGTGAAGGTGAAGCGCCCGAGCGACAGAGCGCCCAGCAGGCCGAGCGTGCCGAACACCGCGAGCGGCCGCGCCACGAAGAGCACGACAGCCGTGATGCCGAGGGCCACTGCCAGCATCGGTACCAGGCGCTCGGGGAACACCAGCAGGCCCAGCACCATGAACATCAGGATCTGCCCGCCCCAGGCGAGGGCCTCGGTGAACGCCGCGATCGAGTGGCGGTGCGCGAGGCGGGCGTTGCCGACGACGATCCCGGCGGCGTAGGCGGCGAGGAAGCCGTTGCCGCCCAGCAGGTTGGTGACGGAGTAGATGAGGAGCCCGCCGGTGAGCGCGAGGATCGGGTAGAGGCCGTGCGCCTCGAGGCGCATGAAGTTGATGCCCCAGACGAGCGCGCGGGCCAGCAGCACGCCCGCGATAGCGCCGATGGCGAGCTGGATCACGACGCCCACGATCAGGCCGGGCACGTCGACCTCGCCCGTGGCGATGGCGATGGAGATCGCCAGGGTCATCAGCAGCGCGATCGGGACGTTCGTGCCGGCCTCCGTCTCGGCGATGCCGCGCAGGCGCGACGGCAGGCCCCTGCCCTTGAGCGATGAGAAGATCGCGGCGGCGTCGGTGGTGCAGAGAACCGCGCCGATGAGCAGGCTGGGGAGGAGGTCGAGAGGGGTCAGCCACCAAGCGGCGAGGCCGATCACCGCCATGTTGATGACGGTCCCGAGCGTGGCCAGCATGCCGGCCGGGACGACCGCCACGTTGAAGAGCCGCAGCCGCGTCTCCATGCCGCCCGAGTAGAGGATCACGGCGAGCGCGATCAGGCCGATGTCGTACGCCAGGTTGTAGTCGGAGAACGCGATGCCCAGGGGCCCGCTGCTGCCGGCGAACACGCCCAGGCCCACGAAGAGCACGAGGGCCGGCACGCCCACCCGGGCTGCCAACCGCGTGCTGGCGATCGCGGCGATGGTCAGAGCGCAGAAGACCGCGATGCCTACGTCCACGGCGCGATTCTACCAGCGGTCACGCCGCTCCCCGGCGCGTCGCGGCCGCCGCTGGGAGTTACGCTTGGGGCATGGAGGAAGGCGGCCGCATCGTCGCGCTGATCGCTCACGACCGCATGAAGCTCGACCTCGCCATGTTCGCCCGCGACCACGCGGAGGTCCTGGCGCGCTACCGGCTGGTGGCGACCGGCACCACCGGCAAGGTCCTCAACGAGAAGACGTCCCTGACCGTCGAGAGGCTCCTCTCCGGCCCCGACGGCGGCGACCTCCAGGTCGGCGCCCGAGTGGCCGAGGGCGAGATCGAGGCCGTCATCTTCTTCCGCGACCCGCTCACGGCGCAGCCGCACGAGCCGGACGTCTCCGCGCTCCTGCGCATCTGCGACGTCCACCACGTCCCACTCGCGACGAACCTGGGCACGGCCAAGGCCGTCGTGGAGTGGCTGGAGGAGCGCCTCGAGGAGGCCCCCGCATGAGCAAGCAGATGATCGAGGCGTTCCTGAGGGAGATGAAGGGGCGCTACCAGCAGCACATCGATGCCGTCGCGCTGCCCGACGGCACCTTCGAGTACGTGGAGGAGCTGGCCGCGGCCGGCGACACCGAGACCCTGTTGTTCATGTTGAAGCTCGGCTACCTGATGGGCCTGCAGACGGGGTTCGCCGCCGCGCAGAGCGGAGCGGACGGGCCCGACCCGGAGGGCGCCCCGGGGCCGCTGCAGGCCTGAGCGGCGCCGCTGCCAGCCTCAGGCGGGCAGCTCCGAGGGCTCGGCGGCCGCCTCGGCGGCGGGCTCGTCGTGCAGCAGCACGACCTCGTACTCCATCTCGGCGTTGAGGCTCGCGCCCACCGAGCAGTACTTGTTCGTGGCGAGGTCCACCAGGCGCTCGGCCTGCTCGCGCGTGAGGCCGGGCACGTCGAAGACGTGGCGCGCCCGCACCTTCGTGAAGGGTGACGGCACGTCGTCGGGCCGCTCGCCCACCAGCTCGACCGTGTAGCTGTTCACCTTCAACCGCCGCTTGGCGAGCATGTGGCTGATGTCCATGCCGGCGCAGGCCCCGACAGCGTTCAGCACCAGCTGCATCGGGCTCATGCCGGTGCGGGCGACCTTCTCGTTGTCGATCATCACGCGCTGGCCGTCGGGGGTCTCGCCCATGAAGCGCAGCCCGCCGAGACCGTGGAGTGTGGAGGAGAGCGTCTTCGCCATGAACCAGCGTACCGCTTGCTCCCGAACGTAGACTCGCCCGGGAGAACCACATGGGACAGCGCCTCTCACCGCCACCGCCCCACCAGACGACGGACAAGGCCGCCTGGCGGAGGTGGGCCAGGGAGGTCAGGCGGCGGGTGCGCGAAGACCGCGGCGACGCCCTCGACGCCGCCGTCTGCGAGCGCCTGCTGAGCTGGGATCGCTACGCCGACGCCGCGACGGTCGCCGTCTACCTCGCGTTCGGCAGCGAGATCGACCTGGGCCGGGTCGTGCTCGCGGCCACGGCCGCCGGCAAGCTCGTCGCCGCCCCGCGCGCCGGCCCGGCGGGACGCCTCACCCTGCACGCGCTCGTCCCGGGAGCCGCCCTCGAGGTCCACCGGTTCGGGCAGCGGGAGCCCCTAGCCTCGTCGCCCCTCGTCGACCCTGAGGCGCTCGACCTCGTGCTGGTGCCCGGCCTCGCCTTCGACGCCGCGGGCCACAGGCTGGGCCACGGCCTCGGCTACTACGACCGGCTGCTGCCGCTGCTGAGGCCCGGCGCCGTCACGGTCGGCGTGACGCCGGCCGACCTGGTCGTCGCCGGTCTGCCCGTCGAGCCCCACGACGCCGCCGTCACCCACCTGCTCACCGAGGAGCGGCTGACGGAGGTCGGCTGACGGCCGCGCGAGCTGAGGCAGCAGCGACCGCGGCCTCGTACAGCTCGACGTAGCGCGGGAACACCAGACCCTCGCCGAACCGCGTCGCTGCGCGCTCGCGCGCGGCGCGGCCGAACGCGGCGAGCGCCTGCGGGTCGCTCAGCAACGACTTCGCCGACGCGGCCATCGACTCGACGTCGCCGAGCTCGTGCAGGAAGCCGGAGACCCCGTGCTCGACGACCTCTGGGAGCCCGCCGACGTTCGTCGCGATCACGGGCGTCCCGCTGGCCATCGCCTCCAAGGCCGAGAGCCCGAACGACTCCTGCGCGCTCGGCAGCATGAAGAGGTCTGCGCTGGCGAGCAGCGCTTCGACGCGGGGGACCGTGCCCACGAACTCGACGGCCTCGCCGACGCCGAGCTCGCGCGCCAGCGCCCCGGCCCGGGGCCGCTCCGGCCCGTCGCCCACCATGACGAGGCGGGCCGGGACGTTGGCCCTGACGAGGGCGAAGGCCCTCACGACGTCGTCGGCACGCTTCACGCTCCTGAAGTTCGAGACGTGGACGACGAGGCCCTCGCCGTGCGCGGCGTGGCGCGCGCGCACGGCGTCCGACGCGGCCGCCGGGCCGAACCGCTCGATGTCGACGCCGTTGTAGACGACGTGGATATCGTCCCGCCCGACCCCTAGACCGCCGACGGTCGTATCCGCGAGGTGCCGGCTGACGGCCGTGACCACGTCGGACGACTCGATGCTCCACTGCGTGGCCCTGAGGTAGGCCGGGTCGAGACCGACGAGGGTCACGTCGGTGCCGTGCAGGGTGGTGACGACCGCCGGCGGGGCGACGTCTCGGACCATCTGGCGCGCGAGCAGGGCAGCGGCGGCGTGCGGGATCGCGTAGTGGGCGTGCACGACGTCGATGCCGAACCGCTCGCAGACCTCGACGAGGCGGCTCGCCTCGGAGAGCGTCACCAGCGGCCCCTCGAAGAGCGGGTAAGGCATCGCGGCGACCTCGTGGAAGTAGACGTCGTCGCAGGCCTTGTCGCCGAGGCGGAACGGCACGGACGACGCCACGAAGTGCACCTCGTGGCCCTGGCGCGCCAGCCACAGCCCCAGCTCCGTGGCCAGCACTCCGCTGCCACCGGCCCCGCTGTTGAGCACCATGGCCACCTTCATGGCCACGATTGAACCACGGTGCACTCGCCCTAGACGGCGTCCACCGCATATATTCGGTTCAGGTCTTCAGCAAGCTCGAGAGCCGGTCTTCGGACCGGAGGCCCCAAGGGGCCGGGAAAGGGTGGAGCATGAAGCTTGTCGTCAGGCTCGTAGCCGCGTTGGTCGTGTTCTGCGGGTTCGCAGGGGCTCAGGAGCCCGTCGAGCTCGTCTACTGGCAGTACGTGTTCGACACCCGCGTCCAGGCGATGGACATGCTCATCGAGCAGTTCAACGCCGAGAACCCCGACGTCAGGGTCAGGCAGGAGACCTTCCCCTTCGATTCCTACCAGCAGAGCGTCGCGGCCGCGGTGAGCGCCGGCCAGGGGCCCGACGTGGTCCAGCTCTTCTACGGCTACGTCGCCTCCTGGCAGCGGGCCGGCTACATCGAGCCTCTCCCGCAGGAGCACCTGCCCAACGACTGGATCGAGGAGTACTTCGTCCCCATGGTCGGCGCGGTCAAGGTCGGCGACGACTACTACGGCCTCCCGACGGCCGTGCGCTCGCTGGCGCTCTTCTACAACAAGGACATGTTCGCCGAGGCCGGCCTCGACCCCGAGGCGCCGCCCACCACCTGGGACGAGTTCGTCGAGGTCGCGAAGGCCCTCACGATCAAGCGCGGGCCCCTCTACCAGCGCGTCGGCTACGGGTTCGGCGGTCAGGACCACCACCTCATCCGCACCGTGCTGATGAACCAGCTGGGCACGCCGCCCTACAGCGCCGACAACACCGAGGTGCTCTACGGCGACGGCGTCGGCGAGGAGGCCCTGCGCATCTGGACCGACTGGCAGCTCGTCGACGAGATCGGCATCATCGAGTTCATCCCCGGCACGAGCGGCTACCGCGACGGCTTCATCAACCAGGAGAACATCGCGATGATGATCGACGGCTCCTTCGCGATCGGCCAGGTCGAGAACGGCGCGCAGTTCGAGTGGGGCGTGGCCGAGCTGCCGACCTTCGAGAACGGCGTGAGGTCGAACTACGGCTCTTTCTGGATGAACGGCGTCACGCCGCGCGCCTACGAGAGCCCCGAGAAGCTCGAGGCCGCGGCCCGCTTCATCCGGTTCGTCACCAGCCCGGAGGCGATGCGGACCTGGCTCGAGATCGTCGGCGAGCTGCCTGCGGCCCGCGAGCTCATCGATGACCCCGAGCTGCTCGCGGACCCCGTCTACGGACCGTTCATCGCGGGGCTCGAGTACGCCGAGGCGACCCAGTTCGTCGACGAGCTCGCCCAGCGCGACGTCATGCTCGACGCTTACAACCGCGTGCTCCTCGAAGGCATGGACCCGGCCGAGTCCATCCGCATCGCCGCGCAGGAGGACCAGGCCCTGCTCGACCAGTTCAACCAGTAACCAGGCACGAGCCTGGAGGCTGCGCGCCCCGCCTGCTGGCCAGGCGCGCAGCCCGCGTGGGCGCCCGCCACCGAGGGGGCGCCCACCGCATTAGCCTCCCCGGGACGACGGCAGGGTGGCGAACGGAGAAGGGATGACCAGCAAGACTGTCCACAAGCGGCGAGGGTTCTCGCTGGCTCAGCGCGAGGCAGCCTGGGCGTACGCCTTCCTGGCGCTGCCGCTCTTCTTCTTCGCCGCGGTCCGGTTCTGGCCCGCGATCCAGTCGCTGAGGCTGTCTCTCTTCACGTGGCACGTCGACCCGGCGCGCCGCACGTTCATCGGGCTCGACTACTACCGCGAGATGCTCTCGAGCCCCGTCTTCCTCCAGGCCGTCAAGAACACCCTGCTCTACGCCGTCGTCACGGTCCCGATCTCCATCGGCCTCGGGCTGGGCATCGCGATCCTGCTCCAGAGCGTCGAGCGGGGGCGCGGCCTCTTCCGGGCCATCTACTTCGCGCCGTACATAACCCCAGCCGTCGCCGTCGCCTGGGTGTGGGGCTGGATGTACAACCAGAACTTCGGGCTCTTCAACCGGCTGATCGTGAACTGGTGGGACTTCGCGGAGCGCATCGGCGCCGAGTGGCTGATCGTTCAGCCGCAGGCGTTCCTCCGCAACCCGGACACCGCCCTCTTCGCCGTCGCGGCCGTGATCATCTGGCAGCAGCTCGGCTTCCAGGTCGTGATCTTCCTGGCGGGCCTGCAAGGCATCTCGCGGTCCTACTACGAGGCCGCCATGCTCGACGGCGCCAACCGCTGGCAGCTGTTCAGGCACATCACCATCCCCCTGCTCAACCCCGTCCTCGTCTTCGCCGTGATCATCACGACCATCACCGTCCTGCAGCTGTTCGACCAGATCGTGAACATCAACTTCACCGACCAGGGCGGTCCCCTCAACCGGACGCTCTCCCTGGCCCTCTACATGTTCAACGAGGCCTTCGGCCGCGCCCGCGTCGGCTACGCAGCCGCCGTCACCGTCGTCCTCTTCCTGATGATCCTGACGATCACGTTGGTGCAGCTTCGCGTCACGCAGCGGCGGGTCGAGTACTGATGGCGGTCTCCTCACCCAGCCTCGTCCGCGAGGCCGCCGCCAGCCGCAGCGTGCGTAGGCGGCGGACGCCGAAGGCGCCCCAGGTCGTCGCCTACGTGCTCCTCAGCCTCGGCGCCCTACTGATGGTGTTCCCGTTCGTCTGGATGCTGCTCTCGTCGTTCAAGGACGCTCGCGAGGTGCTCTCCCCCGGCATCTGGCCGAGCGAGTTCACGCTCGTCAACTACGTCGAGGTGATCACGCGCACCGCCTTCCCGCGCTGGTTCCTCAACAGCCTGATCGTCGCGACCGCGACCACCAGCTCCGTGCTGCTGCTCTGCTCGCTCGTCGGCTACACCCTCTCGCGGCTGCGCTTCCCTGGGCGGGACCTCGTGTTCATCCTCATCCTCTCGACGCTGATGATCCCGACCGAGATGCTGGTGATCCCCTGGTACGTGATCTCCAGCGGTTTCGGGTGGATCAACACCTACTGGGGCCTCATCTTCCCCGGCCTGATCCCCGGGTTCGGCGTCTTCCTCATGCGCCAGTTCTTCTCGACGATCCCGCGCGACCTCTTCGACGCCGCGCGCATGGACGGGGTGTCCGAGCCGGGGCTGTTCTTCCGCATCGGGCTGCCGCTCGTCGGGCCCGGCCTCGCGGCGCTGGGCATCTTCTCGTTCATCGGGAACTGGAACGCCTACCTCTGGCCCCTGATCGCGGGTCAGTCTCCGACCATGCGCACGGTGCCGGTGGGCATCTCCCTCTTCTCGGGCGAGGCCGGGGCGGCCTGGCACCTGATCATGGCGTCGTCGTCGCTGGCGATCATCCCCATCCTGATCGTGTTCGTGCTGCTCCAACGCCAGATCATCGAGGGCGTGGTCCTCTCCGGCATCAAGGGCTGAAGCGAGGCGGGCTGGGCGGGGTGGGCGATCCGCCCGCCCGCTCCAGCCAGTCGTCCACCAGCCTCACCAGCTGCTCGACCACGACCCTGACGACCTCTTCGCCCTTGGCGAGGTCGGCTTCCGACACGCGCCCGTGGTAGCCGCGGAAGCCCACGGGTTCCTGGCCGGCGCCGACCACCTGCGCCGCGGCGCGCCACCACGGGGCCTCGTACGGCACGTCGCGCCCGGCGGGCTGCGCCAGCTCCACACCGCGGGGCTGGAGCGCCGCCGTGGCGGACAGCTCGAGAGGTCCCCCGTGGCCGTGGCCGCCCGACTCGGAGAAGAGGTCGCCCGGCGCGAGCTTCCACCAGTTGCACACGACGACGGACGAGCCCTGCAGGCGTTCTGTGACCTGCTCGGCCGCGAGGCGGAGCGCGTACTGGTTCTCGCTGTGCCCGTTCAGTACGAGCAGCCGGGACACCCCGGCGCCCAGGACCCCGGCGATGACCTCGGTGACGTAGTCGAGGAACACCCGGGGCGCCACCGAGACGGCCGGCCCGTGGGCCCTCGTCAGGCGCGGGACGAAGGTGTAGGCGATCGGCGGGAACGCCAGGCCGCCCCGGGCCGCCGCCACCCTGGCCGCCAGGCCCGCGGCCAGCGTCGTGTCCACGCCGAGAGGCCCTCCCGGCCCGTGGTACTCGATGCTTCCCACCGGGAGAACCGCGAACGGCGCGGTCTGGAGCCGCCGGACCTCGGAGCCCTCGAGCGTGAGGACGTCGTTGTCCGCCGTCACGCCGCGGGCCGCCTCCGCAGCGCGGCGATGGCACCTTCGATCGCCTGCTGCCGGCTCGCGAGGTCGGCGGCGTCGCGCTCCAGGCGACGCCGAGCGCGCGTGAGGCTCTCCGCCATCCGACTGGGCGCTGGCATCCCGACGCCGTCGCGACGTGCGACGAAAGCTGCGGGGTCGAGGGCGTCGGCGAGCTGGCTCTCCCCCAGGCGCGGGCCTCCGGCCGCCTGGAGGTCCGCCGGCGCGGCGTCGGCCAAGAGCCGGCCCTCGCCACCGAGCCGCCGCAGGAGCGAGGCGACGACCTGGTGGGCGGACGGGAAGTCGAGGCCGGCGTCGCGCACCAGCACGTCGGCCAGCTCGGTGGCCGTGGTGTCGGTGGCGCGCGCCAGGAGGGCCAGGGCGCCGTGGTCGAAGCGCCCGCTCTCGAGACAGGCGGCCACGAGATCGAGCGCGCCCATGAGCTGCCGGTGCTGGGCCATCAGGCCCCCCTGGATGTCGGGCCCGAAGTCGTTGAGGTCGGCGAACGGGATGTTGTGGAGCGAGAAGCTCACGGTCCCGGCCGAGCCGCTGGCCCGGGACAGGCGCGTGCGCGCGTGCTCCAGGCTGACCGGGTTGCGCTTCTGGGGCATGATGGAGGACCCCTGCACGAGACCGTCGTCCAGCCGGTAGATGTCTAGCGAGGCCCAGGCGATGAGGTCGCCGACGAACCTCCCCAGACCGAGGGCGAGGGACTGGCCGACGGCGGCGAGGTCGAACACCCAGTCGGCCGACGCGACCGCGTCGTAGGTGTTGAGCACGGGCCCGTCGAACCCCAGGGCCGCGGCCGTGCGCTCCCTGTCCAGCGGATGGCTCGTGCCCGCCAGGGCTGCGGCTCCCAGCGGACAGGTGTTGAGCCTACCGAAGGCCTCGCGGACCCTGGCGACGTCGCGGGTCAGCTGGTCCTCGACCGCCCCGAGGTAGTGGGCGACCGTGGTGGGCTGGCCCGGCTTGTGGTGGGTGTGGGCGATGAGCACCGTCTCCAGGTTGGCCTCGGCCTGGTCGAGCAGCAGGGCGCGCAGCCGCGCGCAGGCCTCTCCCAGACGGAGGAGGAGCCGGCGGCCGTGCATCTTGTAGACGGTCATGTCGAGGTCGTTGCGCGACAGGCCCAGCCGCACGAGGCCGACCGCGGCCCCGTGCCGGGCTCCCAGGCTCGCCTGGAGGGCGAAGTAGAGGTCCGGGACCTCCTCGGTCTGGGCCGGCGCAGGGGCCCCGTGGAGGGCGACGAGGCTCTCCCGGAGCGCCGCGCCCTGCCTCTGGGTGCCCGCGTCGGCGAGACTCGGCAGGCTCAGCACCGAATCGAGATGCGCCGTCATGGCGTCGATGAAGTCGTGCTTGAGGTGCTCCGCGGCGAAGCGGTAATCGGGCTCCAGGACCTGTTCGCGGTAAGCCTCGTGCCAGCCCAAGCGTCGATCACCCGTCTCTCGTCAACGCGCACCCTATCGCACGGTCGTTCTCCGCGCCACGGCCGCGCCGCGCCCTCCCGACCGCCGGCTTATCATCCCGGACGTGACCACCAGCCGCATCGGCATCGACTTCGGTCTCAGCGTCACCGACGCCGTCCTGATCGACTCCGGACGGATCGCGCGCCGCGCCTCCCAGGTGCGGCCCGGACCGGCCAGCCCGGCCGTGCTGCGCGCCGCCCTCGAGGCCCTCGAGCTCGGCGGGAGCGACGGTCTCCCCGTCGCCGTGACCGGTGGGCGCTCCCGCGAGCTGGCCGGCGAGCCCGGCGTCACGGTCGTCGACGAGCCCACGGCCATAGGCAGGGGCGCCCTGGCCTTGGCGGGCCTCGAGCGGGCGCTGGCGGTCTCGTGCGGCACCGGCACGGCGATGGTCCTGGCCGACGCCGCGGCCGGAGCGTTCAGGCACGTCACCGGCACGCCGGTCGGCGGCGGCACGCTCGAGGGGCTGGGCAAGGCTCTCCTCGGTACCGGCCTCGCCAGCGAGGTGGCCGCCCTGGCGGAGCGCGGCGAGGCCAGCGCGGTCGACACCACGCTCGGCGACGTCCTGGGCGGCGGCCTCGGCCAGCTCCCCGAACGCGCCACGGCCGTGAGCCTCGGCCGGCTCGCCCGTCTGGGGTCCGAGCCCCGGCGGGAGGACCTGGCGGCCGGCCTCGCGACGATGGTCGCCCAGACGATCGCGCTCATCGCCCTCAACGCCAAGGCCGCTCACGGCGTGGACGACGTCGTGCTCGTGGGGCGTCTCGCGACGTTCCCGTTCGTGCGCGAGATGATCGGGGCCGTGTTCGGCGTCTACGGCCAGGAACGACCTCGGTTCCCCGACGACGGCGACTGGGCCGTCGCGTTCGGAGCGGCGCTCGCTGGCTGAATGCCCCGTAGACGGCGGCCCTCGGGCCGCTCAACGCCAGGGCAGCCCGACGCCTTTCCACGCCGTCCGGGCCGACCGCAGGAGGTCACGCGTGCGCCAGGCGCGAGCCTCGGTCACGGGCCTCAGCAGCACCCAGGCGAACACCCTGCCGACGGCGGACACGGCGAAGAGCGTGTGGTAGCCGGACCACCCGGGCGCGACGCCGAGGTCGCCCCAGCCCGAGAACCAGCCGAGCAGGGGCCCGGAGAGCGCGCCGCCGACGAAGCCGGAGACACCGGTGACCAGCGAGAAGGCCGCGACGAACGACACGCGTCCGGCCCGTGGCGCCGAGACGAGCGCCAGGTTGAAGATCGCCGGGGTGATCGCTCCCCAGGCGATGGCGTCGAAGAAGGCCGACACCCATATGAACCTCAGGTCGCCCGTGAGCCCGGCGAGGATCCAGTTGGCCGGCAGCATCGCGCCCGCGAGGAACGTGCCGATGGCCAGCACCGCCTTGTTACCGCTCGCGTCAGCGACGCGACCCCACAGGACCGTCGAGCCCAGCGAGGTGAGGGCGGCGATCGAGCTCCAGGTCGCGACCTGCGTGAAGGTCATGCCGAGCTCGTCGAGGAAGTAGGGCAGTACGAAGGGCGCTCCCAGCATGACCATGAACTGCCAGTAGACGGCGAAGCGCATGAAGCGCCTGAAGTTCGGCTCGCGGAACGGGCGGCCGAGCAGCTCGCCCAACCGCACCTCCGCCTTCTCGGTCGGCGGGTCGTGGTGGAGCAGCAGGAGCAGAACGCCGACGAGGGCGCACGCCACGCCGACGACGATGACGACCTGGAAGCTGAGCGGCGCCCTAACGGCGTCGAGGAACGCCCCCGCCGCCAGGTTGGCGAGCATCCCGACGACGCCGAGCACCCCGGTGCGCAGGCCGAAGTAGCGGCCGCGCCGGTCCTCGGGCACGACGTCGCCCATCCAGGCCGTCCACACGGTCCCGTTGGCCGCCTGGAAGCAGCCAGCCAGGAAGACGACCGCGACGAGGACGCTGGGAGCCAGGGCCGGCGGGACCGCCTGCGGCACGAAGACGGCCGCCAGCCACAGCAGGCGGCTCGCGGTCGCGATGGCCGCGCTCAGCCCCCTGCGCCTCCCCAGCACCTCGGCGGCGAACGCCCCCAACGGGCTGGCGACCTGCGCGAGGAACGGCACGCTGCCGACCAGGGCGATGTGCCAGGGAGCCGCCCCCAGCGACAGGAGGTAGCCGACGAGCACGCTGCCAGAGGTCCAGTTGAGGAAGACCTGGACCAGGCCCCCCTCCGCGAGCGACAGGCGCATCGTGCGCTTGACCTCTCGCGGCAGCTCGGAAGCGGACGTGGTCGTGCGGCCGCCCTCGGTCGCGACCGGGGCGGAGGGGCTCTCCCGTACTGCAGCAGGGATGGTGGACGCTTCAGCGCCCGGCATACTCAGCCGAGAAGTCTACGCTCCCTGCGGCCAGCTTGATAGGGGCGCGCCTAGAGCTGCACGCCCCCGACGAACACGGTCTTCTGCTCGAGGTACTCGCTGAGGCCCTCCGAGCCGGTCTCGCGCCCGAAGCCTGAGCCCTTCACGCCCCCGAAGGGCGCCTCCGCCGTGACAGGCATCCAGTCGTTGATCGCCACCATGCCGGCCTCGAGCCTCTCGGACATCACGAGCGCGGTGTTGAGGTCCTGCGTGAAGACGTACGCCGCCAGGCCAGCCTCGGAGGCGTTGGCGCGCTCGATGACCTCATCTACGCTCCCGAACGACGCGACCGGCAGGACGGGACCGAAGACCTCCTCGGTGTCGAGCGGCATGCCGGGCCTCACGTCCGTGACCACCGTGGGCTCGTAGAAGTAGCCCTTGCGGTCCGGCCTCCTGCCGCCGACCGCCACCTTGGCGCCGGCGGCGACCGTCGCGCCGACGAGCTCCTCGACGCGGCCCAACTGCTTGGCGTTGATCAGTGGCCCGACCATCGTCCCCTCCTCGGTGCCGTGGCCGACCTTCATGCCCTGCATCGCCTGCGCCACCGCGCCCGTGAAGTCGTCCGCGACCTGCTCGTGAACGAGGAAGCGCTGCGGCGCGATGCACACCTGCCCAGCGTTGCGGACCTTGAAGCGCGCCGCCAACCTGGCCACGCGCGTCATGTCGCCGGCGTCGGGGAAGACGATGACCGGCGCGTTGCCGCCGAGCTCGAGGGAGAGGCGCGTCAGGGTCTTGGAGGCGCCGTCCATGAGAAGCTTGCCGACCCGCGTGCTGCCCGTGAAGGCGATCTTCCGCAGGCGGGGGTCGTCGAGCATCGCCTGGCCCATCGCCTCCGGGTCGCCGTTGACCACGTTGATCACGCCCGCGGGCGCGCCCGACTCCATCAGGGCGTGTCCGAGGAGGAAGGCCGAGCGCGGCGTGTACTCGGCCGGCCGGCCGACGACGGTGTTGCCGGCCGCCAGCGCGGCCGCCCACGTGCGGACGATGTTGTAGACGGGGAAGTTCCACGCGGTGATCGTGCCGACGACGCCGAGCGGCTGCGGCACGACCCAGATGCGGCGCTTCGGGGCGCTCGGCGGCACGATGCGCCCGTAGGCCCGTACGCCCTCGCCGGCGAACCAGCGGAGGTAAGAGGCCGCCGAGAGCCACTCGCCCTTCGAGTCGCCCAGCGGCTTGCCGGACTCCTCTGTAGTGACGCGCGCGAGGTCGTCGGCGCGCCGGGTCACCCACGCGGCGGCCTTCTCGAGGACGGCCGCCCGCTCGTAGGCCGTCTTGGCGGCCCAGTCCGGGAACGCCGCCGAGGCGGCGTCGATCGCGGCGGCCACGTCGTCCGCGCCGCCGTAGGCGACCTGGTCGACGACCTCCTCCGAGCCGGGGTCGACCAGGTCCCAGGTGCCCCCGCTGGCTGCGTCGACCCACTCGCCTCCGATGAGCATGCGCCGCTGCGGCGCTCCGAGGTCTGCTTCAGGCATGTGTCAGGCTCTCCTTCCCGAGGGCGTTCTCCGCCGCGGCGATCGCCTCGCCGACGACCGCGAGCGCCTCGTCGAGCTGCTGGTCCGTGATGTTGAGGGGCGGCAGGAAGCGCAGG
This sequence comes from Deinococcaceae bacterium, assembly GCA_044507975.1. GTDB lineage: Bacteria > Deinococcota > Deinococci > Deinococcales > Trueperaceae > DASRWD01. The sequence goes on from JBIQIQ010000029.1 coordinate 14,823, forward strand.
CAGTTCGAGTAGAGGCCAGCGCGGATGACGATGACCCCGCGCGCGAGCGCCTGCTCGGTGACCTCGAGCACCAGCTCGGGCCACGGGGTCTTGGCGCCGTCCTCGACGAACTCCACGGCCAGCATGGGGCCGAGCCCGCGCACGTCGCCGATGGAGGGGTGGCGTGCCGCGAGGCCCTCGAGCCTCGCCCTCAGCCGGTCTCCGACCTCGCGGGCGCGGGCGAGGAACGCCTCGCTGGCGATCTCGTCGAGCGTGGCGAGGGCCGCGGCGCAGGCGAGCGGGTTGCCGGAGTAGGTGCCGCCGAGGCCTCCAGGGTGGGGAGCGTCCATCACGTCGGCCCGGCCGACGACAGCGGCGATCGGCATGCCGGACCCGAGCGACTTGGCCGTCGCCACGAGGTCGGGAGCGGCGCCGAGGTGATCCGCGGCCCACAGCCTGCCGGTGCGTCCCATGCCCGACTGCACCTCGTCCGCCACGAGCACCGCGCCGCTACGGTCGGCGAGCTCGCGCAGCGCCTGCCAGTAGCGCGGGTGGAGCGGCACGAAGCCGCCTTCGCCCTGCACGGGCTCGATCACGAACGCCGCGACGGCAGACGGGTCGACCTGCGCGACCATCGCCCGCTCGAGGAACTGGATCGCGGCGTCCACGTACTGCTCCTCGCTCAGGCCCGTCGGCCGCCGGTACATGTTCGGGAACGGCAGCCGGTAGATCTCCGAAGGGAACGGCCCGAAGCCCTTCTTGAACAGGCCGTACTTGCTCGTCATACCGAGGGTCATGTTCGTGCGGCCGTGGTAGCCGCCCTCGAACACGACGATCGCCTGGCGCCCCGTGTGGGCCCTGGCGACCTTGACGCAAGTCTCCAGGGCCTCGGCCCCGGAGTTGAGCAGCACCGCCTTCTTGGGCAGGTCACCGGGCGCGAGCTCGCACAGGCGCTCGAGGAGCCTCACCTGAGGCTCGTAGGAGGCGACGATGCCGCAGACGTGCACGAGCTCCTCGGCCTGGCGCCGGATCGCTTCGACGACGCCCTCGGGCGTGTGCCCGAGCGCCAGCGCCCCGATGCCGCCGGCCAGGTCGATGAGGTGGTTGCCGTCGACGTCCTCCACCACCGCGCCGTGCGCCCTCGCCACCGCGACGTCGGTGAGGCGCGAAGCACCCCGCGCACCCGCCGCGTCGCGCCGGGCCGCCAGCTCGCGGCTGCGCGGTCCCGGTACGGCGGTCCTCAGGCTGATGCTGGACAAGTCAGGTACCTCCCGGCTCGGCTCATGCGCCGACCGCTACTCGGGCCGATCAGACGACGACCTCGCCGCCATCATAGGCGCGAGGTCTCAGCAGCTCGAGGACCTCGGTCGCCGCCCGCCGCCCGCTGAGCATCGCGCCGTGCACCGTGGCCGCGTCGCCCTCGGGCGCCGTGGCCTCGCCGGCCCACAGGATCGGAGGCGTGGGCCGAGCCAGCAGCTCGCGGGCGCCGCGGTGGCCCGGGCGCACGTAGCTGTAGCCGCCGCGGGCGTGAGGGTCGCTCACCCAGTCGACGAGGGTGGCGGCGACCGGCTGCAGGCCAGGCCGGCCGAGCTCACGGCGCAGGCTCTCGAGCGCTCCGTCGAGGGCGCCCTCCTCCCCGCGCCGCAGGAGGTCGACCGCGCCGTCGCCGGTGACGAACGCCGTCCACACGACGGCGTCGGTCTCGTGTCCGAACGACGGGGTCCACCACATCGGGGCCCGGCCCGAGGCGTAGATGGCCTTGACGCCAGGCGGGGTCAGGGGCTCGCGGAAGCGGTAGACGCACTTGATCGCCGGACCCATGCCCAGACCGCGCAGCGCCTGCAGCTTGGCCTCGGGCAGGCCCGGGAGGAACTCGACGTCGCCGGCCGCGAGCACCCCGACCGGCAGGGTGCACACGAGGAGCTTCGCCGCGAACGCCTCGCCGGCGGCCGTCCTGACGAGAACACCGTCCGGACCGGTCTCCACGCTAGTCACCTGGCAGCCGAGGTTGATCTCGGCGCCGATGCCGAGCGCCTCGATGATCGCCCCGTAACCCTCGACGATGCGGTAGTCCTCGAAGCCGGAGCCCGCGCCTCCCGCGATCGAGTCGAGCATGCTGGCGGCGTCGAGGTGCCGCAGCGACTCGCCGGCGGCGTTGGCGAAGGCCCGCCGCACGTAGTCGAGCTGTGCGGGCTCGAAGCCGACACGAGCGAGGTAGCGGTCGAACGACTCGAGCGGCCGGGCCGGAACCTGAGGCAGCAGCCACGAGCGTGTCACGTCGAAGCGCGGGTCGGCGGCGCGCGCCTCTGCCATCGTCATGCGCCGGCCGTCGGCCATGCGCACCCACGAGTCGTCGGTCTTGTTCCAGTGGACGGTGCCGAGGCCGAGCCGGTCCAGCAGCTCCCACGTCGGGGCGTGCTCGCCGTGGACGAACTCGGCGCCGAACTCGAGCGGGAACCCGGCGAACTGCTTGTCCGTGTAGACCCGGCCACCGAGGCGGTCGCGGGCCTCCAGCACCAGTACGTCGAGCTCGGTGTCGACGAGCGCCTGGGCGGCGGCGAGCCCCGCCACCCCGGCGCCCAGGACGACCACGTCCACCGCCTCTGACACCTGCTCGGTCACTGCCTGCCTCGACTCCGGCGCTGTCGCTCAGCCTAGTTGGGGGGCGCTGCGGGGTTCCTGCCGTGGCCGGCGCGCCGGACCGGCAGGCCGGAGACCGACTCGGCGTGGCCGGGCGCGGAGCGGGAGCCGCGCGGGGGCCGCGCGAACGTCTTCTCGGGCTGCGGCTGGTGTACGAGAAGCACCGCCGCGTGACCCGCCTTCCACTCCGGGTAGTAGTTCTCGATGATGGCGCGGGGCTCGAACCCGCGCTTGAGCTGCATGCTCACCGTCGGGTCGTCGACCTCCCCGGCGATCACCCGCTGGCCGTACTCGCGCGGCGACATGACGTCGCGGTAGCGGTGGTAGCCCATGAGCATGCCGCCCGCGAACCAGCCGTCCAGGCCGAGCTCGCCGATGAGCGCGAGGCGCGAGCGGTAGAGCGCGGAGCCGATGCCGTGCCGCTGGTAGTCGGGATGGACGGCGATCTCCACGCCGTAGAGCCAGTCGCCGTCGTCGTCGTGGTTGCGCAGGCCGAAGCTGCCGATCTGGTCGTACCAGGCCAGCGGCTCGTCCTCTGGCGTGTGGGACGTGAGCATGGTGGTGGCCATGCCCACGACCTTCTCCTTGCCGTCCTCGTACGTGACGGCCACGAACTGTCCCTCGGGGAACCGTTCTAGCTGCTCCGCCACCGCTTCGGGGTTGATGCAGTGGCAGTACCTATCGAGTGGGTATCCGTTGGCGAGGCGGATGACGTCGTAGACGCCCTCCGCGTGGCGGAGGTGCGTGCGCACCACCGCGAAATCCAGGGGATCCTTGCCTCTCATAACGTTGCTTCTGACAACCAACGCCTGTTGAGGTATGTGAGCCCGTAAAAGGGGGAAACTGAAACGGTCTGGGGCCTCGAGGGCCCTGTACCGGAAGAGCTTCTCCACAACCTTTACGCGAGAGCTTCGCCTCCCGAGACCATCCAAGATGGCTCATTCAGTCTTGCTCACACTTTAGGGTTGTCTTGAAGTATCTCACGCTCCTTCTTGCCCGTTTGGAGGCGATGCTAGCACGGCACCTCGGCTTCGAGCGTGGCCTACTCCACGAAGATCGCGTGCTGGACGCGACCTACCGGGGGCTTGACACGAGCGCGCACGCACGCTAGTGGGCCTCCGCCGGCGGGCTCCCCGGAGGCGCCCCGCGCTAGACTGCGCACCTGATGCAGGTCGCACGGAGGTCCGCCTGATGGCGCGCCGAGGCTCGGAGCCGGGGGAGACCGCGCGCTCCGCCTTCATGGCCGGCCCCGCCACCTTGTGGCTCGTGCTCTTCTTCCTCCTCCCGCTCGTGTTCGTCGCCGTGACGAGCTTCATGTCGCGCGGCACCGGCGGAGCCCCGGTCCCGCCCGTGACGCTCGACCAGTACGAGCGCACCTTCACGGTCTTCGGCCCCGTGATCGTGCGGAGCGTCAACGTCGCGTTGCTGACCACGGTCCTGTGCCTCGTGCTCGGCTACCCGCTCGCGTTCTTCATCAGCCGGCGCCGGGACCCGCGCGTGCGGCTCTTCCTGCTCTTCCTGGTGCTGCTGCCCTTCTGGACGAACTTCCTCGTGCGCACCTACGCGCTGATCACGATCATCCAGCGCGACGGGCTGCTCAACGGGCTCCTCCTGCGCCTGGGAGCGATCTCCGAGCCGCTGCAGATGCTGTTCACCTCCGGCGCCGTGGTCCTCGGCCTCGTCTACGGCTACCTGCCGTTCATGGTCCTGCCCATCTACGCATCGGTCGAGCGGCTCGACATGCGCTACGTCGAGGCCGCGCACGACCTCGGGGCCAACGACCTGCGGGCGTTCCTCAGGGTCGTGCTCCCCCTGACCCTGCCCGGCGTGATCGCCGGCTCGATACTCGTGTTCATCCCCACGATCGGCGCCTTCGTCACCCCCGACCTGATGGGCGGCACGCGCGGGCTGATGATCGGCAACCTCATCCAGAGCCAGTTCGGTGGGCGCGGCAACATCCCGCTCGGCAGCGCCGTCTCGATGGTCCTGCTCGCGGTGGTCTTCGTCGGCGTCCTGATCTACACCCGGTGGGGGCAGGAGGAGCGTACGTGAGCGCTCCGGCCGCCCGAGGCCGTACGGGCCGCGACGCGGCCGGGATCGACGGCGGGCGGCTCCGCCGCGACCTCGCGGTCAGGGGCGCCGGCCGCGTCCTGATGTGGCTGAGCCCGTTCCTCGTCTACCTGTTCCTCTGGGTCCCGATCGTCGTCCTGATGGTCTTCTCGTTCAACGACGGGGCTTCGGTGTCCGTGTGGAACGGCTTCACGACCCGCTGGTACGAGAACATCTTCAACAACACGATCACTGCCGGCACCGAGGCGGCGCGCTTCCAGACGGGCCTGCTGCTGCGCGCCGTGCGGAACTCGCTCATCGTCGGCGTCGCCTCCACCGCGGTAGCCACCGCCCTCGGGACGATGCTGGCACTGGCTCTGGCACGCGGCAGGTTCCCCGGACGCAAGGCACTCGACTCGCTCTTCTACCTGCCCGTCGTCATCCCCGACATCACCCAGGGAGTGTCGCTGGCGGTGTTCTTCAACCTCGTCTTCGAGGCCGTGCAGCAGGCGCTGGGCGTGCGGCTCGTGCCGGGGTTCGGCACGATCATCGTCGCGCACATCGCCTTCAACATCTCCTACGTCCTCATCGTCGTGCGAGCCCGCCTCGCGACGATGGACCCGACGCTCGAGGAGGCGGCGCGCGACCTCGGGGCCGATCACTTCCAGACGTTCTGGCGCGTGACCTTCCCGATCCTCATGCCCGGCGTCCTCGCCGGGGCCCTGCTGGCCTTCACCCTGTCCCTCGACGACTTCGTGATCACGTTCTTCAACGCCGGGGTCGGCACGACCACGCTGCCACTGTTCGTCTACGGGATGCTCAAGCAGCGCGTGCCGCCCGAGATCAACGCGATCTCGACGCTGATGATCGCGGCGTCCATCGTGCTGGTGGGCGCGTCGCTGCTGCTCCAGCGGCGAGGCCCGCGCGGTTAAGCTGCGCCTTTTCCACCCTGGAGCAGGTGCCGTTCGAGGAACTCGGCGGTCAGCCTCAGCCACTCGATCCAGCCGTCGCGACCGGGCGGCCCGTGGCCGGCCTCCTCGTCGACGTAGTACTCGACGCTCACGCCGCGCTCCCGCAGCTTCTCGACCATCTGGTCGCTCTCGGCCTTGACGACGCGCGGGTCGTTGGCGCCCTGGATGACAAGCAGGGGCGCCCGCAGCTGGTCGACGTACGTGATGGGCGAGCGCTCCACGAGCATCTCGCGGTCCTCCTCCGCGTCGCCGACCCACTCCTTCATCAGTCCGCGCCAGAACGGCGGGACGCTCTCCACGAAGGTGAGGAGGTTGGACGGGCCCACGACGTCGACGCCAGCGGCCCACCGGTCCGGCAGGCGCGTGAGCGCCGACAGGGTGGCGAAGCCACCGAACGAGCCGCCGAAGACGGCGAGCCGGCTCGCGTCGACCCAGTCGAGCGTCGCCAGGTAGTCGGCCGCGGCCTCGATGTCGCGCAGCTCGGCGCCGCCCCAGTCGCGGTAGATGAGCGTCTGGTAGCTCCTGCCGTAGCCGCTGGAGCCGCGGATGTTGGGCGCGAGGACCCCGATCCCGCGCGACAGGAGGTACTGGTAGAGCCCCAGGTACGCGTAGCCCGCGAGCTCCTGCCCCTCGGGACCCCCATGGATCGAGAGGACGACCGGGAAGGGACCCTCCCCGCGCGGGCGGTAGAGCCAGGCGGGGACGTCGCGGTCGAAGCTGGGGTAGGCGACCTTCTCCGGCTCGATCATCGTCTCCGGGTCGAGCCCGCCCAGCATGCTCTGCTCGAGCGGACGCGTGCTGCCGCTCGCCAGGTCGACCTCGAGCAAGTTCCCGGCCGCGCGCGGCGTGGCGTACTCGAGCAGGGCGGTGCGGCCGTCCGGAGCCAGCGAGGCGCCGCCCGGCTCTCCCAGGGGCAGCTCGACCGAGCCGACCTCCCGCTCGCCGCCGGCCGACAGCTCCAGTAGGCGCAGGGCGAACGAGCCGCGGTCGTTGACGACGGCGAGCAGGTGGTCGCGGCCGTGGTCGAGCTCGGCGAGCGTGACGCCGGCCTCGAGCCGCAGCACCTCGCGCGGCGAGCCGCCCGCCAGGGGCAGGTGGGCGAGGTAGGTGAACTCGGAGCCCTCGTCCGTGAGCACGTACAGCCCGGCGCCGGCCGCGTCCCATCCCACCACGTAGCGCTTGGCCTCGACGGACCTGTCGTCGAGCGCGCGCGACTCGCCCGTGATCAGGTCGGCGATCCAGACGCGGTGGTGGGTGTTCTTGAGGAACTCGTTCACCGCGAGCAGGCGGCCGTCCGGGGAGAAGGCTTGA
>JBIQIQ010000209.1:0-2935 GCA_044507975.1 Deinococcaceae bacterium
CGTGGCCTGCGCATCGACGTTCCCGTCGGCGTCCACCTCCACCCCGTAATCGGTCTCGGCGCGCTCCGGGGTGACCCGGCCGTCGAGCACGTCGCGGCGCACGGCCTCGACGTCCCGCTCGTACGGGTCGCCCATCCCGCCGCCGCCCGGCGTGTACACGCTCAAGACGTCGCCCGCGGACAGCTCGCGGTACGCCGCCGGGTCGAGGGCCGACTCCTCCTCCGTGCCCGGGTTCAGTACGAGCATGCTCGACGAGACGATGCGGCCGCGCGACCCCCCGCTCAGGCCCACCCCCGGGTACCGGTGGCCGATCGCGAAGCCCGAGTGGGTGAAGCGGTCTCCCAGCATCAAGGTGTCGCGTCTCATGCCGAGGCCCCCACGCAGCCTGCCGGGCCCGCCCGTGTCGGGGACCAGCTCGTAGCGGAGGACGAGCAGCGGGTCCTCCATCTCGAGCGCCTCGATGGGGAGGTTGCTGGTGTTCGTCATGTGGGCCCGGCAGACGTCCAGCCCGTCCTTGGTGAAGCGGGCACCAAGGCCGCCCGCGCTGGCCTCGTAGTCGATGAAGGGGAGGCCCGTGCGCGGGTTCACCCCGCCGATGATCATCAGCTTCGAGCTCGCGCAGCCCGCCACCACCCGCTCGGGCACGGCCTTCGAGAAGGCGCCCATGATCACGTCCACGAGCTTCTGGCAGGTGTGGTTGCGCGTGCCCACGGCGGCGGGAGAGGCGGCGTTCACGATCGTGCCCGAGGGCGCCACGACCTCGATGGCGCGGTAGTAGCCGGAGTTCGGCGGGATCTCGGGGTCGAGGACGGTCTTGGCGGCGTAGTAGACGGTGGCGAGGAGGGCCAGCCACGTCACGTTGTGGCTGTTGCCGACTTGCGGTGGGCAGCCGGTGAAGTCGAACCGGAGGGAGTCGGCGGAGACCGTGACCGCGACCGTCAGCTGGCGTTGCTCGGCGTGACCGGCCTCCTCGAGGTGGTCCGAGAAGGTGAACGTGCCGTCGGGCAGAGCGGCGATCGCTGACCGGATACGGGTCTCGGCCGAGTCGAGCCACCCTGCGAGACAGCCGGCCACGACTTCGCTGGGGTAGCGCGCGTGCAGCTCCTCCATGCGCCTCGTCCCGAGCCTGACGGACGCGACCTGCGCCCGCAGGTCGCCTTCGATGTTGCGCGGTACGCGCGAGTTGGTCTGCAGGATCCTCAGGACGTCACGTTGGAGCTCGCCTCGCCGATAGAGGCGCACGGCCGGCAGGCGCAGGCCCTCCTCGTAGACCGTCGTGCACGCCGCTGCCTCACTGCCGGGGAAGCGGCCGCCGACGTCGGCGTGATGCGCGATCGTGGCGACGTAGGCCACGACCTCTCCCGCGGAGAACACTGGAGCCGCCACGGCGATGTCGTTGAGCTGCGACCCGACGCCCTGGTAGGGGTCGTTCGCGAGGAAGACGTCGCCAGGCGCCATCTCCTCTGTGCAGAAGTCCTGCGTGACGCGCTTGACCAGGCCCATCAGGGAAGCCAGATGCAGCGGCACGTGCGAGGCCTGCGCGAGGGTGTTGCCCGCTGCGTCGAAGATGGCGGTCGAGCAGTCGCCACGCTCCTTGATGTTGGTCGAATAGGCGGTGCGCATCAGGGCCACACCCATCTCCTCGGCCGCCGCGAGCACGTAGCTGCCGATCACCTGGGTCAGCACCGGGTCGCTACCAGTTGGCGCTCCGATCATGCGGCGCCCTCCCGGGCCGGCGCGGGCTCGATGACCACGCCGCCCGCGGCGGTGCCGCGCGCCACCTGGCCCGGCCAGACGGTGATCGTCGCGTCCGGCCTCTCGACGATCAACGGGCCCGCCACGGCTTCGCCTGGCCGGAGCCCCGAGCGGACCGGCGTGGCGACCGGCTCCGCGCCCGGCTCCCACCGCACCGGCCGCTGGCTCGCCCCGGGCGTCACTCCAGCCGAGGCCGCTGCCCCGCGCCTGCGCTTCGGTGCGGGGCCGGGGGCGGCGACCGTGACGCGGAACGTCAGGCACTCGAGGGGGGTGCCCTCGAAGGCGTAGCCGTAAGTCCGCTCGTGGGAGGCGTGGAAGGCGCTCGTCACCGCGGCCACCATCGCCGCGGCCGGGGCACCTTGGAGCGCGTCCTCGGGGACCGCGACCGTCAGCTCGTAGTTCTGCCCCTCGCAGCGCACGTCTACGGCGAGGCTCGTGGTCGAGTCGGCGTCGCTCGCCCCCTGCTCGGCCGCCCAGGCCTCCGTGCGCTCGGCCAAGGTCGCCAGGGCCGCCACGATCTCCGGCCACGCCTGCTCGCTCAACGACGTCAGCCTCGTCGACGTGAACTCCTTGGTCAGGTCGGACGCCAGCACTCCGCGCGCGCTGAGCACCCCGGAGTCCGCCGGCACCAGCACGCGGGGTATCCCCAGGTCGCGCGCTACGGCGGGTCCGTGCAGCGCGCCGGCGCCCCCGAAGGCCACCAGCGTGAACTCGCGCGGGTCGTAGCCGCGAGCCACGGTCATCAGCCTCATGGCCTGCTCCATCTGAGCCGTGGCGACGGCCAGAACGCCCTCCGCTGCCGCCTCGACGCTCAAGCCGAGGGGCGCCGCCACGTGGCGCCGCAGAGCGGCTTCCGCCAGGTTGAGGCGCAGGGGGTAGCTGCCGCCCAGCAGCGAGTCGAGCCTCCCGAGCACGACGTTGGCGTCGGTGATCGTCGGCAGCGTGCCGCCGCGGCCGTAACTGGCCGGTCCCGGGTCGCTCCCGACGCTCCGTGGCCCTACCCGCAGGAGCCCTCCCGCGTCGACCCAGGCGACGCTCCCACCCCCAGCGCCGATCGACTCGATGTCGACCGCCCTCCCCTTGATCGGCCAGCCCCCCACGGTTCGGACGTCGGCCACGAGAGGCTCGCCGCCCAACACCAGCGAGATGTCGGTGCTGGTGCCGCCCATGTCGAAGGTGA
>JBIQIQ010000210.1:0-2920 GCA_044507975.1 Deinococcaceae bacterium
CCTCTCCCCGAGGCCCCTCGGCGACCACGAGCAGGGGCGCCTGCTCGCGGCCGGTGGTCTTCATGCGGTCGAAGCCGAGGCGCGTGACGGCGGTGACGCGGTGACCGAACCGCAGCATCTTCGCGAGCTCCGGGAGCGAGCCGAGAGGCTCCAAGAGGTCCTCGACCAGCTCGGCACCGGTCGGGTGAGCCTCAGGGTCCGGGTGCCGCCAGCCGTGGCGCTCGAGAAGGCGCTTGGCCTCCGGGTCGACGAGGTAGCGCCAGGGCGAGAACAGCCGCACATGACCCCACTCCCGCACGCTCGTCCCGGCTCCGGACCCGGCCTCCAGTACGAGCGCTGGTAGGCCGCGGGCGTGTAGGTGAGCCGCGGCTGCGAGCCCCACGGGCCCCGCTCCGAGGACCGCGACGGGCAGTTCGTTGGCAACGGGGAGGCTCATGCTCTGGTCTCCTAAGGCGCCACCACGCATGGGCGCGCGTGGATGGCAGGTGCTGGGCGGAGCATAGTTCACACATAGACGGCTGTCAATGTACGGCCTGGGCGGATCGACCCGAGCCGTGGACCCCGACCTCCTACATCGACTAACATCGATGCCATGGGAGCACTACCTGACAAGCTCAAGCTCCTCGGCGATGCGACGCGGTTCAAGGTGCTGGAGTTCCTCGCCGAGCCGAGTCAGAGTTGCTGCTCGCGAGACGACGGCGTGTGCGGCTGCGACATCGAGGCGTTCCTCGGCCTCTCCCAGCCCACCGTGAGCCATCACATGAAGCAACTGGTCGACGCCGGCCTCGTCCGCGCCGAGCGCCGCGGACGTTGGGTCTACTACGAGCTCGAACCCGCCGCCCTGCGCGAGCTTGCAGCTGCCCTGGAGGGGCTCGCCGCGGCCGCTGACGAGCGCGCCGCGACGCTCGCAGCGAGCGCAGCTTGAGGATCCTCGTCCTCTGCACGCACAACAGCGCCCGCAGCCAGATGGCCGAAGGTTGGCTCCGCCACCACGCCGAGGCAGCTGAGCTGAGCGCCGAGGTCCACTCCGCCGGTACCGAGGCGACCTACGTCAAGCCGGAGGCGATCGAGGTCATGCGCGAGGTCGGCATCGACATGAGTGAGCACACCTCCAAGTCCCTGCACGACCTGCCAGACCCCTGGAGGTTCGACGTCGTGCTCACGGTTTGCGACGACGCCAACGAGGCCTGCCCCGTCTACCCGGCGGAGACGAAGCGCCTGCACGTATCGTTCCCCGACCCCAGCGGCCAGGGGATAGAGCTATGGAGGGGAGTCCGCGACGCCATCGGCGAGACCAGCCTCCGGCTAATCGCGGACCTGAGACGGCGCCAAGACCCTACGGCGTGAGCGCGTCTCACGCGAGAATCGCGACCTACGCGTCTACTTCACGAGATTCTCGGGGCCCTCTAGAGCAGAACCCCGGCGCTCGGCCGGGGTTCCCTTCTCGCGTCCAGGACGCTATTTCTTTGGTGAACCTGAGGGTGTCTGGATTCAAGACATAGTTGACGCATGAGTCGAGACATCCTTTACTGCTGACTCTCTACTGGTAAGTCGCGACATGCTTGACGCTTTGGCATGTCGAGGTCTCGAGTGATCGTTCTGGCGCTGGTGAACAAGACCCTGACACCGTCACAGGCTGGCGCCCCACTCGGCTTTGCGCGTGGTGATGCGCTCGACGTACTCGATGTTGAGGCTCACGCCGGTGCCGGGGCCCGACTGCGGAACGGCCTGGAGCCCGGCGACGGCTTCCAGGGGCTCGTTGATGAGGTCCTGGTCCCAGTAGCGGGAGCTGGACGAGGTGTCGCCAGGCAGGCGGAAGTTCGAAAGCGTCGAGAGGTGCAGGTTGGCGGCGCGCCCCACGCCACTCTCGAGCATCCCACCGCACCACACCGGCACGCCGAAGGCCTGGGCGATGTCGTGGATAGCCAGGGCCCGACGGAATCCCCTGACGCGCCCGACCTTCATGTTGATGACGCGGCCGGCGCCTATCGTAAGCGCCTTGCGCGCGTCCTCCGGTGAGTGGATCGACTCATCCAAGCAGATGGCCGTCGCCAGTTGTCCCTGCAGTTCGGCGTGGTCGAGGATGTCGTCGTGCGCCAACGGCTGCTCGATGTAGGTCAGCTCGAACTCGTCCAGGGCCCGCAACGCCGCGCCGTCGTTGAGAGTGTAGGCGCTGTTGGCGTCGACGGTCAGCGAGATGTTGGGGAACGCCTCCCTGACGGCGCGCACCGGCTGGTGATCCCAGCCCGGCTCGATCTTGAGCTTCACGCGGCCGTAGCCCTGCGCGACGCTCGCGGCCGCCAGCTCGACGGTCTGCTCCACGCTGTCTTGGATGCCAAGGGAGATGCCGACCGGGATCTTCCTGTCACTTCCGCCGAGCACCTGATAAAGGGGCAGTCCGAGCGCCCGCGCCCGCAGGTCCCAGAAGGCCATCTCGATGACCGCCACGGCCATGTCGTGGCCGCGTATGAACTTGAGCGCGTCGAGCAGTGCGTCGGCGGAGTCGAAGTCCTTGCCGATGACCGCGGGAGCGATGAAGTCACTGATGACGTGCCACGCCGTGTCGGTGGTCTCGTAGGCGTAGCCCGGGAACTCGCCGGCCACGCACTCGGCGAAGCCCGTCACGCCGTCGCAGCTCACAGAAGCGATCAGGATACGGCGGTCCTGTTCCACTCCGAAGCTGGTCCTGAACGGGAACTTGAGGCGCAGGGGCACCTCTCTGAGCTCGATCCTGTCGATCCTCACGCTGATACTCCTATCGCCTGCGCACTCGTGGATCGAAGACGTCGCGCAGGCCGTCTCCGAAGAGGTTCACGCTCAAAGTGGTGATGAAGATCATGATGCCGGGGATGGTCACCAGTAGCGGCAGGGTGAAGATGTAGGCCCGCCCCTCACTGAGCATCCCGCCCCACGACGGGAT
>JBIQIQ010000030.1:0-9377 GCA_044507975.1 Deinococcaceae bacterium
GTGGAGCGGACGGCAGCGCTGGGTGGAGGCCTGGACGTCCTGGTGTGCTGCGCCGGCTACCAGCACATCGACGACATCGCGAGCTTCCCGGAGGAGCGCTGGCGGCACATGGTCGAGCTGATGCTGACCTCCCCCTTCCTGCTGACGAAGCACGCGTGGCCCCACCTGATCGCGAGCGGCCAGGGCCGGATCGTGCACGTCGGGAGCGCGCACAGCCTGACGGCGAGCCCCTACAAGGCCGCATACGTGAGCGCCAAGCACGGCCTCGTCGGGCTCGCCCGCACCACGGCGCTCGAGGGGGGACCCTTCGGCCTCACCTGCAACGTCGTCGCGCCCGCCTACACGCGCACGCCGCTCGTCGCCGCACAGGTCGCCGACCAGGCGCGCACGCGTGGCATCGCCGCGCACGAGGTCGAGGAGCAGGTGTTCCTGAAGGACGTGGCGATCAAGCGCCTGCTCGAGCCGGAGGACGTCGCTGCCCTGGTGTCGTGGCTGGTGAGCGCCGAGGCGTGGGGCGCCACGGGCTCGGTCTACCCCCTCGACCTCGGTTGGACCGCCCGCTAGGCGCCTAGTCGAGCCACACCAGCCGACCGGACTCGAGGAACGTCTCGCCGTCGACCGTCACGCGGCCGCCGTCCCTCAGGTCGCATACGAGGTCCCAGTGGACCGCGCTGTCGTTGCGCCCGCCCGTCGTCTCGTAGGAGCGTCCCAGGGCGAGGTGGATCGTGCCGAGGATCTTCTCGTCGAAGAGCGTCTTGAGCGTCGCCTCCCGGATGTGGGGGTTCGTGCCGATGCCGATCTCCCCCAGGTAGCGCGCGCCGTCGTCGGTGGCCAGCATCCCGTCGAGCAATTCCTGTCCCTGCCTGGCCGTCGCCTCGACCACGCGGCCCGCCTCGAACCGCAGGCTCACGTCCTCGACGATCGAGCCGCGCACCGCGCTCGGCACCGCGAAGCGCACGACGCCCTCGGCGCTGTCCTCGATCGGGCTCGTGAAGACCTCGCCGGAGGGCATGTTGCGCCGTCCGTCGGAGTTCGCCCAGCTGCGGCCCTTCACGCTCAGCCTCAGGTCGGTCCCGGGGCCCTCGATCCGCACCTCGTCGGCCGCGTCCAGTCGCTCGACCAGCCGCTGCTGCCGGGCGCCGAGCTCCCGCCAGCGGGCCGCCGGGTCGGGGTCGTAGAGGAACATCGCGTCGAAGACGAAGCGCCGGTAGGCGTCGGTCGTCATGCCCGCCTCCTGCGCGGCGGCGGGGGTGGGGAAGAGCGTCGTCACCCAGCGCGTCCGCTCGACCCGGTGCCTACCCACCGGCGCGGCCCGCTTGTCGAGACGGGCGAGACGCCCTTGGTCGGCCCCGGCCATGACCCGCGAGTTCTCCTGGGCGGCCACGCGCACGAAGGCGTCCATCGCCTCGATCTCGCGCAGCTGAACGGTCGCCTCGGACGCCAGGAGCGACTCCGATGCGAGCTCGACCAGGTCGGCGGCCGCCTCCGGGTACTGGAGGCGCAGGAACGGCTCCCCACCGGCGGCTAGAACGGCCCTGCACAGCGCGCGTGCGAGGTCGGCGGCGCCCAGGTCCACGTTCAGCAGGACCTTGTCGCCTTCCTTCACTCGCACGCAGTATCCGGTGAGGAGCGCGGCGTAGCGCTCCGTCAGGCTGTCGATGCTCATCCCACTTCCTCCTCGTCCCGGACGGCGGCTGCCGGTGTCCTGGCGCGGCGCGGCCGTCCGACGCTGAAAGCGCTCGTGCCGAGGGCGACGAGCGCCCCCCGCTCGTCCCGCACGTCGGTGCGCACCACGACGACGCGGCGCCCGGCGCGCGCCACCACCGCCTCCGCCAGCAGGAGCCCGCCCTGCGCGGGCTCGAGGTAGTCGACGCGCATGTCGATGGTGGCGACCGAGGTGAGGGCGGCGGCGTCGACCTGCAGGGCTGCGGCGGCCCCGGCCGCGGCGTCGACGAGCGCCGCCACGGCGCCACCATGCGGCATCGACCGGCTCACGTTGCCGACGTGGTCGGCCGTCAAGGGCAGCGCCACCGTGACGCTGCCCTCCTCGGGGTCGTAGGCGCGCAGCTCGACGCCGAGCGCCCGGTTGAACGGGATGACCTCCTCGACGAGGCGCTTGAGGTCGAACGTGCCGGGTCCCTGGCTCACGGTCTTCGATGGTACCGGCCTACGATGCTGAGGTGGAAGGTCGACAGCGCCTGCAGAAGCTCCTGGCCCGCGCGGGCGTGGCGAGCCGCCGCAGGGCCGAGGACCTGATCCGGGCCGGGCGCGTCACCCTCAACGGCCGCGTCGCCGTCCTCGGTGATGCTGCCGGCCCGGAGGACGACGTCAGGCTCGACGGCCGGCGCCTGTCGGAGCCTGCCACTTCCGTGACCTACGCGCTGAACAAGCCGCGCGGGTACGTGACCTCGGTCAGCGACGAGCGCGGGCGCCCCACCGTCATGGACCTGGTGCCGAACGTGCCTGGCCTACACCCTGTCGGCCGACTCGACCTCGACTCGGAGGGTCTCCTGCTGCTCACCACGGACGGCGACCTGACCCTGAGGCTCACCCATCCGCGCTACGAGCATGAGAAGGAGTACCGCGTCTGGACAGACCCTGAGCTCGTCGGCGACGCCGCGCTCGCGGCGCTGACGGCGGGCGTGGTCCTCGACGACGGTCCCGCGGCCGCCGCCAGCGCCCGGCGCGCCAGGGGAGGGGCCGTGATCGTGCTCCGCGAGGGGCGCAAGCGGCAGGTCCGACGCATGCTGGCGGCCGTGGGCCACGAGGTCGTTCGGCTCGAGCGCACGCGGGTCGCCGGCCTCGAGCTCGGCGACCTCGCGCCTGGCGCGTTCCGGGCCCTGAGCGCGGAGGAGGCCGCGCTGCTGGCGGGTCCGGAGCCCCTGGTATGATCGCGCCGGCCAGGCAGGTGCCGGCCACGAATCCATTCGGAGTTGGCCGATGCCAGAAGCCAGTCACTTCCAACCGGGGGCCGGGGTCGTCCAGATCTCGCAGGCCGACATCGCTCGCCGCGTAGGCGAGCTGGGCGAGCAGATCCGGTCCGACCACGAGGGTGAGCCCCTCCACCTCATCGCCGTGCTCAACGGCGCTTTCATCTTCATGGCCGACCTCGTTCGTGCCATCGACGCGCCCCTCTCGGTCGACTTCCTCTCCGTATCGAGCTACGGCTCCGACACCAAGACGTCCGGCCGCGTGAAGCTGATCAAGGACCTCGACCTGCCGATCGAGGGCAAGCACGTGATCCTGGTGGAGGACATCGTCGACACCGGCATCACGATGGACTATCTGCTCCGTTACCTGAGGAACCACCGGCCCGCGAGCGTCAAGGTCGCCGCCCTGCTGTCGAAGCCGTCTCGCCGCCAGGTCGAGGTGCCCGTGGACTACGTCGGCTTCACGATCGACGACGCCTTCGTCTACGGCTACGGCCTCGACGTCGACCACCGCTTCCGCAACATCCCGTTCGTGACGAGCCAGGCAGGTTGATGACCGCGGGAGCGATGTGCTGAGGTACCGGGGCCGGAAGCTGGCCCTGACCTGCCTGGCGCTGCTGGCCGCGGCGTTGGCCACGCTGTCGGTCTCGGCCGCCCTGCGCGACCTCGACCCGCCCCGCCTCTACTACGAGGCGCCCGGGCGCCTGCCCGTCGGCGCCAGCGTCGACCTCTTCGTGAGCGCCGACGAGCCGGTCACGTACGAGGTCAGCTACGCCGGCGAGGTCCACCGCCACGTGGCTCAGGACCACGTGTTCGTCCTGTCGGCCGCCCCGGGCGACAACGAGGTCCTCGTCACCGCCACGGACGCCGCCGGCAACGCCACAGTCGCCAGGCTGAGCGTGCTGGGGGTCTTGCCGGTCGAGCTCGAGGTCGAGGCCCCGAGCTCGCTCCGGGCGGGCGACCCCCTCGGAGTGCGCGTGCGGCTCCGGGACAACGGCGCAGTCGTCACGTCCGTGACCGCCGCGCTGGGGGGGTCGCAGGTGCGGCTGCTGGCGGCGGAGGACGGCCACGTCGGCGTGGCGCCCACGCCCTTCGGGGTAGAGCCGCAGCAGACCGAGCTGCGGGTCACGGTCGTCGACGAGTTCGGGCGGAGCGTGTCCGCCGAGCACCCGGTCGAGCTCGCGCCCCTGCCCGTCAGCGTGGAGCAGCTTCGGATCGCCGCCAGCGTCCTCGCCGTCGTCACCCCGGAGGCGCAGGCCCTCGAGCGCAGGCTGATGGAGGAGGGGGTCGCGGCGGGGCAGGCGGCTCCGCTGTGGCGCGAGGCGTTCCTGCTGCCGGTGGGCGGCCGGGAGACGAGCGGCTTCGCCGACGCTCGCCGTTACGCAGAGGGCGGGCCGGTCTCGTACCACAACGGCCTCGACATGGCGGCGCCCACCGGCACCCCGGTGGCGGCCACCAACGACGGCGTCGTGCTCGTGGCGGGCCCGTACCCCGTGAAGGGGGGCTGGGTGATGCTCGACCACGGGTTCGGGCTGTTCAGCCACTACTTCCACCTGAGCAGCGTGGACGTCGAGGTCGGCCAGCGCGTCACGCGCGGCGACACGATCGGCCAGGTCGGGAGCACGGGGCTCTCCACCGGTCCCCACCTGCACTGGGAGATGAGGCTGGGGCTCTCCCCGACGAACCCGTTGGGCTGGGTCGACCGGGTCTGGCCGTGAGGTCCCTCGGGGCCTGGGGCCTGGCCGCGGGCCTGCTCCTCGGCTCCGCGGCCGCGCAGGCTCCCGGCGTCGAGGCGGCCCCGCACCTGCTGGCGCCACCCGAGCACGGCGTCTGGTACGAGGTCTTCGTGCGGAGCTTCCAGGACTCCGACGGAGACGGCGTCGGCGACCTGCCGGGGCTTCGCTCGCGGCTGCCCTACCTCGCCGAGCTCGGCGTGACCGGGCTGTGGCTCATGCCCATCCACCCGAGCCCCAGCTACCACGGGTACGACGTCAGCGACTACTACGCCGTCGCCCCGGAGTACGGCACCGTCGAGGACCTCGTGAGGGTGCTCGACGACGCCCACTCCCTGGGCATGCGCGTGGTGCTGGACCTCGTGCCGAACCACACCTCCAGCCAACACCCCTGGTTCCTTGCGGCGCTGCGGGGCGACCCGGCATACCGCGACTACTACGTCTGGTCGGACGACCCCCCGCCGTGGCGCGGCACGTCCGGCGGCAGGGCGTGGCACCCCGCCGGCGGCTCCTACTACCTCGGGTTGTTCTCGCCCTCCATGCCCGACCTCGACCACCGCAACCCGGCCGTGGTGCAGGAGATCTACGACGTCGCCGACCACTGGCTCTCCCTGGGCTTCGACGGGTTCCGCGTGGACGCTATCCAGCACGTCATCGAGGGGGAGGACGGGCGCATCGCGAACACCGACGAGACCTACGCCTGGGTGCGCGGCTTCCAGCAGCACGTCCGCGCCGCCTTCCCCCACGCCGTCGTGCTGGGCGAGACCTGGACCGAGATGCCCGCGATCGCGCGCTACCACCGCGAGGCCAGGCTGCAAGGCTCCTTCGACTACCCGCTCTGGCGCGAGCTCACCCGGGCGGTGCAGGCGCGCTCGGCGTCCGACCTGGCGTTCGTCCTGGCTCAGGCCGAGGACCTCTACCCCGAGGGAGCCCTGCGCGCGACGTTCCTCGGCAACCACGACCAGACCCGGTTCGCCACCCAGCTCTCGATCCCCCGACGCGACGAGCGGCGCATGCGTCTGGCAGCGTCCCTGCTCCTCACGCTGCCGGGCATGCCCGTCGTCTACTACGGCGAGGAGATCGGCATGGTCGACGGTCCCGGCGCCTTCGACGTCGAGAAGCGCACGCCCATGCCTTGGGACCCGTCTCCCGGCCGGGGGTTCACCGCCGGGGAGCCCTGGACCGACCCGGGCGAAGGCGTGCCGGACGTGAGCGTGGCGCAGCAGCGAGCGTCGCCGAGCTCGCTGTGGTGGCACTACCGGCGGATGATCGCGCTGAGGCGGACCCATCCCGCTCTATACAGAGGCGCCACCACGGTGCTCGACACCGGCCAGCGGGCCGTCCTGGCCCTGGAGCGCGACTCCGGCGACGAGCTGCTCCACGTCGTCGCGAACCTCGGCGCCCGTGACGCCGTGGTCTCGCTGCCGTCGCTCCCCGAGGGGACGACGGACCTGCTCACCGGCAGGGCCTTCGACGGGAACGTACCGGCCCTGACGCTGCTGGTGCTCGGCAGCCCCTGAGGCCGCACGTATACTTGCCCCTCATGGAAGCAGCATCAGGCAAGCCGCGCGTCTTCTCCGGAGTTCAGCCGACCGGCGTGCTCCACCTCGGCACCTACGTGGGGGCCCTGCGCCAGTGGGTGGCCAGGCAAGACGACCGCGAGAACGTCTTCTGCATCGTCGACCTGCACGCCCTCACGATCCCGGAAGCCGTCGACCCGGCCCAGCTGCGGTCGCGCGTGCGGTCGACGGCCGCGCAGTTCCTGGCGGCGGGCGTCGACCCCGAGAAGAGCACGATCTTCGTCCAGTCGCACGTGCGCGAGCACTCCGAGCTCTCATGGCTCCTCAGCTGCGTCACCCCCCTGGGATGGCTCCACCGCATGACGCAGTTCAAGTCGAAGTCCGATGGCAGGGAGAGCGTCGGTACCGGCCTGCTCGTCTACCCGGTGCTGCAGGCCGCCGACATCCTGCTCTACGACACCGACGAGGTGCCCGTCGGCGAGGACCAGGTCCAGCACATCGAGCTGACGCGCGACATCGCCGTGCGCTTCAACCACCTGTTCGGCGAGACGTTCGTGCTGCCCAAGGCCTCCGTGCCCGAGGCCGGCGCCAGGCTGATGGGCCTCGACGACCCGACGGTGAAGATGTCCAAGAGCATCGCGGCGGAGAGGGCCGGCCACGCGATCGAGCTCCTCGACGAACCGCAGGCCGTGAAGAAGGCCGTCATGTCGGCGGTGACGGACTCGGAGCGCGAGCTGCGCTTCGAGCACGCATCGCCCGGCGTGCGCAACCTCATGACGATCGCGCACGTCGCGTCGGGTCGGCCGCTGGCCGAGATCGAGGCCGAGCTCGAGGGGGGCGGCTACGGCACCCTCAAGAAGCTGACGGTGGCGGCCGTGAACGAACTGCTCGCCCCGCTGCAGCAGCGCTACCGCGAGTACATGGACGACCCCGCAGGCCTCGACGCTGTCCTGGCGCGCGGGGCCGAGCGGGCCCGCGAGGTGGCCTCCCGGACGCTGGACCGCGCGCAGGCCGCCCTGGGGGTCGGCTGACGAGCCGCGTCCTGTTCCTGTTCCTCGACGGCGTCGGGGTGCCGGACCCCGCCGGGCCCGGGAACGCGCCGAGCCCCGTGCTGGCCGCGAGCATGCCCGCGCTCGACGCCCTGCGGCGCGGCGCGGAGGGCGCCGTTTACCGCGAGCTCGACGCCACCCTGGGGTTCGAGGGGCTACCCCAGTCGGCGACCGGCCAGACGACCCTGCTGACGGGCCGCAACGGGGCCGAGGCCATGGCTGGCCACTACGGGCCTTGGCCGGGGCCGACCCTCAAGGCGCTGCTCGACGGCGGGAACATCTTCCACGACGGCGTGAGCGCGGGCGGCGCCGCCCTGGCCAACGCGTACCCGCCGGGCTACTTCGAGGCTCGGAAGGGACGCCGCTTCGGGCCCAACGCGATCGCTTACGGGGCCGTCGCCGCCGGCCTCGAGCAGCGCGGCGAGGCCGAGTACGCGCGGGACGAGGCCGTGCCATCCGACCTCGTCGGTGGGCACCTCGACCGCCCCGGCGGGCCCCTGGGGCCGACCGGCTCGGCGCGCGTGCTCGGTGCGCTGGCGTCGCGGCACGCCCTGACGGTGCTCGACGTGTGGCTCACCGATGCGTTCGGGCACGCGGGTCGCTTCGCGGAGGCCGTCGCCCTCCTCGAGCGGCTCGACCTGGTGGTGGCCAGCCTGACGGGGGCCGGCGGGGCCGTGGCGGGCGGCGCCACCCTCTTGATCACCTCGGATCACGGCAACCTCGAGGACCTCAGCGTGGCGACGCACACGCGCAACCCCGTGCCGCTCTTCGCCGCCGGACCGGGAGCGGGCGAGTTCGCCGCCGCGACCAGCCTGCTCGACGTCGCGCCGGCCGTGCGCAGGGTGATCGCCGGCCCACCGCCCCCTCCCGCGGCCATGGCCGCGGACCTCGCCTAGAAGCCGAGGATCAGGGCAGCGGCCTCGAACCAGGCTCCGGCCAGCAGGAGCACGAGCGCGACGGGCAGGGTGGAGAGCAGCTTCCGGAAGCCCTCGGACAGCCTCGCGAAGCCCCCGCGCCAGACCGTGGCGAGGAGCATGCCGCCGCCCGCCACCACGAGGAAGTACGCGGTGAGCTCCAGGAGGACCACGATCAGCACGACCAGCATCTGCAGCGGGTCGCCGCCTCCGATCATCCCGAACGGGACGCCCTGCACGTAGAACGAGAACGCCGCGTAGAGGTAGGCCGGGACCCCGAGCAACGCGGCCAGCGTGAACGTCACCGAGAGGGTGACGACGACGAAGTTCTGGTAGAACGTCACGGCCGCGGCCCTGGCCACGTCGCCGCTGCCGTAGGCAGCGGTGGCACCCAGAGAGGTGATCGCGCCCTCGACGATCTCGACGATGGCGACGTCGCACGAGTCTGGCAGGCCCGTGCCCGTCAGGACGCCGAGGCCGAACACGCCGTACAGCACCAGGACGGTGGCGACCACGAGGCGCCGGTGCTGCGCCACGGCGGCGCGGGTGGACCTGAGCCAGCGCCGGAGCGGCGAGTCGGCGCGTGCCAGCAGGAAGACCACGAGGACCGAGAGCGCGATGAAGAAGTAGGCGGCGACGGGCGTCTGGAGCCACGCCCTGACCCCGGTCAGCTCCGCGGTCGAGCGGAAGCCGACGCTGGTGGTCTCCCAGCCCTCACCCTCCGCCGCCGGTCGGAGCCTCACCTCGACGACGTCGAGCTGGCCGCCCGCCCGCGAGGCGGCGTAGGTGAACACGCGCTCCGGCTCGTCCTCCGGGGTGGTGCGCTCCACGCGGTCGTCGAGGTTGACGCGCGTGCCCTCCGGCGGCGGGGGGTGCGTGACGATGCCGGGCAGCTCGCGGCACAGCTGCTCGGCGTCGAGCGAGGCGAGCTGCTCGAACGACACCGGCCTCCGCGCCAGCCACGTAGCGACGGCCTCGTCGGCCGCCTCCTCGGCGGTCGCCGGTGCCCGTGTGGACCCGCCCTGGGCGGCCGCGGCCGGCAACAGCAGCGCGCACAGCCCCAGCAGGAGCGCGACGGCGCGGGGGACGAGCTTCGATGGGACGGGCAGAGGCATGCTCAGCTGCGCCTTCCTGCGGCGCAGGGCCGCTGCGAGCCAGCATACAAGCAGCCCGCCGGGCCGGCCGCCGCCGTCCCGGTGCCGGCGGCACCCGTTCCGGTGCTGGCGCCACC
>JBIQIQ010000030.1:9477-21459 GCA_044507975.1 Deinococcaceae bacterium
CCGGCACGCTTCGGCCCGAACCGCCGCGCTAGACTCGCCCCTCGTGAGGAGGGCAGCCACCTGGGCGGTGAACGCGGCCGTGAGGACGCTCCATGCGGCGTTCCCCGCCCTCGCGGCCACCGACGACGACTGGGCGCTGGGCCTGCTGGAACCGGGCGAGCGCAGCCTGTTCGATCAGCTACCTCCGCCGGAGCGCGCTCACGCCGTCAAGGTGGCTCGCTGCCTGCTCGCCAAGCGCCCCGACGCCCCCGGCGAGGCGGTCCGGGCCGCGCTGCTCCACGACGTCGGCAAGGCTGACAGCAGCAACGGCGCCTGGCACCGCGTGCTGGCGCACTTGCTGCCCGAGCTCGACGTCCCGCCCGAGCCGCGCCTGACGGGGCTCGCCGGTGCCCGGCAGGCGCGCCGTCACCACGCCGCGTACGGCGCCCTCATGGTCCTGCGCGCGTCGGGCGACGCGCGCGTGGCGTGGCTGGTTCGGCACCACCACGGCGGCTCCGACGAGTGGGCGCTGGCGATCGGCGAATGCGACGCGGCCACGTGAGCCGGACCCCGGCGCTCGACCGGCTCTTCGGGCTGCAGCGCTTCGGCATGCGGCCCGGGCTCGAGGGCGTCCGCGCCCTGCTCGCGGCGACCGGGCTCCCGGCGGCCGGCACGCGGGCCGTCCTCGTGGCGGGCACGAACGGCAAGGGCAGCGTCACGAGGCTCGTCGCCGCCGCCCTGAGCCTCGCTGGTCACCGCACCGGATCCTTCTTCAGCCCGCACCTCGAGCGCGTCGGGGAGAGGGTGCGCGTCGACGGCGAGGAGGCCTCGGCCACGCAGATGGAGGCCGCGGTCGCGGCGGTCCTGCCGGCCGCGACGCGCCTCGGCAGCACGTTCTTCGAGGTGATGACCGCGGCCGCTCTCCACCGTTTCCGGGAGGCGGGAGCCGACCGGGTCGTCCTGGAGGTCGGCATGGGCGGGCGGTTCGACGCCACGAACGCCCTCGAGCCCGAGCTCTCCGTCATCACCGGCGTCGCGCTCGATCACCAAGCCGTGCTCGGGAACACCCTCGGCGCGATCGCCCGCGAGAAGGCAGGCGTGCTGCGCCCCGGCGTGCCCGCGGTGACCGGGGCGCGGGGGGAGGCGCTCGACGTGATCGCAGAGGAGGCCGCGAGGCTGGGGGCGCCCCTGGCCGCGCTGGGGCGCGACCTGCACGCCTCGGTCACGAGGTCTGGCTGGGACGGCCTCGAGGTCGTGGTGTCGGGTCCGGCGCTCGCCTCGCCCCTCACGCTCACCACGCCGCTCGTGGGCCGCCACCAGGCGCGCAACGTCGCTCTGGCGGCAGCGGCCTCGGTGCGGCTGGGCGTCGAGCCGGACGTCGTCGCGACGGCGTTCGCCTCCGTTGGCTGGCCTGGCCGGCTCGAGCGCCTCGAGCTCGACCGCGACTGGGTCCTCGACGGCGCGCACAACCCCGAGGCGGCCGAGGCGCTAGCGGCCGCTCTCGTGGACCTGGGGACCGACGTGGCGACCCTCGTGGTCGGGGTGTCCGGCGACAAGGACGCGGCCGGCGTGATCGCGCCGGTCGCGGCCCGCGCCCGCTCGCTCGTCGCGACGCGGGCCGCTACGTCCCCGCGTTCCGCCCCTGCGGACGAGGTGGCGCGCGCCGCTCGGGACGGCGGTTTCGCCGGGCCGGTCCACGAGGCCCCCGACGCGAGCGCCGCGCTGGCGACCGCGCGGCGCCTCACGCGCCCGGGAGAGACCGTGGTCGTCGCCGGTTCGCTGTTCCTGGTCGGGGAGGTCAGGGCGGCGCTGCTCGGGCACGTCCCGGAGGGACGCGAGCGCTGGCAGTGAGAGCGCCGCGAGCGCGCTAGCCGGCGGCTTGACCCGCCCTCGCCCTGTCTCGGCGCCGCCCCACGGCCAGGCGCGCGAGGCCCACGATGCACATCGCCAGCACGACGCCGCCCACGAGGAGCGCCTCGTCGCTCGAGCGACCACGGCCCAACAGCGCGCCCAGCGTCACCAACGGGAAGAGCGCCATCGTCGCGGCCATCGCCACGTTGGCGTCGCGGAGCAGCACGACCAGCACCGCGATCAGGGCCACCCCGTAGAGGGCGGGCGCCGGGTCTACGACGAGGACGGCGCCGAAGGCGGTGGCGAGGCCCTTGCCGCCCCGGAAGCCGACGTAGGGAGAGAAGCAGTGGCCGGCGACCGCACCCAGCGCCCCGAGGAGGGGCGGCAACAGGGGGTCGGTGCCTGGCGACAGGCTGGCGAGCTGGCCGCCGAAGTACACGGCCAGAGCGCCCTTGGCGGCGTCGACGACGAGGACGGCGGCGCCGAGCGCCGTGCCGACGTTGCGCAGGGTGTTCATCGCGCCCATCGACCCTGAGCCGACAGCGAAGACGTCCTTGCCGCGCAGCCGCGAGAGCAGGTAGGCGGTGGGGAAGCCGCCCAGCAGGTAACCGGCGATGAGCGCGAGGACGGAGGCCCTCACGTCGGCGCGGCCACGCCACCTGCGGTCGACAGGCGCTCGAAGGGGAGCGCGTGGAGGCTGTTGAGGTCGCGTACGTGGTAGTCGACGTGCCGCGCGAGGGCGCGCCAGTGAGCGTCGCGCGCGGTCGGCGGCCTCTCCAGGGCGTCGCGCATCCGCGCCGCCACCAGGACGCCCAGCTCGGCGGCGCCCTCCTCACCCAGGTAGGTGGCGCCCCAGCCCGCGTCCTGGCCGCCTGCGAGCCCGCAGCGCTCGCACGCCAGGCCTCCGGCGGCCGGGTCGAACGCGACGAGGGGGCCGGCCGAGGCGCAGCGCGCGCAACGGTGGACCGTGGGCGCCAGGCCCGCGAGGCCCAGGAGGCGCCAAGCGTAGATCAGCGCGACGTGCTCGGGGTCGTGGTGCGCCACCAGGCCGCGCAGGCCGCTGGTGAGGTACTCGTGGAGCCTCTCTCCGAGGTGGACGTCGACCGTGAGCGCGTCGACCAGCTCGGCGAGCAGGTTGGCGAAGGGGTAGACGTCGGGGCGGCTGAGGCCCACCAGCGCCCCGCCGAGCTGCACTTGGGTGATGAGGGCGAGGTCCTCGTCGCGCTTGCGGTAGTACTGGACGGTCACGTCGTGGAAGAGGCTCAGCTTGCCGACGTTCCCGCCGGGCAGCTTGCCCTTGCGGGCCACGCCGCGCCACTTCCCCTCGGAGGACAGCAGGGTCACGACGAGGTCGCCGCTGGGGAGCGGCTTCCTGCGGATGACGATGCCGTCCGTTACCGTGTAGCGCCGCACTGCCGCCAGTCTACGGCCGGCGGCGTCCGGAGCCCGTGCTCCAGGCTCAGCCAGGGACCGCGCCTCAGGCGGTCTCGGTCTTGCGAGCGCCGGAGCCGCGCGCCGTGCCCTTGGCGCCCCGCGCCTTGGTCGCGCCAGCGCCGGTAGCCTTCTTGGCCGTAGCCTTCTTGGGAGCCGCCTTCTTCGTCGTGGCCTTCTTGGCGGAGGCCTTCTTCGCCGTCGCCTTCTTCGCCGTCGCCTTCTTGGCTGGCGCCTTCTTGGCTGCCGCCATCGCGCGGGCGTCGAGCAGCTCCAGCGCCTGCTCGAGCGTGACCTCTTCCGGGGTCACGTCCTTCGGCAGCGACGCGTTCACCTTGCCCCGCTTGACGTAGGGACCGTAGCGGCCCTCCCGGACGTCTACGACCTCGCCCGAGCGGTCGTCGACTCCCAGCTCCCGCAGCGCCGCCCCGCCCCGCTGCGTCTTCTTGCGCAGCAGATCGAGGGCCTGTTCGAGCTTCACGTCGAGGACGAACGTGTCCTTGGGTACGGAGGCGTAGGTGCGGCCGTGCCGCACGTAAGGGCCGAAGCGGCCGATGCCGACGTCCACGACCCCGCCTTCGGGGTGCTCGCCGATGGTGGTCGGCAGGGCGATGAGGGCGACGGCCATCTCCGGCGT
This sequence comes from Deinococcaceae bacterium, assembly GCA_044507975.1. Taxonomy (GTDB): domain Bacteria; phylum Deinococcota; class Deinococci; order Deinococcales; family Trueperaceae; genus DASRWD01. The sequence continues at coordinate 13,376 of JBIQIQ010000030.1, forward strand.
CACGTCGTGCGGGGCCACGCCCGGCGGCAGGGAGACGCGCTTGGGCTTCTCGGCCGAATCGCCGGCGCCCAGCTGGAGGTAGGGACCGAAGGGCCCGCGCTTGAGGAGGATGCTCTCGCCGGTCTCCGGCTCGGTGGCCAGCGCGACGTCGCCCATGTTCCCCTCGCGCAGGAACGTGCCGAGGTCGTCCCTCGTCAGGTCGGCGGGCGCGGCGTCCTCGGGCAGGGAGGCGGTCTTCAGCTCGCCGTCCAGCTCCCCCTCGACGTAAGGGCCGTAGCGGCCCACGCGCACGACGTACGGGTCCCACTTGGCCGACGTGACGGTCGAGATGGCGCGCGCGTCGACGGCCTCCATCGCCTGCTCGACCCGCCGCACGATCCCATCGTCGCCGAGATAGAAGTCGCGGAGGTAGGAGTCGCTGGGCCGCTCACCGGCGGCGATGTCGTCGAGCACGGCCTCCATGCCGGCCGTGAACTCGGTGTCGACGAGGCGCCTGAACTGGTGCTCGAGCAGCGCGGTCGTCGCGAAGGCCGTGAACGTGGGCACCAGCTGCTGCCCGACCTTGCGCGCGTAGCCCCGCGACTGGATCGTGTCGATGATCGAGGCGTAGGTGCTCGGACGCCCGATCCCCTCGGCCTCGAGCACCTTGACCAGGCTGGCGTCGGTGAAGCGGGCCGGGGGCTTCGTCTCGTGGCCGGCCGCCTCGACGGCGCGGCACGCGAGCTCGTCGCCTTCCGCCAGGGGCGGTAGCGGCTGGTCGCGGTCGTCGAGCGCGGCCTCAGGGTCGTCGGAGCCCTCGACGTAGGCGCGGAAGTAGCCGGGGAAGAGCACGGTGCGGCCGGTCGCCCGGAACAGCAGCGAACCGGGTCGCTCGCCCGTGGGCGCGCGCCCGAGGGCCGTGGCGGCCACGGCCTCGCCGACGCCAGCCTCGATGCGGGCCGTGACCGTCTTGAGCCGCGCCTCCTTCATCTGGCTGGCGACCGTGCGCTTCCAGATCAGGTCGTAGAGGCGCGCGTCCATCCCCCGCAGGCCGTGCTCCTCGGCCGTGCGCATCTCCGTGCCGGCGGGCCGGATGGCCTCGTGAGCCTCCTGGGCGCTCTTCGAGCGCTGTCGGAACTGGCGTGGGCTCTCCGTGAGGTACTCGTCGCCGTAGCGCCGCGCGATGGCGGCGCGAGCGGCGTCGACGGCCTCGTTCGACAGGTGGACGGAGTCGGTGCGCATGTACGTTATGTAGCCGTTCTCGTAAAGCGACTGGGCGACGCGCATCGTCTCGCGGGCCGAGAGGCCTAGCTTGCGGCTGCCCTCCTGCTGGAGGGTCGAGGTGGTGAAGGGGGGCGCCGGCGAGCGCGACTGCTCCTTCTCCTCGACGCCCGCCACCCTCCACGGCGCCTCCTCGGCGGCCGGGACGAGCGACCGCGCCGCCTCCTCACCGAGCAGGACGACGCCCTTGGCGCCCTCCTTGAGACGACCGGTGTCCGGGTCGAAGTCGCGCCCCTGCGCCACGCGGGCGTCACCGACGTGCGTGAGCTCCGCGCCGAACGCCTGACCGCCGGTCTCCAGGCGGGCCGTCAGGTCCCAGTAGCTGCCTGCCACGAACTCGAGCCGCTCCCGCTCGCGCAGGACGAGGAGGCGCACCGCGACGCTCTGCACGCGCCCGGCCGAGAGCCGAGGCGCGATCTTGCGCCACAGCAGCGGGCTGAGCTCGTACCCGACGAGGCGGTCCAGCACGCGCCTCGTCTCCTGCGCGTCGACGAGGTCGAGGTCGATCTGGCGGGTGTTCTGCAGCGCCTCGAGGATCGCCTGCCGGGTGATCTCGGAGAAGACCATCCGTCTCACCGGTACGCGCGGCTCGAGGACCTCCACGAGATGCCAGCCGATCGACTCGCCCTCGCGGTCCTCGTCCGTCGCGATGTAGACCTCGTCGGCCTTCTTGACCGCGGCCCTCAGGCGCTTGACGACGTCCTTCTTGCCCGAGGCGACGACGTAGACGGGCTTGAAGCCCTCCTCCACGTTGACGCCGAGCCGCGACCAGCTCTCCTTGCGCACCTCGTCGGGGATCTCGGCCGCGGACGACGGGAGGTCGCGGACGTGACCCATGCTCGCCTCCACCTGGTAGCCCGGGGGCAGGAAGCGGCTGATGGTGCGCGCCTTCGTGGGCGATTCCACGATCACCAGGCGGTTGAGAGGTCGGTCGTCTGCCAAGCTGGGTAGGTCCCCCTCCGAGAAGCCGGCACATTATACGGGCGTCTCTCGCGCGGTCAAGTGGGCGGCCCTGCGCGGCGAACGCGCCGTTCCGGGCGGGTGTAAGCGTGTCGAGCGGGCTGCTCGAGGCGGCGGCCTAGACCTGCCGGCGGTTGCTGATGGCCCTGCCGAGCGTCACCTCGTCGGCGTACTCGAGGTCGCCCCCCACCGGCAGACCGTAGGCGATCCGGCTGACGGTGAACGGCCTCTCGGCAAGCGGCCCCTCCTCGAGTTGCCTGGCGAGGTAGAGGGCGGTCGCTTCGCCCTCCACGGTCGTCGAGGTGGCCAGCACGACCTCGGAGACCCCGGTGAGCCGGTCGAGGAGCGCCTGGGTCGTGAGCTGGTCGGGACCGACGCCGTTCATGGGACTGAGCGCACCGTGCAGCACGTGATAGAGCCCGCGGAACTCGCCGCTGCGCTCGATCGCCAGGACGTCGGCGGGCTGCTCGACGACGCAGATGAGCCCGCGGTCGCGCGCTGCGTCGGTACAGACCGAGCAGGCGTCCTCGTCGGCGCTCATGACGTTGAAGCACTCCGGGCAGGTCGTCAGCCCGGACTTGGCGTCGAGCAACGCCTCGGCGAGCGCGCGGACGTCCTCCGCGGGGCGGTTGAAGAGGTGGAAGGCGAGCCGCTGGGCGCTCTTCGGCCCGATGCCGGGCAGGCGCCCCAGCTCGCGGATCAGGGTGGTCAGCGGGGTAGGGAACCTCACAGGGGTCGACCTCGGGTCAGGCTCAGAACAGCCCGCCCAGCCCGCCCATGCCGCCCACGGCAGAGCCCATCTCGCGCTCCTGCAGCTCCTTCGCCTGGCGCTGGGCCTCAGCGACGGCGGCGGTGACGAGGTCCTCGAGCATCTCGACGTCCTCAGGGTCGACGACGCTCTTGTCGATGCGCACCGACGCGATGGTGCCGTCGCCCTTGGCCACCGCCGTCACCATGCCGGCGCCGGCCGAGCCCTCGACGGTCAGGCCTTGGAGGCGCTCCTGGGCCTCGGCCATCTTGCGCTGGGCCTTCTGGGCCTCCTTCATCAGCTTCTGGATGTTCAAGGTCTTCTCCTAGTTCGCGTCGTGGAGCCTCGGGTGCTCAGCGGTCGTCGGGCGCGTCGGCACCGAACCCGAGGGGATCCTGTCCGTCCTCATCGTAGCCCTGGAGGTCGGCTTCCTGCGCCTCCGGGACTGCGTTGCCGGCTGCTGGCGTGGCGGGCTTGAACTCGAGGACGCGGCCCGGGAAGAGCGCCTGCAGCTGCGCCAGCGGCGACGCGGAGACAGGCTCTCGAGCGGCGTCCGGTCCCTCGAGGGAGCCCGGGTAGGGTCCTGCCTCGGCGTCCTCCCAGAACCCGTCGGGGAGGCTGTCGTAGTCGCCCGGTAGGTCGTCGAACGGCGCCGGCCCCCCGGAGGGCGGCGACGGGTCCTCGTCGTCTGCCGGCTCTTCGGCCGCGCGGTCCTCGGGGGCCTCGGAGGCTCCGGCCGGCGCGGTCTCGGCGGGGGCGGGCGCGGGGCGAGAGCGTGCGGCTCCGCGCTCCGGGTGCGCCGGCTCCGGGCGGGGCGCCGGCATCGGTCCGGTCCGACGGCGGGTCCCCGCGGCCGAGCCCCGCGGGCCCTGCAGGTCGAGGACGAAGCCGGGCCCGGCCACGCTGGCCACCAGCTCCTCGAGCTCCTCGCGCCGCGCCACGACCTGGTCGAAGTGGAAGCGCCAGCTCTCCCCGTAGACGAGGGTCACGCGACCGCCCGACTCCTCGACCTGGGCGGGCTGCAGGAAGGCCTTGAGCTGCGGGGCGGCGGCGGAACGCACCGCGTGCCACGAGAACTGCCGACCCTTGCTGGCTGCGGCGGGGGCTGGGGGCGGCGAAGGGCTCGCCTCGGGAGCGGCGCGCTCGGCTCGGGCCCGTGCCGGCGGCGGAGGCTCCGGATCGGAGGGGCGCGGCTCCACCGCGGCGGTCTCGGCACCCGTAACGGGGGCGGCCGCGGTGCGGACGGGAGCGCTCGGTACGGCGGTAGCGGGCTCGGAGGCGGCGGGCTCCGAGGTGGTCGAGCCTGCGCCGGCCCGCACGGCCTTGATCAGGGCGACCTCCAGGCCGTAGAGGTCGTCACGCCGCACGAAGCGCTCCTGCTCGTCGTCGAGGGCGTGGATGAGTGCGACGAGCCTGGTCTCGTCGGCGTCGCCGGCGGCCAGGGACTCGTGCAGGCCGTCGCGCAGCGTGCGCCCCAGCTGCTCGGCCACGGTGCGCGGAGCGAAGCCGGCGCGGTAGAGGTCGCCGGCCTGGGGCAGGAGGCGGGCGAGGTCGCCGGCGAGGAGCGCGTCGGCGAGCGCGCGGAGGCGGTCGCGGGGAGGCAGGCCGAGAGCGTCCTCGGCCTCGTCCGCGGTGACGGGACCGCCGCCGACGAGCAGGCGCTCGAGGAGGGACTCCGCGTCGCGCATCGCGCCCTCGGCGGCGCGGGCCACGAGCGCCAGCGCCTCGGCCTCGGCCTCGACGCCTGCCTCGCGGCAGAGGCGCTCGAGCTTGCCCTGGATCTCCGCGTCCGTGAGGCGCCTGAACCGGAAGTGCTGGCAGCGCGAGAGGATCGTCGGCGGGAGCTTCTCGGGCTCGGTCGTGGCGAGCACGAACATCAGTCCGGGCGGCGGCTCCTCGAGGGTCTTGAGCAGGGCGTTGGCCGCGGCGCGGCTGAGCATGTGGGCCTCGTCGAGGACCCACACACGCCTCCCGCCGCGCAGGCTCGCGAGGCCGACGCGCTCCCGCAGGGCGCGGACGTCGTCGACCGAGTTGTTCGACGCAGCGTCGAGCTCGATGACGTCGGGGTGGGAGCCGCCCTGCACCAGGCGGCACGACTCGCACTCGCCACAGGGTCTCTCGGACGGGTCCTCGCGCTCGCAGTTCACCGCCATCGCCATGAGCCGCGCGGTCGTCGTCTTGCCGACGCCGCGCGGGCCGGAGAAGAGGTAGGCGTGCCCCGTCAGGCCGCGCGCCACGGCGAGCGTCAGCACGTCCTTGACGTGCTCCTGCCCCACCACCTCCTCGAACCTGAGAGGGCGGGCGCGCTGGTAGAGGGCCGACATCCGGGAGAGAGTCTACCACCGCCAGCCGTCGTCGCCGGGGTGTGGTGGTCGGTGAGAAGCCCGTCCTGGCCGCGTCTTCTCGTTCCATGCCTGGGTCGGCGAGGCGGGGCGCGGTGGTACCATGGCGACCATGTTCCCGGCCGGGCCTCCTGGCGGCGTCGGCGTGGCCCTGGGGGGCGGGGCCGCGCGCGGCATCGCTCACGTCGGCGCGCTGAAGGCGCTCGACGCCGCCGGCGTGAACGTGACGGGCGTGGCAGGCACGAGCTACGGGGCCGTGATCGCCGCCCTCTACGCCCTCGGCAGCCCGGCGTTGGAGATCGAGCGCATCGTGCGGACGCAGGACGTCGCCGAGCTGTGGCGCCAGTCGCTCGACCTCGGTTGGCACGAGGGCGCGATCGTCAGGGGTCGCAGGCTATCCGACTGGCTCGACCGCAAGTTCTTCATGGGAGCGACGTTCCAGGACCTGAGCGTGCCGCTGGCCGTCGCGTGCACGGAGCTGGCGACCGGCAGGCTGCGGGTCGTCCGCTCCGGGGGGGTCGCCGACGCCGTGCGGGCCTCCTGCGCGCTACCGGGTGTCTTCGCGCCGGTGCGGCTGGGCGACGCGGTTCTCATCGACGGCGGCCTCGTGGAGACCGTGCCGTTCGCGGCGTTGGCCACGCTCGGGCCGAGCCTGATGATCGGGGTGCACGCCGGGGTGGACGTCAGCCGCTCCCGCCTGGCGCTGGCGCTCAGGCGCTTCGCGGCGTCGCCGCGCGGCCGCGCCTACTACCGGCGGTCGGCCGGCTGGGTTGGGGGCGGCGCTCTGCGCCACCTCGCTCGCGGCCTGGCGATCTCGGCACGCTCCTACAGCCGGCCGGTGCGGGCGCCGCGGGGCGCTCACCTCGTTTCGGTCGAGCCCGGCGTCGCGTGGTGGGACTTCCACCGCTCGCCGCAGTCGATCGCTGCCGGCGAGGAGGCGATGAGCGAGCTCGTCGGCCGCCTGAGGGCCGCCGGGCGCTTGCCCAGCCGGAGGCCGGGGGCCGTACCGGCGGCGCCCGGCGGCTAGCGGCCGGGCTCCGCCGGGATCACGGGCCGGAGGCCCGCGCCAGGGCGGCCGCCAGCGCGTACGCCTCGCCGCGGTCCAGCGGCCCGCTCGGCGGCGCGGCGCTCCAGGCGAGACCGCTGCCGTGGAGCGCCTCCCAGCCCTCCGCCTCCGGGCAGGTCCCGAGCAGGCACGCGGCCTCGCGCAGGACGGCGGCGGCAACGTCGGCCGTGAGCGGCGCGTCCTGGGGTGCGGCGGCCAGCGCCGCGTCGACGATCCCCTGGCTCGCGTCGGGCTGCAGGTGGAAGCGCGTGGCGACGTTCGCCAGGAGGTAGGCGAAGGACAGCGTTGTGACGGGGGCCGCGAGGCCGGGGTCGTTGGCGTAGCCGCCGGTCGCCAGGCCACGGGCCACGAGGGTGCGGAACGCGGCGTAATGGTCGTGGTCGACCGGCCCGTTGGGAGCCCGCGGGCGGACGTCCGGCAGGTAGGCGCCGCGCTCGGCGAGGCGGGAGCGGACGGCGGCCACGGAGGCCGTGTCCAGGGCGGCCGTCTGCGGGCTGGCTCCGACCTGCGCCGCCTGCGCCGCCGCGACTCCGGCGGCCTCGGCCATCGCCATGCCGAACGGAACGACGCGGGCGCTGGAGAAAGCGATCGGGTCGTATCCGGCGCTGCGGCCGACGACCCAGAGGCCGGACGGCCCACCGGCCGGGACCATCATGCACAGCCGGCCCCCGTACATCTCCGGCGCGCCCCACACGAAGCCGGTGTCGTGCGGGGTCATCGACTGGGCGTCGAGCGGGTAGCCGCCGGCCGCCACGTCCTGGGGCGTGACCCGGTTGTCGAAGACGTCGTCGGCAGTGAGGGTGCAGCGGGCCCTGAGGTGTCGGCTCTCGCGCACGTAGAGCGTCTCGGCGCCCCCGGCGAACGCGGCCCGCTCGAAGCCCGGGACGTGAGCGGCGAGGTACGAGACGATCCTCGGTCCCTCCGCGAGACCGCGCTCGCGCCCGGCGGCGAGGCTCGCGGGGTCGAGCGGGTCGAGGCCGTAGATGAGCAGGGCGTTGACGAGCACCGTGCCGTCGTCCTGCAGGCCCAGGTTGAGCCCACGCAGGCGCAGGCCCGGCTGGCTGGGCTGGTAGGCGGCGGGCGCGCCGCCGAAGTGGCCCCAGACCACTCGGTCCTTCGCCACGGCGTAGGCGCGGCCGCGGGCGCGCACGCCCTCGACGAGAGCGCGCCAGTCGACGCCGGCCACCCTCAGCACCAGCGTGTCGGCCATGCGCAGCTGCACGCCGTAGCCGGACCACCCGAGGTCGAAGGCTGCGCCGGCGGCGGCGGCCAGGTCGGCGTCGCCGCTGGCGTCGATCACTTGGCTCGACCCGACCTCGAACGTCCGGTCGTCCCCGGCCGTGAAGCGCACGCCGGTGACGGCGCCCGGGGCCTCCACCACGGGAGCGACGCGCGACGCCGAGCGCACGACGCGCACGCCGGCCGCCTGCAGGAGCCGCTCGAAGGCGGCCTCGGCTCGCGGCACGTCGAAGGCCTCGTCGCGGCCGACCATGCGCCACCAACGGTCGAAGAGGCCGAGCTGGTAGTCGTGCGGCTGGGTCTTGAGGTCGAGGACGTTGAGCTCCCCGGTGACGAGGAGCCCACCGAGGCGCTCCTCCGTGGTCAGGAGCATGGTGCGCGCGCCCTCCTCGGCCGCCGCCACCGCCGCCGCCATCGCCTCGGGCTCGCTGCCGAAGACGACGACGTCGAAGTCCAGGTGGTTGACGTC
>JBIQIQ010000211.1:0-2887 GCA_044507975.1 Deinococcaceae bacterium
CGTGCGTGACGGTGCCCTCGATGATCTTGAGGAGCGCCTGCTGCACGCCCTCGCCCGAGACGTCCCGCGTGATCGAGGGACCCTCCGACTTGCGGCCGATCTTGTCGATCTCGTCGATGTAGATGATCCCGCGCTGGGCTGCCTCGACGTCGTAGTCGGCGACCTGCAGGAGGCGGAGGACGATGTTCTCGACGTCGTCGCCGACGTATCCCGCCTCCGTGAGCGTGGTGGCGTCGGCGATCGCGAAGGGGACCTTGAGGGTGCGGGCCAACGTCTCGGCGAGCAGGGTCTTGCCGGTGCCGGAAGGGCCGACGAGGAGGACGTTGGACTTCTGCACCTCGGTGCCAGGGTGGGCGAGCCGGCGGTAGTGGTTGTAGACGGCCACGGCCAGAGCGCGCTTGGCGTCCTCCTGCTCGATCACGTAGTCGTCGAGGACGCGCTTGACGTCGCGCGGGACCGCCATCGGCAGCGCCCGATGACGCCGGCCGGATGCGTGGGGCTCACCGAGGCGGCCGGCGCAGTCGGCGCAGAGCAGCGAGCCGCTGGCGGTGGCGACGAGCTCGACCATCTCCTCGTTGCGGCCGCAGATCGCGCAGCGAGAGAGCTCGCCACCGCGGGGCCCCATCAGGCGCTGAACCTGCCGGGGACCCTCGGCTCGACGACCCGGTCGATGAGGCCGTACTCCAGGGCCTGCTGGGGAGACATGAACCTGTCGCGCTCCATGTCGACCCGCAGCTTCTCGCGCGAGTGACCGGTGTGGCGCTGGTAGATCTCCTCCATCATGTTGCGGATGTCGGTGAACTCGCGGGCCTGGACCTCGAGGTCGGGCAGGGAGGCGCGCGGGAACCCCGCCGAGCCTGCATGGATCATGATGCGCGAGTGGGGCAGTGCGACGCGGTTGCCCTTGGAGCCGGACATGAGGATCACCGAGCCCATCGACATGGCGATGCCGACGCAGTTCGTGTGAACGGGCGCGGAGATGTACTGCATGACGTCGTAGATAGCGAGGCCGGCGTAGACCTCGCCACCCGGGCAGTTGATGAACAGGTTGATGGGCTGCTCGCGCGACTGCGAGTCGAGCAGCAGCAGCTGCGCCGTGACGACGTTCGCGACCTCGGAGTCGATGGGAGACCCGAGGAAGATGATGCGCTCCTTGAGCAGGCGGCTGTAGACGTCGTACGTGCGCTCGCCGCGGCCCGTCTGCTCGATCACGTAAGGGATCAGTGGCATGTCGACCTAGAGCGTAGCACCAGCCGGCCGCGCCTCTCCGGACGGACGGCCGGCGCCTTCAGCGGTCAGTGCTCGTGCCCGTGATCGTGGTCATGCCCGTGGTTGGCTGACTCGTCCTCCGCCCCGACGGAGGCCTCTGCGGCCGCGACGAGCTCGTCGGCTCCGGCGGTCGCGGCCTCCTCGCCCGTGAGCTCGGCGATCGTCTCCCGAACGGCCTTGTCGCGCGTGAGCATGAACCGGTAGTTCGAGACCCAGTCATCGCCCATGTCGCGAACGAAGCTGCCGACGTCCTGCCGGCGCTGTGATGCGAGGAACCTGAGGGCGTCCGTCAGCTCCGTGTCGGAGAGCTGCGTGCCGCGCTCCTCCATGAGCTTCTCGAGGACCAGGTCGCGCCTGACGCCGCGCTCGGCCGTCTCGAGCAGCTCCTGCTCGAACTCCTCGCGCTTGCCGCGGGCCTCGAGCCGGGAGAGGTAGCTCTGGAACGTCTCGCCCCGTTGGCTAAGGTCCTGCACGAGGTTCTCGAGCAGTGTCTGCTGGCGGCGGCGCACGAGTCCCGGAGGCAGCTCGAGCGTCGCGCCCGACACCAACTGGTCGGTGAGCTCGGCGCGCCTGGCGTCGTACGTCTGCCGCGCGAGGTCCTCGGCGATCGAGGCCCTCACGCGGTCGACGACCGCCTCCCACGTCTCCATGCCGAGCTGCGTGGCGAAGTCTGCGCCCACCTCGGGCTTCTCCTTGGCCTTGACGTCGACGACCTTCACCCGCATCCTGCGCGTGCGCGGGGTGCCGTCCTCCTGGGGGTCGGCCTCGTCCGTGAGCGTCACGAGGCGCTCCTCGCCCATGCTGGCGCCGACCAGCTGGTCGCGCAGCTCGGGGTCGGCCCGCTCGAGGTCCACCGGGAAGCTGCTGCCGGCCGGGTCGCCATCCGGCGCGCTCGCGGAGGCGGCCTCGCCCTCCGCGCTCTCCTGCGCCTCGGGCGCCTGCTCCGGCTCGGCCGCGCTCTCCTCCGTGACGCTGCGCGCCTCGATGAGCACCCAGTCGCCGGGTTCGACCGGCCTCTCGACCGGGACGAGGGTCGCGTTCTCGCGCCTGAGCTCCTCGATGGCGTCCGAGACCATCTCGTCCGTCACCGCGAGGGGCTCGGTCTTCAGCTCGAGGCCGTCGAGGGCGGGGATCGTCACCTCGGGGTAGAGCTCGGAGTGGATCTCGAAGCTGTAGTCCTCGCCGCGTACGGGCTCGTGCGCATGGAAGTGGGTGCTGATCGGCAGGAGCTCGTGCTCCTTCATCGCCGCCTGGAAGTTGGCGTCGATCAGCTTCTCCTTGACCTCCTCGGCCAGGGCGTCTTCTCCGAGGCGCTTCACGAGGACGCCGCGCGGGACGCGCCCTGGCCTGAAGCCGGGGACGCGCACGCTCCTGGCGAGGTCGCTCAGGACCTCCTCGAAAGCCGCGTCAACGTCGGCTGCCGGCACCGTCACCTTGACGGTCGCCTCGACCGCCTTCTTGTCGATCAGCTCGGTCCTCATCGGTCTCCTTCGGGCCGGCGACGGCCCGTGCGCAAAGGGAAGCGGCAAGCGTGCGAGCTTGCCGCTCTCTGGTGCGAGGAGCGGGACTTGAACCCGCACGGCTAGGCCACTGGATCCTAAGTCCAGCGCGTCTACCA
>JBIQIQ010000212.1:0-2883 GCA_044507975.1 Deinococcaceae bacterium
CGAGGTGGAGGTGATGGTCACGTCGGGGCCCGGAGAGCCGGCGGCCGCGAGGGTCTCCGGGCTCCAGCCCATGACCTTGCCCGCCGCCGTGGCCCAGAGGGAGCCGTCGGGCGCGAACCTCAGCGCGGCGACGTGCAGGGCCCCCGGCGCGAGTTCCGCTACCGGCGTCGGCGTGCCTGACGTCCGCAGGTCGTCGGCGGCGTACTCGAGCACCTCGCCTTGCTGCGTGCCGACCCACAGGTCGCCGTCCTCGTCGAAGTCGAACCCGTACGGCGACCGCCCGGCGCCCAAGCCGATCGCGAGGGAGGCCTCTGCGCCTGTCGCGCCGGTCTCCATGGCCTCGTCGTCGAAGGCGAGCAGCTTGTCGCTTCCCCAAACGCTCACCCACAGCCAGTCGGGCGGGGGCGGATCGGGAGGCTCCGGGGTGGAGCACGAAGCGACCCCGAGAACGATCACGAACACGGCGAGGACGACACGCGAGAACCGCATGGGGAACCTCCACGACCTGCGTTGACCAGCACGAGGGTAGCAGGCTAGTCAGGGAGGCATCTGGATGCGAGTGCTAGCGTCATGCCGATGGCCGCGACGAAGGTCGACCTGAAGAAGACGCTCGACTCCTACCAGGCGCGGCGGAACGAGTTCCGGCTCCTCGAGGTGCCGCCCCTGCAGTACCTGATGGTCGACGGCCACGGCGACCCGAACACATCCCCGGCGTACGAGGAGGCCCTGAACGCGCTCTTCCCCGTCGCCTACGCGATGAAGTTCGCGAGTAAGCGGGAGCTGGGCCGCGACTACGTCGTCATGCCGCTAGAGGGCCTCTGGTGGGCCGAGGACATGGACGCCTTCACCGACCGGCGAGACGCTTCCCATTGGGACTGGACCATGATGATCATGACGCCCGACTGGTTGGGGCCGGCTGAGTTCGAGTCCGCCGTGCAGCAGGTCGCCGCCAAGGACGAGCCCGCGCGGCTGGGCGACGTCCGGCTGGAAACGTTGGACGAGGGATCATGCGTGCAGACGCTGCACCTGGGCCCGTTCGACGAGGAGGGCCCCGTCCTCGCGCGCATGCATCACGAGTTCATCCCCGAGAACGGGCTGCGGATGGCGGGGAAGCATCACGAGATCTACCTCAGCGATCCGAGGCGTACGGCTCCCGAGAAGCTGCGGACCGTTCTTCGGCAGCCGGTCGTCGTGATGCACGGCGAAGTGGAGACACTAGGGGTGCCGGTCCGCTGACGCGACCCCCGGGCGCCTGAATCAGACGACCGAGGCATCGGCGGCGGCGAGCCTGGCCTGCACCGCATGAGGCTCGATGCGATCGGCAGGGTGTCCGCCAGTTTTGCGGTAAAATCGGCGACGATGTATCCACGCTCCCTCACACCGCCCAAGCGCGCGTTCTTCCTCTTCGGTCCACGCGGCACCGGGAAGAGCACATGGCTGCGGCAGCACTTCCCGCAAGCGCTGACCATCAACCTGCTCACCGACGAGAACATGGTCCGCTTCGAACGGGAGCCAGCGCACTTGAGGAACCTCGTGACCGCCAGGCCGCACGACGATTGGATCGTCCTGGACGAGGTGCAGCGCGTGCCGAAGCTGCTGGACGAGGTGCACTTCCTGATGGAGGAGCTGGGCTACAAGAGCTTCGCCCTGACCGGCTCGTCCGCGCGCAGCCTCAGACGAGGAGGCGTGAACCTCCTGGCCGGAAGGGCCGTCATCAGGCAGCTGTTCCCGCTGACGAGCGCAGAGATGGACCACTCCGCACCGATCGAGCGCCTGCTCCGCTATGGCTCTCTGCCCTTGAGCGTCCTCGCCGACGACGATGCCGACCGCGAGGACTTCCTCAGAGCCTACGTGACCACGTACCTGGCTGAGGAGATCAAGGCCGAGGGCTTGGTGCGAGACCTCGGCGCCTACAGCCGTTTCCTCGAGGTCGCCGCGTTGGCGGCCGGACAGAGGACCAACGTGTCCGGTCTCTCGCGCGATGCCGGGGTGTCTCGAGAGACCACGCGCGGCTACTTCGAGGTACTGGTCGACACCCTCATCGGCGATTGGCTGCCGGCCTACAGGCCACGAGCGAAGGTCAAGGAAGCGGCGCTGCCGAAGTTCTACTGGTTCGACCCCGGCGTGCTGAACGCAGCAGCCGGCGGGTTCGACCAACCGATGCCGGCGGACTGGAACGGCGTGCTCCTCGAGCACCTGGTGCACCACGAGCTACGGGCCTACCTCCACTACTCGAGCACCCGAGGCTCACTGGGGTACTGGGCGACGCCGAGCGGCACCGAGGTCGACTTCGTCTGGTGGCACGGCGCACGCATGGTCGCCATCGAGGTGAAGGCCGCACCCAAGTTCCGCCCGGAGTTCGTCCGCGGTATCCGTACGCTTCGCGGCGCCCACCCGGACTCCACCGGCTACGTCGTGTACCGCGGCACAGAAGAACTGTTGGTCGAGGGCGTGCGGGTCGTTCCGGTAGAGGCGTTCCTCTGCAGGCTCCATGCCGGGGAGATCTTGCAGTAGGGCTGGCGGCATGCCTTTGCGCAGGCCGAGCCGGGTCACGAAGCCCTACTCCTCGATCACGTCGAGCATGAGACCTGGGATGTCCTCGAAGTCCTTCTTGTTGCGCGTCAGCAAGCGGTAGCCATGCTGGATAGCCTGGCTCGCCAGCCAAAGGTCCTGAACCCGATAGCGGTGCCCCCGGCCGGCGGACTCGATCGCCGCTGCGATCCGACCGAGCTCCTCGCCGGTGTCACCGTCGATCATCGATAGAGGCTTCCTCTTCAGACGCCGCAGCGCCGCCAGTCTCTTGACCCGCACCCCAACCTCGCTCGCGAGCTCAGCTCCCAGCGTCAGTTCCGCGATCGTCACCGGTGAGATGTAGACAGGGGC
>JBIQIQ010000031.1:0-2639 GCA_044507975.1 Deinococcaceae bacterium
CAGGAGGCTCGTACCGGTCGAGCTGGAGCGTCTGAACATGTTCCCGGACGACCACACTGCCGGCGTACCGGACTCGCGGCGAGCTTTCCTGATGGGGAACGCCCTAGTCACTGGCATCGTGCGCGAGATCGGCATTCAGATCGCCAGGGCCAGTCGCCCTGCGGAGGGTGGGCTGGAGAGGGGCCACACGGCCCAGCAAGACGAAGCGAAGGTCTTGGCTGCTGGCGACTGAGTCGACCCAAGGCGGTGGCCGTTCGCGAAGCGCTCGTAGGAGCGCGAGTTGACCCGTTCAGAACTGAACGGCCCTATGGCACGTTGGTCGGTGACCGAAGACCTTCGTCGCTGCACCCTTGACATCTCCCGGGTTTGCCCCGCAAACTAGTCTGCATGACTCACACCCACCCCACCCAGGACGTAGGCCGCCTGGCTGAGCTCACGCGCCGCTACGCACGGTTCTCGGTGTCGGCCGGGGGGCTGGGCAGCGCGCTGGGCGGCGCGCTCGTGCTCGTCACCTACTTCGTCGGCGCCCTCGTGCCCGACCTCTCCCTCGGCGCGCGGTTGGCGCTCGCCTCCGCTCCCCTCTTGTGGATCGCGGCCAAGGAGCTGCTTCGGGGCCGCTACTACCAGCGCTTCGGTCGGGTAGGCGAGGCGCGCACCGTCGCCGACCGCCGCCTGCACCTCTGGCTGACGCTGTTCACGGCCGCCGTGAGCGTGGTCATCGTAGCGGTGGTCCTGACAGCCGGCAGGGGGCGGCCCCTGGACGCGGGCACGCTCGGGTACCTCGGGTACGTGGCCGCGATGCCGTTCCTCGTCTGGTACTTCATGCGCACGCCGCTCGAGTTCGTCGCGGGCGTGTTCCTCGTCTCGCAGGCGGCGCTGATGCTCGGCGGCAGCAGCTACGGGCTGTGGGAGCAGCCTCAGGCGCCCATCGGTGGGTTGGTGCTCCTCGTCATGGGCGTCCGGCAGCACCGCGAGTTCCTCGGCCTGGACCGCGAGCTGAGGGAGCTGAGGGAGAACGCGGGATGAGCGGGGCCGGCGACGAAGCCCCGGATGTTGCCGCCACCCGCTCGATCCTCAGCCTCGACAGGCTGGTCCACGAGCCGGCGCGCCTCGCGATCCTGACGGTGCTGGCCGAGGCGGATGAGGTCGAGTTCCGCTTCCTCGAGAGCGTCACCGGGCTGACGAAGGGCAACATCTCCAGCCACGTGGCCAAGCTCGAGGCCGCCGGTTACGTGACCGTAACGAAGCGGTTCAAGGGCCGCACGCCCTCGACCAGCTACAGCATCACCGCAGCGGGCCGACGGGCCCTCGACGGTTACCGCGCCCAGCTTCGGGCCCTCACGCAGACGAACGTCTGAACGCACTCACCTGGAGGTGAACATGTCGAAGCCGATCAACGTGCTTCTCGCGCTGTGTGTCGTCGCAGCGACCGCCCTCGCGCAGCCTGCCCCCGATGCCCTCGAGCCCGGACGCGAGCTCACGCGAGCCTTCTACGCCGGCGATCTCGAGCCCGTCGCAGCGGCGCTCAGCCCCGAGGTGGACGAGATCGTGGGCGGCGAGGAGGGTCTGAGCCTCTTCCGCGAGCAGCTGCTGCAGCAGTTCGGTGAGGAGGTGACCGTGCTCTCCGAGACCGTCGAGGAGTTGGAGGGCATGAGCGTGTACACCCGCGTCGCGCGCTTCGCCAACTACGGTGGACCGCTCGTCATCCAGTGGGCGCTCGAGCCCGACTCCACCATCGCAGGCTTCCGCGTCGAGGTCCTGGAGCCCTCGGGAGAGGCCGAGTCGCGCTACCTCGACCACACGACCAGCGTCGACCTGAGGCTGCCTTTCGATGGCGAGTGGACCGTGTTCTGGGGCGGCCGCAGCGTGGAGCAGAACTACCACGCGGCCCACCTCGACCAACGGTTCGCTCTCGACCTGGTCGTCGTGCGTGGCGGGAGCACCTACAACGGCGACGGCGGCCGGAACTCCGACTACCACTGCTTCGGGTTGCCGGTCCTGGCGCCGGGTGACGGCGTCGTCGTGGCAGCCCTGGGCACCGTGCCCGACAACGTCCCAGGCGAGTTCGACGACGTCGACCCCTTGGGGAACCACGTGATCATCGACCACGGTACCGGCGAGTTCTCGTTCCTCGCCCACCTCAGGGCGGGGTCCGTGCGCGTCGAGCCGGGCCAGCGGGTCAGCGCCGGTGAGGTCGTCGGCGAGTGCGGGAACTCGGGCCGCAGCAGCGAGGCGCACCTGCACTACCACCTGCAGGACAGCCCCGACCTCGGCGCCGGCGAGGGGATGCCGGCTCAGTTCCAGGCGTACCTGGCGGACGGCGAGCTAGTCGAGCGCGGCGAGCCGGTGCAGGGGCAGGTCGTGGCGCCCGCGGGCCCGCGGTAGGGGCGTGCCAGGTTCGGATGATCTTCGACCCCGAGGGCGTGTTCCGACGCGAGTGTCGCGAAGCAGGTTCATCGGCTGCCCCCCGGCGAAGAGGGCGAGCAACTCATCAGAGGTGTCATCGAAGTCATCGGCGACCCAGACCTGACCCGCCCAGGCCCCTTGAGACAGGTCGCGCGGGGACTCGTTCCGCTCGAACGGGACCAGCTCGAGTGTCTGACACACTTGTTCTATATCAACTATAACTATATACTATG
>JBIQIQ010000031.1:2739-21190 GCA_044507975.1 Deinococcaceae bacterium
GCCCGCGCAGCGGTCCACCCGGAGGTCACGGAGGCCGTCGACAGGCTGCTGGCGGCGGGCCGCCGGCGTGGCCTGTCGCTCGAGGAGCTTCACCGCGTGTTGGAAGAGAGGGGAAGCCGATGACAGACCTCGCCGACCGGGCCGCCGCCGAAGAGCGTGCGCGGCGCCGCCACCTGAGCGTGACGGTCGCGGCCTGCGCGCTCGCGGTGGCGGCGTACGTAGCGGTCGTCCTCTACGCAGCCGGCCGCCTCCCTGAGACCATGGCGACCCACTTCGGGGCCTCGGGCCTGGCGGACTCGTTCACGCCGACTCCGCTCGCGATCCTCATGCAGGGCGCGGCGGTCATCGGCACGCCCTTGGTCCTGCTCGCGGTCTTCGCGGCCGGCGGGTGGTGGCGCGGCGAGCACGCGCGGGCGTTCTCAGCGCTCATCGTGGGGGTCAGCGCCGGGCTGCTGGCGCTGTTCGTCGACGTCACGCTGGCCCACGTGGGCGTCTCCGACCCGGCCGAGGTGCGGTTGACGGGCATGACCGCTCTGGTGTCCCTGGGAGCAGTCGCGCTCGCAGCGCTGCTCGCCTACCTGGCGCTGCCGCCGCCGCTGCCGCGCCCGCCCGCCCAGCCGGTCACGCCCATCGTCGTCGCCCCTGGCGAGCGGGTGTCGTGGTTCGGCCAGGCCCATACCCCGCCGGGAGTGATGTTCGTCCTCAGTGGCGTGGTGGTGGCGGTCGTCGTGGCTGCCATCTCCACGGGCACCTGGTGGGTGCTGCTGCTCGGCGCCCTGCTCGTCCTGCTCCTGCTCGGCATCCTGAGCTTCTCGGTGACGGTCGACGCTCGCGGCGTCGCCTGGCGCGGAGCGCTCGGGTTCCCGCGGGGCAACGTCCCGCTGCACGCGATCCAGCAGGCAACCGTTGTCGAGGTCAGCCCTGGCGACTTCGGGGGGATGGGCCTGCGGTACCTGCCGGGGCGACTGGGCCTGATAACGCGGTCCGGACGGGCGCTGCGCGTCGAGCACGAGCGGGGCGCGCTGGTGATCACCCTCGACGACCCGGACACGGCCGCCAGCGTGATCGAGGGCCTCAGAGCGGCAGCGCGCTGAGAAGGAGCGGGAGCGAAGACCATGTCTCCGCTCCCGCTTGGCCCGACGTCCTAGTCGTTCAACGGCGTGATCGTGAACCTCACGTTCACCACGCAGTCCTCGGGGTTGCCTGAGGTCTGGGTCTGCCGGAACTCCTGTTGGGTGATCGTGTCGAACAGGCCGTTGCCTGTCGTGAAGGTCCGGTTCACGTTCTGGAGCGAGTAGGGTATCTCTCCGTCCCAGCGGGTCAGGTTCGTCGTGTAGGCCTGGATGCTAGCGCCCTGGGCGGCGGTGAGGACGCGCAGGTCGTTGCTGACCGACACGTAGTCCGTGCCGAGGTTCTTCCCGCCGGTCGTGTAGTGGCCGCCGTGGGTGGTGCCTGCCAGCGAGTAGTAGAAGTAGCCGCTCACCCACGCGCTGCCCATGCCGGCCTCGCCGCAGATGTTGTTGAACGAGGTCCGTACGCCCTGCATCTCGTAGGTGATGCGGAGGAGCTGGTCGCGGACCGTGGGGTCCGTGTCGTTGTTCGGGTCGGCGTCGCCGTTGCGGTCGATCTCGACCTTGTCGCTCGCCCCGTCCTCGTCGGTGTCGTACATCGTCGGGTCGGTCCCGAACAGCGCCTCGTGGCCGTCGACGACGAGGTCGAGGTCGGCGTCGGCCACCGTCGGATCGCTGAAGACGGTGTAGGGCGCCCTGCCAGGCACCTCGATGCGCCGGCCGGTCTTCACCTCGACGCCGTCCGAGAGGAGGTCGTCGTCGGTGTCCGCGTCCAGCGGGTCCGTGCCGAGCAGGTGCTCCTCGAGGTCGGTGAGGCCGTCGCCGTCCGTGTCGGCCGCCCGCGGGTTCGTGCCGCGCTGGCGCTCCACGTCGTCGCGGACGCCGTCGCCGTCGGTGTCGGCGCGGTCCCTGTCGGAGGTGACCGTCGTGGTGACTCCGGTCGGCTGTACGTACGGCGTGGCGCTGACGGCGTAGACCGTCACCTCCCAGCCGGCGTCCTCGAGCGCGTTGACCAGCGTGTCGCCGTCGTCGTCGAAGACCAGGTCGCCGTCGTGCGTGTTGGGGTCGACGCCCAGGTCGCGCTCCGCGCCGTCCGGCAAGGTGTCGCCGTCGCTGTCGGGGTCGAGCGGGTCGGTGGTGACGCCGAAGAGGTCGGGTCCGAAGCGCATGTCGATATCGAAGCCGTTGACCTCCTCGTGGTCGGTGAGACCGTCGCCGTCGGTGTCGCGCTTCTTGGCGTCGGTACCGAGGTTCCACTCCTCCGCGTCCGTGAGCCCGTCGCCGTCGGAGTCGACACGCGCGCAGCTCGCGTAGCCCATGTAGTCGCCCTTGCCCCGGACGCTGACGCGCCAGCCCTCGAACACCTCGAAGCTGTCCGTCAGGCCGTCCAGGTCGGTGTCGATCCCGTCGATCACGCCGTCAGGGGCGCCCGCGGGAGCGATGTCGCGGTCACTGTCCGAGCAGCCGTGCATGTACTCGAGCGCGGCGGGCAGGCCGTCGTCGTCGAGATCCTGCACGAAGGCGAGCGTGATGCCCTCCCCGGCGCCCAGCACCCTGGTCCGCACGTCCTGCGCGGAGCCGTCGACGATGCCCTCGGGCGTGAGGACCACCCAGGCCTTGAGGGGGTTACCCAGCTCGCGCGACGCCGAGCGGACGCGCCACAGGCGCTCGACGCCGCCGATGACGCGCGTGGAGTAGCTGTTCTCGATCTGCGTCGGGCTCAGCGTGGAGGTCCCGGTCTTGTCCTCGTCGTAGTGCACGAGGCCCAGCACTTCCTCCAGCGCCTCGGCCAGGGTGATCCCCACCTGCCGTCCGCGGTCGTCGAACAGGATCCGGTCGTCGTCGTCGATGACGCCGTCGCCGTTGGCGTCGAACATGGGGCGGCCGGCGCTCGTCGAGACCTTGAGGCGCTCGGTGATGTCGCCCTCGCCGTCGCCGTCGCTGTCGGCCGCCCCGTAGTCGATCACGACGGTGGCCGTGCGGTCGTTGACGTCCTGCGAGGTGAAGGCGAAGTTCCTGCCGAACTCGTCGGTGATGTCGAAGTTCGAGATCTTGAAGACGAGGCCGGCCGGGTTGCGCATCAGCTCCTCGACCAGGGCTGGGAACACCTGGTCGTTCACGAAGACGAGCGGGCCGCGCTCGGGCACGAGGGGACCGAGGTTGTAGCCTGCCGCCGGCTCGCTCTCGGGGGTGAGGGTCGCGATCGGGATGAGCCTGCCGGGGAAGGTCGGGTCGAGCATGAAGGCCGAGACCTGGACGTCGGAGAGGTTGAACGCGATGTCGCCGAGGTTGCGGAGGGTGACGGTCAGGCGCATCGCGGCGCCTACGACCTCGCGGGTCAGCGACTCGTCGACCTCCAGCTCGCGGTCGGTCTGGGTGGAGCGCTCGTACGCGTTCTGCGTCTCGCGGGACGACTCGGCGGTGAAGCTCGAGGTCCACTGGCCGGTGTAGGCGGTCTCGGCCTTGAACTTGCCGGCGGCGCCGAAGTCGACCTTCGCCGACCAGCTCACCTCGACCCCGGCCTTGACGACGAACTCCTGCGTGTTGCTGTCGGTGTTGCTCGTCGACCGGCTCTCGGACTGCGTCAGCGTCGAGCTGTACGACGCCGACTCCAGCTCGCGGGTGCCGCGCTGGCTCGTGGCGGCGAAGCGGACGTCGAGCTGCAGGTCCACGGCTCCGACCTCGATGCCCGGCAGCGGCAGGTCCGCCAGCCTCGGGTTGCGGTTGCCGAGGTTGATCTCGTCGCCGTCGAGGATCTGGTCGCCGTCGGTGTCCTCGAGGTTCGCGGAGGTGCGGAAGAACCACCACTCGAGGCCGTCGATGAGGCCGTCGCCGTCGGTGTCCTGGTCCGTGGGGTCGCTGTAGACGTAGTAGAGCTCCCACTCGTCGGTCAGGTCGTCGCTGTCGGTGTCCGAGCTGCGCGGGTTGGTGAGGTAGGTCCGCTCGAGGAGGTCGTCGACCCCGTCGCCGTCCGTGTCCGCGAGGAGCGGGTCGCTGGTCACCGACGTAGACGTCACCGTGCCGTCGGCGCGGCGCACGACGACCGTCCAGCCGCGCTGCTCGGCGGCGTCCGACAACCCGTCTCCGTCGGTGTCCACGGCCGTGCCGCTCGCCGGGGTGCCCATGAACGACACCTGGTGGGGTTGCTCGCGGTCGGGCGGGACGACGAGGTTGCCCGCCAGGTCCGCGACGTTCACGACCGTGAGGCGGTAGGGGATCTCGCTCTGGGTCAGCGTCGTGAGCGTCACCGACCGGCCGTTGGGCGCCAGCGTGGCCGCCGTGACGGAGACGACCGCCTGCGTGCCCAAGGCACCGGAGCCCCCGGCGTCTCCGACTATGGCGTAGTGCAGCGGGTTCTCGGCGCTGTCGCTGCCGCCGCGGACCGGCTCGCTGAACGTGACGAGCACCCCGTTCGGCCCGGTCGAAACGGCACCGGTGACGCGGGGCGCGACGTCGTCCGGCGCGCCGGGGCCCGTCGGGCCCACCACGTCGACGGTCGTGTTCGCGCCGCCCCCTAGCGGGTTCGAGGCGGCGTCCCTGAGCCCTCGCACGGTCAGGCGGTAGAGCTGGCCCGGCATCAGGTCGGCGACGGACACCCGCAGGCGGGTGCCGTGCTGCTCGCTCGTCACCCCGTTGACGGCCACGCTCTGTCCGAAGGCGCCTTGGACGCCGATGTCGGAGGTCGCCACCGCGGCGGGCGGGGTGCCCGCGGCGACGGGCTCGCTGAAGTGAAGGAGGATGGTGTGGGCGTCGGCGGCGTACGCGGACGTCAGGTAGGGCGCCGTCCTGTCGTCCTCGGCGAGCCCGTAGAAGTCGGAGCCCGTCCGCAGCGGGTCGACGAGCGACCCGGTCAGGAGCGTCGTGGCGCCAGCCACCTCGAGGCGCTGGCGGCCCGCCGACATGGGGGTAGTGCTCACCAGCACGGTCGAGCGGTCGTTGCCGTTGTCGTCGAACGCCGCCGCGAGCACCGAGAAGCCGTCCGTCAGCACGCGGTAGGCGCCGGGCGCCAGAGCCTGGTCGCTCATGGGCACGGGGGCGCCGCTGGCGCCGTCGACGAACGAGACGAGCAGCGCGGTGGGGCCGATCGGCACGACCCGGTCGACGACCGGCGCGGTGGCGGAGGACCCGACGAAGCTCGCTGCGGGCGTGGCGGCGCTCGCCTTCCAGCCGTCGGCGGCGCGTGCCACGCCGGTGACGGAGAGCTGGTATCCCCCGACCCGCTGAGGCTCGGTGGCCAGGGCCACCTCGTCGCCGCCCAGCGCGTAGGCGGCGATCACCTTCAAGGGTCCGCCGGCGCCGTCGACCACCTCGTAGTTGGCGGCGACGTTGGCGCCCTCCGAGACCGCCTGGTTGAACCTGACGACCACGCTGGTGGAGCTGGTCGCCGCGGCGGACTGCACGAGCAGAGGAGGGAGGTTCGGGTCGGGCCCACCCGCCGGCCCGCCGCATGCGACGAGCATGGCGAGGGCGGCGAGGACCGCTACCGATGCGCGGACCTGCGGGACTCGAGGTCGGCGCCGTCGGGCTCGACGGGCCAGGCGGCCGGATCGAAGGGGGCTCTCGGCGGTGGACGGGGCGACCTCGCTCATACCCTGCTCCTCACGTACGTGACGTGGCCGCTGGGGCGTGCCGCCGGTCCGGGCGGAGGTCGAGAGGTGCTTGGACCGGGCAGGCTTGCCGCACAGCAGGAATGTGAAGCAGAGAACGGTATCACGCGCCGCTCATCGGCGTCTCATGTGCCGGCGGCCGAGCCTGGCCGTGTTCGAGGCGAGGGGGCGGCGCCGGACCGCGCGCCGCCCCCTCTACGGTCGCGTCTGGATCAGACCAGCAGCAGCACGATCGACAGCAGGAAGATGACCCAGAGCATCGGAGGCACCTCGGCCAGCTTGCCCAGCAGCACCTTCATCAGCACGTAGACGAT
This sequence comes from Deinococcaceae bacterium, assembly GCA_044507975.1. Taxonomy (GTDB): domain Bacteria; phylum Deinococcota; class Deinococci; order Deinococcales; family Trueperaceae; genus DASRWD01. Next base: position 8,731 of record JBIQIQ010000031.1, read on the forward strand.
GAACGCCAGGACGATGCCCATGGTGATCGAGTACGTGAAGGGGATCGCGATCATCGCGACGAACCCCGGGATCACGTTCTCGTAGTCGCCCCAGTCGAGGTCCCGGAGTGCGCCCATCATGAAGAGCCCGACCAAGACGAGCACGGGGGCGGTGGCGACGGCGGGGATAAGGCCCAGGAGCGGCGAGAGGAACATGAACGGCAGGAAGAGCAGGCCGGTCACCACGGCGGTGAGGCCGGAGCGGCCGCCCGCGTTCACGCCCGCGGCCGACTCGATGTACGACGTGCCTGACGAGCTGCCCACCAGGCCGGAGAACGTGGTCGAGATCGCGTCGGCGAGCATCGCCTTGCCCACGTTCTTAGGGGTGCCGTCGGCTTCCTGGAGGCCTGCGACCTTCGCGACGCCGACGAACGTAGAGATCGAGTCGAACATGTCGGTGAAGAGCAGCGCGAACACGGGGCCGATGACGGCCACGCTGAGGACGCCGGCGATGTCGAGCGCCAGCACCGTCTCGACCGAGGGCGCCGCCACGAGGCTCGTCGGGTAGAACACCGCGTTCTCCACCCAGCCGAGCGCCTGGAAGATCATCGCGAACACGGTGGCGGCGACGATGGCGATGAGCAGTGCGCCCGTCACCTTCCTGACGAGGAGCCAGCCCGCGATCACGATGCCGATCATGAACAGGACGAACATCGGGTCGAAGCCGCCGAACCCGATGATCGTCCCCGGGTTCGCGACGATGACGCCGGCGTTGATCATGCCGATGAGCGCGAGGAAGAGACCGATGCCGGCGGCCACGCCGAGCCGCACCCCGGCCGGCACCGCCCGCACGATCGCCTCGCGGACGTTGAGGCCGGGTAGGGAGATGACGACGAACACTACGCCCGAGAGGAACACGGCCGCGAGCGCCTGCTGCCAAGTCAGGCCGAGGCCCAGCACGAGGGTGAACGTGAAGAACGCGTTGAGCCCCATGCCTGGGGCGACGGCGATGGGCAGGTTCGCCAGGAACCCCATCAGGATGGAGGAGAGGCCGGCGACCATGACCGTCGCGAACAACGCGCCGTCGACCGGAACGCCCGCCTGCCCGAGGATCTGCGGGTTCACGACGATGATGTAGGCCATCGTCAGGAACGTGGTCAGGCCGGCGATGACCTCCGTGCGCGGGTTCGTGCCCAGTTCCCTGAGCTTGAAGGTGGACTCCAGCCACTGGCTCATCCATCGCTCCTTGCGGCACAGGGGTGAGCTCCCTGCCCGGACTTATCGCCGGCCAAGCCGCGGTTCGCAGGTTCGCCGCTCACGCGCCCGAAGGTAACACGATTCGCCGCCGGTCTCAGCAGGTTCTCATGTGGCCGTCTGGGACGGTGTTCTTAGCGGAGGTCCGCAGGGGAATCGATGGGTGGGCGCCACCCAGGGGTGGTGCTCCTCGCGCGATAGGTCGAAGGCCAGGCTCCTAAGCCCCCTCGACGAGGCGCCTGAGGCCGTGGATGTCGAACGAGGTCTCTCCGGCAGCGAATCGCTCGCGCATCGCGCGCTCCTTCTCGAGGCGGGCCCGCGACGCCTCCAGGACCGCGGCGACGCGTTCCTCGGCGACCACGACGGCGCCGTCGCGGTCGAGTACGACGACGTCGCCGGCGCGCACCAGCGCGCCGCCCACGCTCACGGCCTCGCCGACGGCGCCGACGCCGCTCTTGCTGGCGCCGCGGACGCGCACGTAGCGCGTCCATACCGGCAGCCCGAGCGCGACCAGCTCCTCGACGTCGCGCACCGAAGCGTCGACGAGCAGCCCGGCCGCCCCGCGGACCTGCATCTGGCTAACGAGCAGCTCGCCCACGAGCGCGACCGGCGCCGGCTCGGGCATCGTCAGGACGACCACGTCGCCGGGGCGGATGCGCTCGATCGCAGCGTGCACCATCAAGTTGTCGCCTTGGCCGCACATGACCGGCAGCGCTGGACCGGCGACCCGGGAGCCCGGGATCAGCTGGGTCAGCTCGACGTCGACGAGCCCCTGGCGCCCCGACGCCTCGTAGACCGTGGCCACGCCGAGCCGGCCGAGCTCCTCCAGGACGGCTGCGCTCACAGGCCCTCGACCACCAGGGGCAGCACGCGCTGCAGCGCCTCGGCCTGCCTGACCTGCTGCTTGCCGGAGATGCGCCGGGCGTGGTTGCCGCGACGACCCGCCAGCTCCGTGTAGTACTCCTTCAGGTAGCTCTGGGCGCCCATCGCGGCCATGGCCGCAACCTTCCTGTCGAAGACCGGGGTGATGTCCACGAACGTGTTGGGGGAGAAGCCGCAGAGCTCGGGTTGGTGCGGCTCGAAGAGGTAGACGGCAGGCGGGTCGATGCGCTCGAACGCGCTCGCCACGCCGGCGCCCGACGAGAGCAGTCGCGCCTTCTGGACTACGTCGTGAGCGACGGGATGGTCGGGATTGAACGGATCCACCGCCGTGTGGGTGAGCACGACCTCCGGGGCCTCGTCCCTGAAGAGCTGCACGACGCGTTCCATCGCCGCGGCGTCGATCTCGAGGGGGTAGTCGCCGAGGTCGAGGCAGAGGAAGCGCGCGCCGACCGCCGCGGCCGCCTCCTCGGCCTGCTCGTGCCGGATGTGCTTGACGTTGTCGACCGTTTGGCCCGGTTCCTTCCAGAGCTCACCCGACTCGCCGCGCTCGCCGTACGAGAGCGCCACGACCACCGCCTCCCCGCCGTTCTGCGTCGTGACCGCTATGGTGCCAGCGGCCCGCCACACGAAGTCGGCGGAGTGGGCACCTACCACCAGCAGCTTGCGGGCCATCAGTCGTCACCTATCAGGCGCCGCGAGTTCTCCACGGTCATCCTGCGCACCTCGTCGGCGGTGAAGCCCGCGTCGAGGAACGCGTCCGCCATCAACGTCACGCCGTCGTGCACCGGTGGGTTGTTCGGCTGCCCCAGGTCGCTGGAGATCAGGGAGTTGGCCACGCCCGTCGCCCGCACGTTGGCGAACATGCGCTCCCAGGTGACCTTCCCGCTGTGCGCCGTCGTGAAGCACCTCTCCAGCAGGGCACCGCGCTCGGCGAGCGCCCCCTGGTCCTCCGCGCTGAGGTCCTGAGAGGGGAACTCGGGGTGCGTGATGACGATGCGCTTCACGCCCTCCTCGATCGCCGCGTCGACGACGGCGAAGATCTCGTTCCGGCTCAGGTGTCCGGTGGCCAGGACGAGGTCGTTGCGGGCGATCGAGCGCAGCACGTTCCGGGCGGCCGGGAGCACGGCCCCGGTGTCGTCGACCACCGGCACGGGGTCGCTGGTGACGCCTTCGGAGCGGAGCTGCAGCGCCATGGCCGCCCAGAAGGGGAGCTTGGCGCCCGGGGCGGGGTCGGTCCTGCCGGCCGGCTCGTTCACCGCGTCGACGGTCGGGAACCACACGTACCTGATCCCCTCGCGGGCCGCGAGCTCGATCGCCAGGGCGTTCATGCCGCCGACGGCGGAGTTGAGGGTGATCGAGCCGATGACGTTCACGCCAGGGACCGCCTCGCGCGTCAGGGCGGCGCGGCCGGCGGTGTGCGTGTAGTGCGACTTGATCACGTACCCGGCCAGGCCGTGGCGCGCGAAGTCACGGGCGATCTCCAGGTCCGACGCGATGCGCTTCATCGTGTCGGGGCCGCTGTGGACGTGCAGGTCGTAGGCGCCTCTCACCAGGTCGCGCGCGCGTTGCGAGGGTATCGGGTTCGTCATGCGATCTCCTCCTTCACGAGCCTGCGAAGGCTCGAGACCGTTCCTCTGGTGGCGTCGGACGGGACGCCGAGCTCGTCGAGGACCTCCAGCGCCGCCTCCATCTCGTGGAGCCGGCGGGCGGCGTGCTTGCGGGTGCCGTCCTCGAAGCGCCTCACCTCGCCGGGCGCGGCGAAGAGTTCTTGGATCTGGGCTTCCATCCACCCCTCGAGCCCTGCCGCTCTGGCGGCGTCCATGGCCTCGACGATCACGGACGCGAAGCCCTTCATGAACACGCTGCGGACCAGCTTCCTGCGAGCGGCCTCCCCGGGCGGGCCGTCGAGCACCTCCACAGGAGTGCCGAAGCCGCGCACGAGGTCGGCGAAGGCGATGGCCGCCTCCCCGGAGACGCACATCGGGGTCCGTACGCCCCTGCCTGGGACGGGCGCCATGAGGGCGACGTCGACGAACGACGCCCCGCTGCCGTCGATCGCCTGGGCGACACGGCGCTTGACCTCGGGTGCCGCGGTGTTGAGCTCGGCGTAGACGACGCCCGGCCTGAGGGCGGGGAGCGCGTTCCGCGCCGCCTCGACCGCGGCCGACGCCCAGTTGACGCTGAGGACGTGATCGGCCCCGTACGCCGCTTCGGCCTCCGAGGCCATGCGTTCGACCGCCGGCGGGGTCGGCCGGGGCTGCGGGTCGTAGGCGAACACCCGCGCCCCACCTGCCACGAGGTCAGAGGCGATGGCGGACCCAGCCTCGCCCAACCCCAGCACCGCGACCCTCGGTCGTTCCATCCACCGCTCCCGTCGACCGCTACGCCTAGCCGCCGCCTCCGAGGGGCGTGCCCTCGCTGCGCTACGGTCGCGCCTGAAACGCCACGGATGCTAGCAACCGCCACCAGTAGTGTCAACGAACTCTTGAGCAAGATTGTTGACAATACACCTGACCGCCAATATAGTCCGGGCAACCCAAAGGTTGAAGGAGGGCACATGGAAACCTTCCGACGTGTCACGCGCAACATGCGGCTTGTCCTGCTGGCGGCTCTGCTGGGTGCGAGCCCGGCGTTGGCCCAGGACTTCGTCTCGATCGGTACCGCCTCCCCGGCGGGCGCGTACTACCCCCTCGGCGTCGCGATGGCCGACATCTGGAACCGGAACATCGACGGCGTGCGCTTCAGCGCCCAGGAGACCGGCGGCGGCGTGGCGAACATGAACATGCTGGCCTCGGGCGAGATCGAGCTCGGCATCGCCAACGAGAACATCGCCTGGGACGCGCAGGTCGCCAACGAGCCCTTCAACCGGCCGATCGACTTCAGAGGCGGCTGGACGATGAACGCGTCCTACGCCCTGGTGGTCGCCGCGGCCGACTCCGGGCTGCAGAGCGTCTCGGACCTCGCCGGCAAGCGGGTGTCGCTCGGCGCCCCCGGCTCTTCGGGCAACGTGCTCGGCCAAAGGCTGCTCGAGAGCCAGGGCGTCGCCGAAGGCCAGTACTCGCCTGTGTTCCTCGGCTGGCAGGAGGCTGCCGACGCGATCGCCGACGGTTCGCTGGACGCGGCCGTGATGGTCGGAGGTCAGCCGTTCCCCGCCGTCGAGTCGCTCGCGGTGCGCATGCCCATCGTGATCCTCGGCTTCGACAGCGACCGCCTGGCGGGGTCCGAGGGCTTCCCGCTCGTCGGCGGCACGATCCCCGCCGGCACCTACACCGGGTTCGACCAGGACGCCGATGCCATCCTCGTGCGCTCGATCATCTACGTGAACACGGATCTGTCCGAGGACCTCGTCTACGAGATGGTCAAGGCCGTCTTCGAGAACATCCCGGCGCTGGCCGCCGCTCACCCTTCCGGTGACGAGGCCGCCCTCCTGAGCCAGGAGCAGGCGGCGCAGCTCGAGCTCGAGATGCACCCGGGCGTCGTGCGTTACGCCCAGGAAGTCGGGGCCTGGTAGACGTGACCAAGGCCAGGGGAGCGGCCGGCGACCTCTTCTGGATCGCAGCCATGCTGTTCGTCGTCGTCGTGCAGCCGCTCTACCTGCTGCCTGTCGAGCAGCAGCTACCCATCACGCTGACCCTCGTCATGGTGGGCCTCTTCCTCAAGAGGCCCACCGTCCGTGACGAGGCCAAGGCGAGCAAGCCGGCCGTCTACCTCGGCCGCGGTCTCGACCTCCTGCTCATCGTGGCTGCCGCCATCGCGGGCGCCTACGTGGCCGTCAACTACGCCGCGATCATCTTCCGGCAGGGCGCCTTCACGGCGACGGACAACGTCGTGGCGCTTGTGCTGCTGGTCCTCGTGCTCGAAGGGGTCAGGCGCGCCGTGGGCTGGCCCCTCACGATCGTCTGCCTCGTCTTCATCCTCTACGCGCTCTTCGGCCGGCAGATGCCCGGCCCGCTGCTGCATCGGGGCTACTCGCTCGAGCGCATCGGCAGGCACCTCGCCCTCTCTTACTCCGGTATCTACGGCATACCCCTGGCCGTCATGGTCAGGTACGTGATCTTGTTCATCGTCTTCGGAGCCCTGCTGCAGGTCTCGGGCGCCGCCGACTTCCTCGTGCGGTTCGCGCAGTCGATCGCAGGACGCTTCACAGGAGGTCTCGGCAAGGTCGCCGTGGTGTCCAGCGCCCTCGTCGGCACGATCTCGGGCAGCGCCGCCGGCAACGTCGCCACGACCGGCAGCGTCACGATCCCGGCGATGAAGCGCGGCGGCTACCAGCCCCACTTCGCCGGCGCCATCGAGTCCGTCGCCTCGACGGGCGGCCAGATCATGCCGCCGATCATGGGCGCGGCGGCCTTCCTCATGGCCGACTACCTCGGGATCCGCTACTTCGAGGTCGCCTTGGCCGCCATCATCCCGGCGATCTTCTACTTCATGAGCGCCTGGTTCGCCATCGACCTCTACGCCCGCGCCGCCGGGCTGCGCGGGCTGGCGCGCGGTGAGAGGCCGCCCTTCTTCGGGACGCTGAGGACGGGCTGGGTACACCTCGCCTTGATCGGCCTCGTCTACGCGATGCTGATCATGGGCTACACGGCCACGCGCGCCGCGTTCATCGGCGTCTGCGCGGCGGCGGTCCTCGTGCTGCTCAAGCGGGTGAGGCCGGGGGAGGTCTGGTCGGTGCTCAGGCAGGGCGCCGAGGCCGCCGGGATTCTCTGCGCCGTCACCGCGGGGGCTGGGATCGTCGTCGGGGTCGTGCAGCTCACCGGCCTGGGAGCGCAGCTGGCGAGCGCCCTGGTCGACATCTCCGGCGGACACGTCATGGTGCTCCTCGTCCTCGTGATGGTCGTGTCGATCATCCTGGGGATGGGCATGCCGACGACGGTCGTCTACGTGCTGCTGGCCACACTGGTCGGACCCGCGCTCGTGACGATGGGCCTAACCCCGCTCTCGGCGCACTTCTTCTTCTTCTACTTCGGGGTCCTCGCCGCCATAACCCCGCCGGTGGCGCTGGCGTCCTACGCGGCGGCCTCCATCGCCGGCAGCGACTTCGACAGGACGGGCTGGGCCGCGTTCCGCATGGCCATCCCGTCGTTCCTCGTACCGTTCTTCTTCGCACTGAACCCGGCCCTGCTCCTCGAAGGCACGGCGCTCCAGATCGTCCACAACTCGTTGACGGCCGGCCTCGGCGTCTGGCTGATCTCCACGGCCGTCATGAACTGGATGAACGGGCGTCTGCCCTGGTGGGCCCGCCTGGTGCTCTTCGCCGCGGCGCTGCTCCTGATCGACGGCGGCCTCCTCACCGACGCCATCGGACTCGTCGTGCTGGGCGTGTTCATACTGTGGCGGTACCGCCTCCAGCCGGCGGCCGCGCCGGACGGCGGCGGGGTCGGCGGCCCGGCGAGGCAGGAGGTCGTCCCCGGGTCTGCCGGCCCGGCAGAGGGAGTGCATGGCGCGGACGGTTGAGAAGGGTTCCAAGGCGGGCGGCGAGGCGCCCGAGGCTCCGAGAGCCGAGGCGGCGAACAGGCCAGCCAGGCGCGACCTCGGTGGAGGAGCGCAGGCCGCTTACGAAGCGATAAGGCAGAGGATCGTCGACGGCGAGTACTACCCCTCGCAGCGGCTGGTGGAGGCGCAGCTGGCGCAGGCGCTAGGGCTAAGCAGGCACAACGTCCGCACCGCGCTCGACCGCCTCCACAACGACGGGCTCGTGCGCCTCGAGCCCAACCGCGGAGCCACCGTCGCGACGCTGAGCCTGGAGGAGGCGCTCGACGTGCTTCTGGCCAGGGAGGCCCTCGAGGCCGAGGCGGCCCGCATGGCGGCTCTGCGGGTGACCGACGAGCAGGTCGCCGAGCTGGAGGAGCTCGTCGCGAGGATGCGCGCCGCCCTCGCGGCCTCCGCGTGGGACGAGTACTCCGCGACGAACGTGCTGTTCCACCAGAAGGTCTACGAGGCGTCCGGCAGCCGCACGATCCCAGACCTGATCAAGACACTGCGGCTCCGGCTCGCCCGCCTCCAGCTCCGCACGATCCTTATCCCCGGGCGCAGCGAGAGGTCGCTCGCCGAGCACGTCGCCATCTTCGAGGCGCTGCGCTCCCGGGACGCCGAGGCCGCCGCCGCCGCGGCCAGGGCCCACGTCTCGCACCTGCGGGAAGCGGTCGATAAGGCCTGGAGCCTCGTCCGGCTCTAGCTGGTCCTCGTCTCCGCCGGCGACGCGAGCAGCGCGGCGCGCTGCTCCTCCGGCAGGTTCCTGCTGGCCTCGCGCAGGGTGAGCCGCGACGCGCGGCCCCGCCGGGGCAGGAGCCAGGCGTAGACCTCCTCGGGTGACCGCTTGGTCCTCTCCCTGAGCACCCAGCCGATCGCCTTGCGCACGAAGAACTCCCCGTCCTCGAGCAGGGTGTCGGCGAGGGCCGCGAAGTCGTCGAACACGGGCTCGCCCCGCCGCATCGGCAGTAGGTAGGACAACAGGGCGGCGCGGCGCAGCCAGACGTCGGGGTCGCGGGACCAGCGCTGCAGGGTCGCGTGGACCGCAGGATCGCGCCCCGCGATCGGACCCACGACGCTCGGCGCCAGCACGTCGACGAGCGCCCACGTGCGCGACTCGCGTAGCAGCCGCTCGAGGAACGGCAGGTCCTCGCCCGTCAGGAGCCGTTGGCGCTCGGCGAGGACGATCGCGGCGGCCAGGCGCAGCTCGTGCACTGGGCGCCGCCACAGGGCTTCCGCTAGGGCGAGGGTGGACGAGCGGTCGTCCGGGACGTCCTCGCGGAGCGCGCGCCGCGCGATGCGGCGGACGTCGGGCACGCTGGCCCCGTAGTGCTCGAGGTCGCTCCTGAGGTAGCGCTTCTCGGAGGTGGCGCGGTGGGGGTTGGCGACCTCGCTCAACCCCGCTGCGATGGCGGCTGCGGCGTCCCCAGGGGCCCTCACGAGGACGCGACGACTAGGCGGGCTGAGCGAAGCCACTCGAGGTGCCCTTCGGTCATCACGCTGTACTCGTAGAACCTGTGATGCTCGATCCCCGCCTCCTCGGCTGCCGCGACGGCGTCACGAAGGTCAGCGCCGTTCCCGAAGGCGGCGAGCTGATACTGCGCGAACGCTCGCGCCTCGGGACGACACCCGGCTATCTGAGCCGCGACCTCGTTCCTGAGGTCGACCGGGGAGGCGCCTGCTGCCACCTTGATGCGTACCTCGTCGACGAGGTCGCGGACAGGGGCGACGGCCGTCCCGTCGGGTCGGCGGTCGTCGTCTTCTGCCGCGGTCGTCGAGTAGCGCAACCCGGCCTCCGCGGCAAGCTGCGCGGCGGCGCGGTTGACCTCCAGGGTCGTCTGGGCGGCGACCGCCCCGTAAGCTCGAACGGCCGAGGTCGAGCCTGGTGGCGTACGCGTTGGAGCGCCGCTCAGCCACGACTCGAGAGCCTCTCTGGCGGCTGACCTGGCCGCCTCGGCATCCACACCCTCGGCCTTGGCCCGAGCTCGGCAGGCGCCGCAGAAGCAGAGGGACAACAGCCGGCTGGCCTCTGGCCCGAGCCGAACCGCGACCTTGGGCGCCAGAAGCCCGTAGTCCCAGGGCAAGAACGACAGCGACTCCGCGTGCAAACCAGTGACGCTGGATCCAGTCGGGTCGAGACACAGGGCGGCAGCAGTCAGATGCGCGACGTGATCGCGGACCAAGGGTTGGGAAGGGCAGAGCTGCGCGGGATGTGGGTCGCCGAACGCGTTGCGGACCGCCAGCTCGGGGCGGCGGCGCGCGAGATCGTGCGTGTAGAGGAAGACGAGCCACGCGATGACCTGAAGACCGCGCTCCGAGGCGCCGTTGATGACGTGGGGAGCGGCCTCGGCCGCATCGGCCAGCAACGTTGGGTCGAGTGGGCTCTCGCGTGACAACGCCTTGGCGTGGTCGAACCACACGGACCCGAGGTCGCCGGCACGCACCTTCACATGGCGGCCACGGGGCGTCACGAAGTCGGCGACGTGGTAGCTCAGCGCCAGCTGGATGCCGTCGACCCCGATCGCCGCAAGCTCGTCCAGCGACGCATCGATCCCCTGGTCACCGAAGAACCAGGGATACGCGTAGACGGCGAAGCTGGGCGCTCGAGCCGGCATGGCCACACTATGCCGGGAATGTACTATCTCCGGAGCACCGCTGCCGGTCAGGTCCAGGAGGTCGTCATGAAGCTGTCTTTCGAGCGGGATGGTCCCTTCGCGTTCCCGATCACACCCATGACCGCGACACTCGAGGTGGACCTGCCCGAGTTCGAGAGGCACCTGGTGTGGATGATGGACCACTCGGCGCCCGCCCTCTTCGTCGCTTGCGGCACTGGCGAGTTCGCCTCGCTCTCGGCTGGTGAGGTCGGAGAGCTGGCGAGAGTCGCCGTCGACGTCAGCGAGGGCAAGGCTCCGGTGTTCGTCGGTGCTGGACAGGCGCTGCCCGTGGCGATAGAGAACGCCAGAGCCGCCGAGAGAGCGGGAGCTTCTGGCCTGCTACTGTTCCCACCCTACCTGCGCGAGTTCGAGGCCGAAGGCTTGATCGCCTACGCGGAAGCGGTATCCCGGTCGACCTCCCTGCCGGTGATCCTGTACCAACGTGATGGCATCGCCTACGAACCTGCCGTCCTCGATAGGCTCGTGCGGCTACCCAACGTGCTGGGGCTGAAGGACGGGCTCGGCGACGTCGAGCGGATGCAGCGCACCGTCGCGGCCTTCGGCGAACGACTCACCTACTTCAACGGCATGCCGACCGCCGAGACGTTCCAGCCCAGCTATCGAGCGGCAGGGGTCCCCTTCTACTCATCGGCGGTCTTCAACTTCGTGCCCGAGGTCTCCTGGGCTTTCTGGCGCGCCCTCGAAGCGGGCGACGACGTAACCGTGCGACGGATCATCGCCGACTTCTTCGTGCCTCTGGCGGAGCTGAGGCGGCAGGCCAAGGGTTACGCGGTCGCACTGGTGAAGGCGGGCGTGTGGTCGCGACGGAGCGCCGGTGGGCCCGTAAGGGCTCCCCTCGTCGAGGTCCTGCCCGAGCACCTGTCCGCCTTGGAGCGCCTCATCGCCTCGGGGTTGAAGGCTGCAGCGCCGTCAGAGGGGGCCGCGGCTTCGAGCCGCTCGCCTTCGGAGCCGAAGCTCGCTTGAGCACGAGCCACATGACTTGACCCGCGCGGGCTTTGTCATTTATAAATCGCTAAACCGTAGACAGGCTCGCCCGGGTTAGACCGGGCATGCGTTTCGTCGCCTCCGTCGTTCGAGAGGACCGCCATTTGCAGGCCGCACGAGTCAACCGTCAGACGTTGAAGGACCAGGTCGTCGACCTGATCCGGGAAGCGATCTTGACGGGCGCATACGAGCCTGGCCAGCGGTTGAGCGAGCCGGAAGTGGCCAAGCGGCTCGACGTCAGCCTCACTCCGGTGAGGGAGGCGTTGGGGACGCTCGCGGCCACGGGCCTGGTGGTCCGGAGCGGCCGCCAGGGCACGTACGTGCGTGCGCTGGACGCTGGCGACGTTCGCAACCTCTTCTCGGTTCGGGAGGCGCTTGAGTGCCTGGCGGTCAGGCAGGCCGCCCACAATCTCACCCGTGAGGACTTCGCGCGCTTCCACCTCAACCTGCAGCGTCAGGCCGATGCCAACGAACTTGCGCTCGAGGCGAGCGCGCGGGCAACGCGTCGGCTGGCAGAGCTCAACGACGAGTTCCATGGCCTCATCCTCGAACGGGCAGGCAACGAGTGGCTCGCATCGCTACTGGGCAGCATCGGCGACCTGCTCGTGTTCGCGCGAGTGCGGCTGCGCGAGTCGGCCTCCACGGCGCGGCGGGTCCAGAGCCTGGCGGAGCATCGCAGCATCGTGGAGGCTCTGGCCGCAGGCGACGCTGAGGTCGCGGCGAGCTTCATGTCCGCTCACCTCCGCCACCTCGAGGATCACGTGATCGCCCGGATGACGGGTGCTGCAGGCGATAGGCAAGTCGCGCGGAAGCCGAACGGCCAAGCGCTGCGAGCGTCAAGAGAGGACGGGAAGCCATGAGGAACCTTCGGCAACCAAGCTGTTCGCCACGCGAGCCCGCGGCCAAGCCAGCGATTCGCTGGGCGATCGTCGGGATCGCTCTCCTCGGCGCGGTCGCCCTGGCGCAAGGCACGGTGACCGTAGCGTTGCCCACCGACGTGCGCGACTTCGACCCTCACCAGTCGATCGCCACGCATGAGCGCGCGATCCAGCAGAACATCTTCGACACGCTCATCGATCTCGACCGCGAGTACGAGCCGACCGTGCCTGCGTTGGCAACCGCGTGGACCTACGTCGACGATGTGACCCTCGAGGTGGAGCTGAGGGAGGGCGTGACGTTCCACAACGGGCAGCCGTTCACGGCCGACGACGTGG
>JBIQIQ010000213.1:0-2845 GCA_044507975.1 Deinococcaceae bacterium
TTGCCGGATTCACGCACAAAGAGCCGTTCAACCCTTCCGGCGCCGCGACTGCTGAGCTCGGCGCTCGGGCCTTCCTCCGGTATGCAGCGCACGGTCGCCTTCGTCAGCTCCTGGATCTGCCGCTCGCTCTCGGCGTCGCCGCAGTGCGTGGCGTAAACGAAGCCGTGCTCGACCATCTCGGCGAGCTCCTCGAACGTCTCGGCGGAGTAGGTGTGGGCGTCGCGGAACTCCTCCGCGCGGCGGTACAAGGCGTCGTGGAAGGCGACCAGGCGGCCGGGCATGGTGGGTGCGACCTCGGCGAGCGACACCTGAGACTTCTCGCCCGACAGGCGGTCGACGACCGTGGCCACGCCGGCCTCGAGGTCGCGCTGGCCGACCTCGACGCGGAACGGCACGCCCTTCTGCTCCCACTCGTTGAACTTGCGGCCCGGGCTGAGGCCCTCGCGGTCGTCGAGCTTGACCGAGACGCCCGCCGCGCGCAGCTCGGCCGCGAGGCGCCGGACGGCGTCCAGCACCCCGGCCTTCGCCGCTTCGTCGCCAGCGCGGTAGATGGGGAGCAGCACGACCTGGTGCGGAGCGAGCCGCGGGGGCATGATCAGGCCCTTGTCGTCGCCGTGCGACATGATCAGCGCGCCGATGAAGCGCGCCGAGAGGCCCCACGACGTGGTGTTGGCGTAGGCCTGCTCGTTGTTGACGTCGTTGAAGGTGATGTCGAAGGCGCGAGCGAAGTTCTCGCCCATGAAGTGGCTGGTGCCGGACTGCAGGGCCTTGCCGTCGCGCATCATCGCCTCGATCGTGAGCGTGACCTGGGCGCCGGCGAAGCGTTCGCGCTCGGTCTTCTCGCCCACGATCACGGGCAGCGCGCCGAAGTCCCGCGCCAGCCGGGCGTAGACCTCGACCATCTGGCGCGTCTCGCCCATGGCCTCCTCGGGCGTGGCGTGGGCAGTGTGCCCCTCCTGCCAGAGGAACTCCGTGGTGCGAAGGAAGGGCCGGGTGCGCAGCTCCCAGCGGAGCACGCTGCACCACTGGTTGTAGAGCAGCGGCAGGTCGCGGTAGCTCTTGACCCACTTGCTGTACAGGTCGCCGAACAGCGTCTCGGACGTCGGCCTGATGGCGTAGGGCTCCTCGAGCTCCTTGCCGCCCGCGTGCGTGACGACGGCCAGCTCCGGGGCGAACCCCTCGACGTGCTTCGCCTCGCGCTCGAAGAAGCTCATGGGTATGAGCAGGGGGAAGTAGAGGTTCTCGTGCCCGGTCTCCTTGAACATCGCGTCGAGATGACGCTGGATGTTCTCCCAGAGCGCGTAGCCGTAGGGCCGAAGCACGAAGCTGCCCCGCACCGGGCTGAGGTCGACAAGCTCGGCGCGGTAGACGATGTCGTTGTACCAGCCGGAGAAGTCGTCTTCCTGGCGCGGTAGGGCGGGCGTCTTCGACATGACGCACCACATTACCAGCCGGGGACGCCGAGGCCGGCGCAACCGTCCGTCGCCGACGCGCGCCCGGCCTCAGACGACCAGCACAGATGCTTCCAGCCGAGCCACCACCCGGTCCGTGACGTTGCCGGTCATCTCCTCGAGCCAGCGGCTGTACCGGTAGCTGCCCATGACGACGAGGTCGGCGCCGAAGCTGGTCGCGGCCCTCACGATCGCGCCGTCGACGGCGCCCCGCTCCGAGATCAGCTCGGCCTGGACGCCGAGGTCCCTCAGGAAGGCGTCGGCCCGCAGGAGGATCGGCTGGGTCGGCCGCCCGGGCTCTGCCACGCACGCCACCGCCGGCCTGCCCCCCGACGTCAGGACGAGGTAGGCGAGCGCGAACAGCGCGGCGTCGGCCCGGTCCCTGCCGTCGTAGGCGAGCAGGGGCCGCTCGGGCAGCCGCCCGTCACCCCTCGCGAGGAGCAACGGTCGGGGGCACCGGTGCAGGAGCGCCCTGAGCCAGCCGGTGGGTCGTCCGCGCGGGCCGGTCGTCACGACCACGTCGGCGTAGGCAGCGCCGTCGAGGATCGCCTGCAGCGGCTCGCGGCCGGCCACGGCGAGCTGCCCGTCCACGCCCGCAGCTGCGCTGGTCTCGGCGAACGCCTCCTTGGACGACGCCTCGTCGCCCGGTCCCTCACCGACCTGCAGCGCCAGGAGGCGCGCGCCCTCGCGCCCGGCTAGGTCCAGTGCGGCGCGCAGCCCCTCCTCCCCGTCGCCGGCCTCGCGGACGAGGAGCACGACGTCTATCAGGTGCGACAGCACTCTCCCGACGTCCTGTCCCGCGGCGACGGCTGCCCGCAACCGCCCGGAGGCCTCCTCCAGGTCGAACTCGGCTCGGAAGCCGCCGGCCAGCAGTGGGCCGTCGAGGCTCCAACCGAACTCCTGCTCCAGGCGCCGGCGGTGATCGGAGAGGAAGAGGTAGAGGTCGGTCGTCGTGCGGCCCTCGAAGCGGGCGAGCAGGTCGTGCTCGAGGATCGCCTCCGCGACGGGCAGGTACACGGCGTCGTACCAGTGGGCCACGGCCTCATCCCAGTCGATGGGACGGTCCTCGTCGATGCCCATGAAGTAACGGTGGACGCGGATGTGCTCCAGGAGCGAAGGGTAGCTGAGCGGCTCGGTCAGGCGCAGGTCGGCCCCAGGCCTGAGCTCGTCGATGCCCGTCTCCTCGAGGAAGGCGGCGTAGCTTCCGGCCAGACGGATGGCCTCGGCGTCGGCGTCGGGGCCGAGGGGCACGCGGCTGTAGACCGGCGTGACGTAGGCCTGGATGGTCCTGGCTCCGAGCTGCCGCGCGACCGAGACGCGGTGGTTGCCGTCCTTGACGAAGTAGGCGTCGCCGATGCGGTAGAGGTCGACGGGCGGCACGCCCTCCAGGCCCG
>JBIQIQ010000001.1:2500-65342 GCA_044507975.1 Deinococcaceae bacterium
GCTCGACCACGATGGCGGCGACGTCCTTGGCGCGCCTCGCGAGCGCGTTCGCCAACGCGACCTCGTCGCCGTAGGGCAGCGTCAGCGTCTCGCGCAGGGGCCGGAAGGGCCCCTGGTACTCCTCGTTGGGCGTCAGCGACAGGGCGCCCAACGTCTTGCCGTGGTAGGCGCGCTCGAAGTTGACGAAGGCCTTGGCGCCAGGCCTGAACGCCAGCGCCATCTTCATCGCCGCCTCGACGGCCTCGGCGCCGGAGTTGACGAAGAAGACGCGACTGCCCGCGTGGCTCGGAGCCACCGAGGCCAGCAGAGCGACGAGGTTCGCCGCGAGGGCGGATCGCCACTCGCTGACGCTCTGCTGGGCCAAACCCAGCTGGCGGTTGTCTCTCAGGAACGCTTCGATGAACTCGACGAGAGGCGGGTACGCCTCCCCGAACGGCACGGCAGCGTAGCCGCCGGCATGTACGAGGTGACGCCCCTCCGGGTCACGCAGCTCCCATGGCGACACGACCTCGTGCGGCCCGCCGATGCCCAGGACGTCGAGGAGCTTGAAGAGGTCGCGGTTGCCGTGGCTCGTCTCGCGCTCGACGACGTCGAAAGCCGCCTTGCCTCTGGCGAGCAGGTCGGCCGTGCGGATGGGCAGGCGGGGTGCGGGCTCCCGCGTCACCGCAACGGCACCGCTGTGCTGTTGCCCGCCCCGTCCTCCACGACGACCTGCGCGCCCTCGACGTCGTCGACCAGCACCGAGAAGGCGAACTCGGGCCCCGGCGTGAAGGCGAGCGGCACGCCGCCGATGCGCACCGAGGAGACGCCGATGTTGTCGCGGGCGACGCCCTCGACGCGCAGTCGGCCGCCGCCGGCCGACTCGACCGAGGTGAGCTCCACGGTGGGCGGGGTGGCGTCGAGTATCAGGGTGTAGGTCTCGGTCGTCGTGCGGCCGGACACGTCGGTCACCTCGAGGACCATGGTCAGCTCGCCGTCGGCGACGTTGGGCTTGGTGAAGGCGAAGTGCACCAGGCCCTTACCCCGCTCGGAGGCGTAGAGCTCGTTCTGCAGCAGGTCTAGCCCGTCGACGCGGATGCTCGTGATGCCCTCGTCGTCCATCGCGTAGCCGCTGATCCTCAGGTCCTCGGTGCTGCGGGTCGCGCCGGCGCGCGGGTCGGTGATGGCGATGACGGGCGCCAGGGAGTCGGACCGGCCGAGGCATCCGCTCAGCAGCAGCGACAGGAGCGAGACCGCGACCACGGCGAGCGGTGCCCCTGGCCAGCGCCGGCGAACGGCTTGGCGCGCTCCGGGCACGGCGGGGGACGGAGGTGGGTGACGCATCGGGAGGATCGTACAACCTGGCTCCCTTAACCGGTTGCTTAGATCCACGGTCGGAACCGCCGACACGCGAAATATCCCACAGTCGCTCTGCTAGACTGCTGGCCGTGCCCATGGAGGTCGCGCGCGCCGTAGCCGGTCCGAGCCGCCCCACCCAGGTCCCGTTCGACGGCGGCCGGTGGGTAGGCAGCGCCGGTACGCGTCGCCGGTCTTCCAACGCCGGGCCGGTATGCCTAGGAGGAAGTAGATGAAGAGAGTCCTGTTGCTCGTCGCCGCAGCCGCGGTCCTGTTCAACGGAGCGCTAGCCCAGCGCCTCGTCGTTGGCCAGGGTTCCGACGCGGTCAGCCTCAGCCCTCACAACACCAACGACCAGCCGTCCGCGCGGGTCATGAAGCAGGTCTACGACACGCTGGTCGTGCAGACCGAGAGCCTCGAGCTCGAGCCCGGCCTCGCCGAGAGCTGGGAACAGATCGACGACCTTACCTGGGAGTTCAACATCCGTCAGGGCGTGACCTTCCACGACGGCTCGCCGCTCACCGCGCACGACGTGGCCTGGACGCTCAACCGCCTCCGTGACCCCGCGACCGCTGCCCCCGCGGCGTTCATCATCGGCTTCGCGGACACGATCGAAGCGGTCGATGACCACACCGTCCGCCTGACGACGACCGCGCCCTTCGCGCCGCTCCTCGTCCACCTCTCGCACACCGCGACCTCCATCCTCAGCGAGGCTGCCGTCACGGCCGCCGGCGAGGACTACGGCACGTCGGTCGTCGTGGGCACCGGGCCCTTCAAGTTCGTCAGCTGGCAGACCGCCAGCCAGATCGTCCTCGAGCGCAACGACGACTGGTGGGGCGGCGAGGTCCTCCCGGCCGAGGTCGTCTTCCGCCCGATCGTCGAGGGCACGGTCCGCGCCATCGAGCTCGAAGCCGCCGGCATCGACCTGGCCTACGCGCTCGAGCCTCGCGACTACCTCCGCCTGCAGGAGAACCCGGGCGTGGTCGTCGACGAGATCGAGACGCTCTCGACCAACTACATCGGCTTCAACGCCGACAAGGAGCCCTTCGACGACGTCCGCGTCCGCCAGGCGATCAACCACGCCCTCGACGTCGGCGCGATCATCGACGCCATCTACGAGGGCCTCGGCGCCCCCGCATCCGGCCCCATCTCGCCCCAGGTCTTCGGTGCCAACACCGAGCTCGAGGGCTACGACTACAACCCCGACCGCGCCCGTGAGCTGCTGGCCGAGGCCGGCTACCCGAACGGCTTCAGCACGACGATCTGGACGAACGACAACCCGCTTCGCATCCAGATCGCCGAGATCGCCCAGGCCTTCCTGGCCGATGTCGGCATCAACGTCGACGTGCAGGTGCTCGAGTGGGGCGCCTACCTCGACGGCACCGCCGCCGGCAACCACGACATGTTCATCCTCGGCTGGGTGACCGTGACCGCCGACGCCGACTACGGCCTCTACGCGCTGTTCCACAGCAGCCAGTTCGGTGCTGCCGGCAACCGCACGTTCTGGTCGAGCGAGCGCGTCGACGAGCTCCTCGAGCTGGGCCGCAGCGAGGCCGACGCCGACGCCCGCGCCGCCTACTACGCCGAGGCGCAGGAGATCATCGCCGCGGAAGCGCCGTGGGTCTTCCTGAACGTCACGCTCGAGTTCAACGGCTGGCGCCCGAACGTCGAGGGCTTCGTGCCGCACCCGGCGGGCCACCACCGCCTCTGGAACATCACCGTCAACTGACCTTAGTCAGGCTCGACGCGGAGGGGGCGGGGCTTCGGCCTCGCCCCCTCCCTTATCGACTATCTGACCCGCACCCTCTCCCCACCTACGCGCGTCGCTCCCATCGCTGACGGGTGTTCGCTGATATGATCGCCACCACCTGATGTTCAAGTACATAGTCAGACGCCTGCTGCTCCTCGTGCCCATCCTCCTGGGCGTCTCGATCATCGTCTTCGGCATCATGTTCCTCACCCCCGGCGACCCGGCGGTGATGATGCTGGGCGAGGCCGCGCCGCAGGCCGAGGTCGAGGCGCTGCGCGAACGGCTCGGCCTCGATCAGCCGCCTCACGTACAGTACGGCCGCTGGCTCGCCAACGTGGCGCAGCTCGACTTCGGCCGCAGCATCCGCTCGTCACGCCTCGTCACCGACGAGATATCGCAGAGGCTCTGGCCGACGGTGGAGCTCGCCGTCCTGGCGACGCTGCTCGCCATCGCGATAGGGGTGCCGCTGGGCGTGATCTCCGCCACGCGGCGCGACACGGTGCTCGATCACGGCACGACCGTGCTGGCGTTCGTCGGCCTGGCCATGCCCGTGTTCTGGCAGGGCCTGATGATGATCATCCTCTTCTCGCTGGTCCTTGAGTGGCTGCCGCCTTCCGGCCGCCTCGGCGGCTGGCAGTACTACGTGCTCCCCGTCGTCACGCTGGGCACCAGCGCCATCGCCGCCATCACGCGCATGACGCGCACGACGATGCTCGAGACCCTGACGCAGGACTACGTCAGGACGGCTCGCTCCAAGGGCCTGAGGCGCAACCGCGTCATCTACCGCCACGCGCTGAGCAACGCGCTCATCCCCATCGTCACCGTCATCGGGCTCCAGTTCGGGGGCCTCCTCTCCGGCGCCGTCATCACGGAGACGATCTTCAGCTGGCCGGGCATAGGCCGCCTGGCCGTCGACGCGATCCGCTCCCGCGACGTGCCCGTCATCCAGGGGGTCGTCATGGTGTTCGCCGTCCTCTACGCCTTGGTGAACCTCTTCACCGACGTCCTCTACGCCTACCTGGACCCGCGGCTCCGGACGAGGTACAGCTGAGTGGCCGACCCCGTAGCCCACACCCAGAGGATCGAGCCCAGGCCGCGGCGGCGGAGCTGGCTGGTCGTGTTCCGGCGCAACGCCCGCACCGTCGTCGGTGGCTTCGTGCTCGCGATCATCTTCGCTTCGGCGCTCTTCGCCAACCAGCTCGCCCCGTACCCGCCCAACCAACAGAACCTGCGGGCGCGTCTGCAGCCACCGTCCGCCGAGCACCTCCTCGGCACCGACAACTTCGGCCGCGACGTCTTCTCCCGCATCATCCACGGCGGCCGCGTCAGCCTGAGCGTCGGGTTCATATCGGTGGGCATCGCCCTGGCGATCGGGGGCCTGATGGGGCTGCTGGCAGGCTTCTACGGCGGGGCCATCGACAACGTCATCTCCGGCATCGTCGACGTCCTGCTGGCGCTGCCGGCCTTCCTCCTGGCGCTGGCGATCGTCGCCGCCCTGGGTCCCTCGATCGTCAACGTGATGATCGCCGTGGGGATCGCGAACATCCCGGCGTTCGCCCGCATCGTGCGCAGCGCGGTGCTGTCGGTGCGGGAGATGGACTACGTGACCGCCGCCGAGGCCGTGGGCTCCCGCAACGGGAGGGTGATCCTGCGCCACGTCGTGCCCAACTCGCTCGGCCCGGTGATCGTCCAGGCGAGCCTGGCGCTCGCCGGCGCGATCCTCGCCGCGGCTGGCCTGTCGTTCCTGGGCATGGGCGCGCAGCCCCCGACGGCCGAGTGGGGCAGCATGCTCAACGCCGCCAGGCCCTACATCCGCGACGCGCAGTGGTCGGTCACGTTCCCGGGCCTCGCGATCGTGATCACCGTGCTCGCGCTCAACCTCGTCGGCGACGGCTTGCGCGACGCCCTCGACCCGCGACGGGCCCAGACCGAGCCCTGAGTCAGCGCCAGGGGGCGTAGCCGGCCAGGTCCAGCCCCGCGATGTCGTGGTGGCCGTAATAGGCCTCGGCCAACGGGCCGGTCAGCGAGCCGCTCAGATGCAGCGCGAACAGCGTGATGCGCCTGGCCTGCTCCTCGGTGAGCTTGCCGGGATCCCAGCGCGGCATCGCGGCCTGGACGTACGCCGCCAGCACCGCGGCGTCGGGGAAGCTCTGAAGGTAGGCGGGGTCGGCTAGGGGCGTCGGGTCCCCTAGCGAGAACGCCGTCTGGTCCCGCGCCATCTCCTCGAACGACATCACCGGCCGGTTCCGCGGGTTGTGGCAGCGGACGCAGTACTGATGATCGGCCGGGAAGCGCGCCCTGGACTCGGTGAGGCCTCCACCCGTCTGGCCGTGGCAGGTCGAGCAGTGGAAGGCGTACTCCTCGGCGCCGGGGAGGGACCCGCTGCCCGCGCCGTCGCTCGCAGCGGCCGGAGCAGGGAAGACGAGGCACGCCGCCACGAGGAGCGCAGCGGCGACGGCGAGCACACCCATTCGGCGCGGTGAGCCGGCGCGGGGGGAAGGCATCATGTGCGGGATGCTATCGCTTCGGTCCGGCCCACCAGTGCGAAGGCGAAGCCTCGGTGACCGCGAATGGAGCGAGGCTCAGGCGCGCTCGTCCTCGCTGGCAGGGTCCTCGGGGACCTCCTCCAGGGCGACGTCGTCCTCCAGCGTGGGGGTGAGGTCGGCAGCGCCGTCGCCGAGGTCGACGACCTCGGGAGCCGTGACGATGGGGTCGGCGTCGAGCTGCGGCTCGGCCGTGTCGAGGTCGTCGCTCGCTGGCCCAGCGCTCGGGGCGCCGGCCGGGACGTAGGTGCCCGCTGGCGCGGCGCTACCGGCAGTCGTGGCACCGGCAGTCGCGGCGGCAGGGGTGGCCGGGGCCGCGGTGCCTGCGGCGCTACCAGCTCCAGGGGCCGGGGCCGTGGCGGGCCGCGCCTGCCGGTCCTGCGCCGCCTTCACCAGGAAGTAAACGAGGCCGCCCGCGATCGCCACCGGGACGATGAACCGCAACAAGGTCCAGAGCAGCCCGGCGACCCAGCGCAGCCCGATCCCGCCGAGGGACAGCACCCAACCGCCGAGCCAGAGCAGGCCGGTGCCGACGAGCAGGGCGACGAGCCCGAACACGACGAGCTCCACGTACTCCTGCAGGGTGCGCTTCATGGCGGCAGTATAGCAACAGGCCTCATGAGGGCCGGACCTCTCGTTAGACTTCGCCGATGGCGACGGCGGTCCAGGACCTGCGGGTCGAGCGCATGGTCCACGGCGGGGTGGCGGTGGCTCGCCTGGGAACCGGCGAGGTCGCGCTCGTGGTGGGCGCGCTCCCGGGCGAGCTCGTACGCGTCGCCCTGGAGCGCAGCAAGGGGGTCATGCGCGGCCGGGTCGAGGAGGTCCTCGAGCCCAGCCCCCACCGCATCGACCCTCCCGAGCACCCCGGGCTCGACTACGGCCACGTCTCTTATGACCACCAGCTCGAGCTCAAGCGCGAGGTCGTCGAGGACGCCCTGCGGCGCGCCTTCGGCGGCGCCGTCCCCGGTTCCCTGGCGCCCGTGCCGGCGGTTCTGCCATCACCGTCAATATGGCGGTACCGGAACGTGGTGCAGCCGGCCGTCGTCTGGCGGGCCGGCGGGGCCGCGCTCGGCTACCGCCGACAGGGCACTGCCGAAGTGGTTCCCTTGGACAGCGACCCCGTCGCGACCCCTGGCGTGGACGCTTCCTACCGGGCCGCTCGCGAGGTGCTGAGCCGGGCGGCCAGCGCCGGCCGCCGACCGCGGGTCCTGGAGCTCGTGATCCGCGCCAACGACGAAGGGGAGGCTCTGGTCGCGCTCGTCGGCCAGGGCGAGGCGGCAAGGTCCCTCGACCTCGGGCACCGCCTGGTCGAGGCGGGCGTCGCCGGCGTCATGTGGGCGCCGGCGGACCCGCGCGGGCGGTTCCGGCGCGGCACCGAGCGGCTCGCGGGCAGGCGGACGGTGCTGCAGAGGTTCAACGACCTCAGCCTCAGCGTCTCGGCCACCTCCTTCTCGCAGCCCAACGCAGCCGGAGCCGCGCGGCTCTACCGCGAGCTCGCGCGGTGGGCGGGCAGCGGCGGCCAGGCGCTCGAGCTCTACGCCGGCGGCGGCGCGATCGCCTTCCACCTCGCCGAGCGCTTCGAGACGGTGACCGCTCTGGAGGTCGACTCGAGCGCCGTGGCGCGCGGCCGGGCCGACGCAGAGCGCCTCGGCCTCGGCAACGTCCGATTCGTGCGCGGCGACGCCCGGCGCCTGGCGCCGCCATCCGGCGTCGACCTGGTGGTCGTCGACCCGCCCCGGACCGGGCTCTCGGCAGAGCTGCGCGCTGCGCTCGTAGCTGGCTCCTTCCCCCGCCTGGCCTACGTCTCCTGCGACGCCGCCACCTGGGCCCGCGACGTGGCCGACCTGCACGGCAAGGGCCTGCGCCTGACGCGCGCGCAGCCCTTCGACCTCTACCCGCACACCCACCACGTCGAGGTCCTGTCCCTGCTCGAGCGCGCAGCCTGAGCGCGCTTCCCGCCGACGTCACTGCCGCTCCTCCGGGGCTCGCGCACCGGCTCAGGAGCTATGCTCCGCTGATGCTGGCGAAACGGATCGTCCCCTGCCTCGACGTCCACGCCGGGCGCGTGACGCGGGGCCAACAGTTCGGGCGAGCGGAGCGAGGGGAGCTCCTCGACGTCGGCGACCCGGTGGCCCTCGCCACGGTCTACGACCGGCAGGGCGCCGACGAGCTCGTGTTCTACGACATCACCGCGACGGCCGAGGGGCGGGGTGCGATCCTCGACGTGCTCGCCCAGGTGGCGGAGCGTTGCTTCATGCCCATCACGGCCGGCGGCGGCGTCAGGACCCTCGACGACTTCCGGGCTCTGACGCTCGCCGGGGCCGACAAGGTCTCGCTCAACTCCGGGGCCCTCGCCGCCCCCGCCCTGATCACGGCCGCGGCCGAGCGCTTCGGATCGCAGGCCGTGGTCCTCAGCGCCGATTACCGGCGCTCGGAGAGCGGCTGGGAGGTGTACGCCGCCGGTGGCCGGCGCGCCACCGGGCTCGACCTCCTCGAGTGGGTCGTGCGAGGGCAGAAGCTCGGCGCTGGTGAGGTCGTGCTCAACAGCATCGACGCCGACGGCATGGGCTCAGGCTTCGACCTCGACGCCGTCCGCGCGGTGGCCGCCGCCGTCGACGTGCCGGTGGTGGCGTCCGGCGGAGCGGGACGCGCCGAGGACCTGCGCGACGTGCTGCTGCTCGGGGGCGCCGACGCCGCGCTGGCCGCGGGGATCTTCCACCGCGGCGAGACGACCGTCGGGGAGGTCAAGCGCGTGTGCCTCGAGGCCGGGCTGGCCGTCCGCCCTCCCGAGGGGGTGATGGCGGAGGATGCGGCCTGACCTCCTGGAGCTTGTGCGCTTCGACGAGCGCGGCCTAGTGCCTGTCATCGCCCAGGACGCGGCAACGGGCGAGGTACTGATGCTCGCCTGGGCCGATCGGGAGGCCCTGGCGATCACCCTGGAGACCGGCTCCGGGCACTACCACAGCCGTTCGCGCGGCGAGCTGTGGCGCAAGGGAGCGACCAGCGGCAACGTGCAGCGGGTCCTGGAGGTCGCGCTGGACTGCGACGGCGACGCGGTCCTCTACCGGGTCGAGCAGACGGGTCCCGCCTGCCACACGGGAGAGCGCTCGTGCTTCGCCAACGCTGCGCCGGCGCGGCCGACCGCCAGCGTCGGTCCGGCCCGCCCCTCGGGCGCCGCCCCCGGGCGTGCCGGGGCCATCGAGCTGGCCCTGCGGACCCTGGACACCGTCGTCGCCGAGAGGCTGAGCTCCCTGCCGGAAGGCTCTTACGTCGCGAAGCTGCACGCTCGTGGGACCGGCTACGTCGCTCAGAAGGTCGTCGAGGAGGCCGGTGAGACGGTGGTCGCCGCCCTCCAGGGCCAGAGCGCCGAACTTCGCGGCGAGGCGGCCGACCTGCTCTTCCACCTCGGCGTGCTGCTGGCCGAGTCGGGCGTGACGTGGGACGAGGTGGGGGAGGCCCTACTGGCGCGCCACCGGCCGACGGGGTGAGGGCGGGCGTCCCGGTAAGCTCGTCCGCGATGCGAACACCGGCCCTACTGCTGCTGGCAGCCGCCTGCCTCCTCGCCGCCTGCGCCCCGCGCGCCGCGACCCCGGAGGAGCTCGCCGGCTCGGCCGCGCAGCGCTCCACGCCGACCGCGGCTCGCTCGGGCTTCGTGCCGACCGAGGCCGCGGGCGGATCCGACCTGCCAGCGCGCGAGCCCGGCACGCCCGACCTGGTCGTCATCGCCTTCTCCGGCCACTGCGGGCTGGTGTGCCACACGCGCAACACCTGGTCGTACCTCGACTCTGCCAGCGAGCGCACGGGCGGCGTCGCCGTGCTCGACGCCATCCGCGGCGCCTACGAGAACCTGGGGTTGAGCGTGGAGGTGTTCAGCGCCTCGTCGTTCGCCACGGCTCACTACAGTGGGATCAGCCAGGAGATGGAGCACGGCTACCTGCAGGCTCAGGCGTACCTCGACGACGTCAAGCGCGACCTGATCTTCGGCGTCTCCGACCCGACGCGGGTCGTGCTGGTCGGTCACTCGCACGGCACCGTGTGGGCCTCGCTGCTCGCGCTCAACAACCTCGACGTGACCTTCGACGCGTTCGTCGCGCTCGACGCGATCTGCTGGCAGTGGTGGGGCCGGCACAAGGGCTTCATCGCGGAGGCGTTCGTCAACAGCCCCTGGCCGCTG
This sequence comes from Deinococcaceae bacterium, assembly GCA_044507975.1. GTDB lineage: Bacteria > Deinococcota > Deinococci > Deinococcales > Trueperaceae > DASRWD01. The sequence continues at coordinate 12,303 of JBIQIQ010000001.1, forward strand.
CCGTTCCCGCTGGACGCCGGAGACCCGTGCGGCACCTTCGAGGTGCCCGGCGCGGGCCGGATGAACGTGAACGACGTCGTGAGCGCCAACGTCATCTTCGGCCTGGAGGCCAGGACCCACATGCGGCTCCTGTCGTTCGACCCGAACTTCCTGGCCGACGACCAGCCGAACGTGCGCATCAACGGCACGACGACCAACATCTGGGGCATCAGCGCCAGGGAGGGGCACTCCGACCTCGGCCGCTACTACAACCAGTCGATCGGCTGGGTCGTCTCCATGATCACCGCCCTGGGGCTGCCAGACCACGGGGAGTACCCCATGCACACGTTCGTCCTGCCGCCGGCTCCCGAGGAGTTCGGCTACCAGGACCTCGCTCGATGAGGCACGCGCGGCCGGCCGACGCGGCATCATGGGCGCATGGCCCGGACCGACATGAACCCTCGACCGATGGTTGACGACTTCGACGCGACGAGCCTCACCCTCGAGCGCGCCCTCGTGCTCGACACCGTCCGCGTCACCGAGCAGGCCGCCATCTCCGCGAGCCGCGTGGCGGGCAAGGGAGACTCCGACCTCGTCGACCAAGCCGGCACCGACGCGATGCGCTCCGTGCTCAACGAGCTCGAGATCGAAGGCGAGATCGTCATCGGCGAAGGGGAGCGCGACGAGGCGCCGATGCTCTACATCGGCGAGAAGGTCGGGCGCGGGGGAGAGGACGCCTGGCCCGTCGACATCGCCGTCGACCCCGTAGAGGGCACCAGCATCACGGCCCGGATGATCAACAACGCCGTGGCCGTCATCGCCCTGTCGGAGCGGGGCGGCCTGTTCCAGGCTCCGGACACGTACATGGAGAAGCTGATCGTCGGCCCGCCGGCCAAGGGCAAGGTCGACCTGACGTGGCCGGTCGCCGCCAACCTACGCGGCATCGCGCTGGCGCTGGACCGCGACGTGGACGACCTGACCGTCGTGATCCTCGACAGGCCGCGTCACGAGGGCCTGATCCGCGAGGTGCGCGACGCGGGCGCCAGGGTGAAGCTCATCGGCGACGGCGACGTGATCGCTGCGCTCTCGGCCGCCGTGCGGGGCACGAACGTGCACGCCGTGATGGGGACGGGCGGCGCGCCGGAGGGCGTGCTGGCGGCGGCGGCGCTGAAGTGCCTGGGCGGCGAGATCCACGGTCGCTTCCGGCCCCGCAACGACGAGGAGCGCAGGCGCCTCGAGGAGAAGGGCGGCTCGGTCGATCGGGTCTACCGCACCGAGGACCTGGCGCCCGGCAAGGTGGTCGTCTTCAGCGCCACGGGCATCACCGACGGAGACCTCCTGCGGGGCGTCAAGTTCTTCAAGAACGGTGCCCGCACGCACTCGATCACGATGGGCTACCAATCGCGGGTGATCCGGTTCACCGACTCCGTGCACCTGCTGGGGGACGGCGCCAGGGTGACGATCCAGGTCTGAGCGCGCGAGGGCCCCCGCCTAGATCTCCTCGCGCCGCGGCTCGAGCGCGGCCATCGTCGACTTGCCGATGGGCGTGCGCGCCCACTCGAGGAAGGCCGCGAGCGCACGCCCGCGGTGGCTCACCGAGCGCTTCTCGGCCAGCGTCGCCTCCGCGAACGTCTTGCCGAGCTCGGTGCTGCGGAAGACCGGGTCGTAACCGAAGCCCGCGTCACCCCGCGGGCCCAGCGTCAGCTCGCCGCGGACCTCGCCCTCGAACGTGGCGACCTCACCACCGGGCGTGGCCAGCACGACGACGCACCGGAAGGTCGCGCCGCGCCCCTTGGGCGGCACGTTCTTGAGCTCGTCGAGGAGGTGGGCCATGCGCTCGCCGTCGGTCAGCCCCTCCCCGCCGTAGCGCGCGCTCAGCACCCCCGGGCGTCCCCCGAGGGCGTCGACCTCGATCCCGGAGTCGTCGGCCAGCGTCGGCAAGCCCGAGCGCAAGGCGACGTAGCCGGCCTTGAGGAGGGCGTTCTCGACGTAGCTCGCGCCGGTCTCCTCCGGGAGGCCGTCGACGCCGACCTCGGCGAGGCCCAGCAGGTCGATCTCGAGACGCGAGAGCGCGTCGCGGAACTCGCGCAGCTTGCCGGGGTTCGAGGTGGCCACCGCCACCCGCAGGCGCCTCTCGCTCACGCGGCCTTCCTCCCGAGCCGCGGCCTCACCACGTCGAGCACGCGCTTGACGCCCTCGATTCCGGTCGCGAGCAGCTCGACGTAGCTCTGGGGAGGGACGGGCTCGCCCTCGCCGGCGCCTTGCACCTCGACTATGTCGCCCTGACCAGTGGCCACTACGTTGAGGTCGAGCGTCGCGGCGACGTCCTCGGAGTAGTCGAGGTCGAGCCGCTGCTCGTCACCGACCAGACCTACGCTGACGGCCCCCACCTCGTGCCGCAGAGGCCACTCGTCGAGGGCCCCGGCGAAGACGAGTCGGTCGGCTGCCTCGTGCATGGCGGCGTAGGCGGCGACGATGCCGGCGCAGCGCGTCCCGCCGTCGGCGCTGAGAACGTCGACGTCGACGGTGATCGTCTTGCCCCGGAACATCTGCAGGTCGACTGTCGTGCGCAGCGCGCGGCCGATGAGCCGCTGGATCTCCTGCGTCCTCCCGCTGGCGTACAGGCGCTCGCGCGGGGTTCGGTCGGCGGTGCTGCGCGGCAGCAGCGCGTACTCGGCGGTGAGCCATCCGCCCTTGGCAGCGACTCCCCTGAGGTGAGGTGGCAGCTTGCTCTCGATCGTGACGCTGGCGACCACCTTCGTGGCGCCCCACGTGACGAGCGCCGAGCCCTCGGCATGGGGGAGGAAGGCGGTCTGGACCTCGATAGGGCGGAGCTGCGCCGGAAGCCTGCCTTCGCGCTTAGGCGCCTTCATCGTCGGACTCATGCCCCCTGTCGCGCCGCCCCAGACACACCGGAGCTTACCCTTACCAGGGTCGGGCCTGGCACACGCCCGCGCCTCCAGGGTGGATAACCTGCGGCTGGAGAAGGGAGTTGGCCTGTCCCATGGCGTTCCTCGACGAAGGACTGAAGAAGCAGGTGGCCGAAGTGCTCGCCCCCTTGGAGGCCGAGGTCGAGCTCGTCGTCTACCGCGGCACGAGCCTGATCGTGCCCGGCCGCAGCGAGGCCGGCGAGGAGCGAGCGATGCTCGACCTGGTCCGCGAGGTCGCGGAGACGAGCGACAAGGTCACGGTCGTGGAGAAGAGCATCGTGGGCGACCGCGAGGCCGCGGCTGCCGGCATCACCCTCGCCCCCACGACCGTGTTCCGCCGCAAGGGCGCGAGCGACCTGAACGTCAGGTTCGTCGGGCTGATGAGCGGCTACGAGTTCAGCACGCTGCTCGAGACGATCCTGATGGTCGGCGGCGAGAGACAGGTCGACGTCCCCGCGGAGGTGACCGGGGTCGAGGTGCCGCTGCGCATGCGCACGTTCGTCACGCCGACGTGCCCTCACTGCCCGCGCGCCGTGCTGACCGCGTTCCGCTTCGCGCTGTCGAACCCGCTCATCACCGCCGAGGGCGTCGAGGCGAACGAGTTCCCGACGCTGTCCTCCGGCTATCGCATCTCCGGCGTTCCCGACACCGTCGTCGAGGGCGCGGCCGGGTCGCAGGGCGTGCGCCCGACGCGGGTTCTCGGTGCGCAGCCGGAGCCGGTCTTCGTCGACGCCCTCACCCAGGCGGTGGCGGCGCGGCCGCCTGCCGGCTGACGCGCCTCGGGATCGAGGAGGCCTGAACGACGGCCCCGGCCGTGAAGCCGGGGCCTTTTGGTATGGCGGAGAGGGCGGGATTCGAACCCGCGGTACAGGCAAGACCCGTACACGTGCTTTCCAGGCACGCTCCTTAAACCACTCGGACACCTCTCCAAGGGCGGTCGTCGACCGCAGGCAAGTCTACCAGACCGGAGCGGAGGTCCCGTAGGCCGCTTCTCGGTCAGCTGGCGGCGCAGCCCGGGCAGGAGCCGTACAGGGTGAGGGCGTGGTCGCGCACGTGGAAGCCGCCGGGGAGGGTGGCGCCCTCGAGGACCTCAACGGGGCAGGTGGCGTCGAGCTCGTAGACGCGCCCGCACTCCTCGCAGCTGAAGTGGTGGTGGTGGGAGGAGCGCTTGGGCTCGTAGCGCGTCGTCGTCTCGTTGGGCAGGCGCACGACAGCCACCGTTCCGCGCTCGGCCAGCGTGCCGAGGTTGCGGTAGACGGTCGCCAGCCCCAACCCGGGGTGATGGCGAGACGCGCTCTCGTACACCTCCTGAGGGGTCAGGGGTCCGAGCGCCTCCTCGAGCGCCCGCAGGATCGCCCTGCGCTGCGAGGTCCTGTGCACGGGAGCACGATACCAACCGGCCCGGCGCCCGGCGGTGGTCCGGTGGTCGGGGCGAGGGGTAACTGCGCCACACGGCTACGGGCGGCGGCCGGGCTACCATCGCCTCGAGACGGAGGGATCAGCCACAGCATGCTCAAAGATCGCGTCGTACTGCTCACCAGCCCCGAGGACGTCACCGAGTTCCTCGGACGCTTCCCGACCAGCGTCATCTTCAAGGCGGGCACCTGCCACAAGACCATGCAGGGCTTCGGCTTCGTGCAGGAGCGCCTGGAGCCGCGCGAGGACCTGATGTGCGGCGTCATCAGGGTCGTCGAGGCCCGGCCCGCCAGCAACCTCGTGGCGGAGATGACCGGCATCGTCCACGAGTCGCCGCAGGTCATCTTGTTCAAGGACGGTCGGCCCGTCTTCGACCGCGACAACTGGGAGATCACCCCTGACGCGCTCGATCAGGGCTTCGCGGAGCTGCCCGCAGGCCAACCGGCTACCGGAGACGCGTCGGCGGCGCGCTCCGACCTCACGCCGTACCTCGACGTCCTGGAGCGGTTCCTGGGCGGCGAGATGGACGAGGCCGCGTTCGAGCACACCTACACGTACATGTTCCGCGACGACGCGACGCTGCGCCCCGGCGCCGAGGTCGAGGTCCTCAACTCGATCTTCGGAGACGTCGACCGGCACATCAACATGCACCTGATGATGGCGGGCAAGGCCGACAACAGCCAGCTGCGGGCACGGGCCGAGCAGGCCTACCTGAAGCTGAAGGAGCTGGCGGGCGGGCAGGTGGCGGCCGGCTGACCTCCGGCCCCGCTCAGCGGTCCTTGCGCTCGTTGTCGAGGAACCGCTCGAAGGCGTCGTCGAGGTTGGGCCGCTGCGTGACCCTGGCCCTGGCGCCCCTGTGGTCGTCGTTGCTGGCGCTGCGGCCGGGCTGGTCGGGCTCGGCCTCGGTGGGCCGCACCCCCTTGACGCGGGCCGTGACCGTCGTGCGACCCACCACCGGGACGACGGGCGAGGCGGCGGACGTCGCGGGCTGGGCTCGGGGCCCGGCGCCGCTGCCGGCGCGCCAGACCTTCGAGTCGCGGACGGAGACGGCCTCCTCCGTGCGAGACAGGGGCACGTACGACACCTGATCGCGCTCGGCCCGGTCGGGCGCCCCGGCGAGCGACAGCGCCGCCCAGATCGCCAGGCACAGGGCGATCACGAAGAGGAACCCGAGCAGAACCAGTCCGGCGAGTGGGCTCACGGGCACAGGATACCGACGAGCGTCGCCCCTGGCCCAGGGGCGAGCGTCACAGCCCCTCCGCCGTGAGGACCTCGCACAGACGTGCCGCGTCCACGTTGCCGCCCGAGGCGATGACCACGGTCGGGCCGTCCGCCAGCTCGATGCCGTCGGCACCCGCCTCGCGCCGCAGACGGAGGTAGGCAGCGAGGCTCAGCGCGCCCGTCGGCTCGACGACGAGCTTGGCCCTGGTGGCGTAGAAGCGCGTCGCGACGGCGATCTCGTCCTCCTCGACGGTCGCGACGCCTGCCAGGTGCTCTCTCAGCACGGCGAAGTTGAGCTCGCCGATCGTCTGCGTGCGCACGCCGTCCGCCATCGTGGCGGTCGTGCGCTCCGCGGGCCAGCTAACGCGCTCGCCCCTCCGCAGGGAGTCCCGAGCGTCGGCAGCCAGCGCGGGCTCGACGCCGATGACCCTGGCTTGCGGCGCCAGGTCGGCCAGGGCCAGGCAGACCCCGGCCGACAACCCGCCGCCGCCGATCGGCACGATGACGTTCGCGACGCGCGGGAGGTCCTGCGCGACCTCGAGGCCGACGGTGCCCTGACCCTCGATCACCCGCGGGTCGTCGAACGGCGGCAGCAACGTGGCACCGGTGTCGGAGGCGATGGCAGCGGCGGTCCCCTCGCGGTCCGCCTGCGTGTCGCGGCAGCGGACGACGCGGGCGCCGAGCGCCTCCGCGCCCCTCACCTTCATGTCGGAGGCGCCTTCCGGGATCACCACCGTCGCGGGAACGCCGAAGGTGGCGGCGGCGTGGGCGACGCCCTGCGCGTGGTTGCCGGAGGAGTGGGCCACCACGCCCCTCCGGCGCTGCGCTTCCGGCAGCGAGGCGAGGAAGTTCGTCGCGCCTCGCACCTTGAACGAGCCCGTGAGCTGCAGCGACTCCGGCTTGACGTAGAGCTCCTCCAACGGCGCCTCGGAGAGGGTCAGAGGCAGCAGGGGAGTGCGCCTCACGCGCTCGTGGAGGCGGGCGGCGGCGGCGTGGACGTCGATGTCACTCACGCCCCCATTATCACCGCGGGGACCGGCCGGCCCGTCGCCGCTATCAGCCGGTGAACGCCTGCAGCTCGGCGGCCGAGGGGTAGGACGGGATCGCCCCGCGTTCGGTGGTGGAGAGCGCCGCGTAGGCGCAGGCGCGCTCCAGAGCGGCGCGGGCGGTCGCGGGCGCAGCCCAGAGGCCGGGGTCGGAGGCGGTGCTGGCGAGCAGGGCGCCCATGAGCGCGTCGCCGGCTCCGGTCGTGTCCACGGCGTCCACCCGTGGAGCGGGGGCGTCGACCTCGAACCCGCCGGCGTGCGCGGTGGCGCCCGCCGCGCCCCGGCTCACGACCACGCCACGCGCGCGCCCAGCGAGCAGGCCGTCCACGAGGCCGCGCTCCGCCTCCACGCCGCCGGGACCGGCGAGGAAGGCCAGCTCCTCCTCGCTGAGCTTCACGAGGTCGGCCATGGCCACGAAGGAGAGGATGACCTCCCGGGCCTCGTCGGCGTCGCGCCAGAAGCGCTCGCGGTGGTTCACGTCGCACGAGACTAGCCAGCCGGCGGCGCGCGCGGCGTCCACCGCTGCCGCCGTGGCCGACCGCGCGGGGTCCCGCGCGAGGCAGACGGTACCGAAGTGCAGGCAGCGGCCGCCGCCGGACCCCGCGTGGCGCCTCACCGCGGCCACGGCGCGTTCGAGGGCCAGGTGGTCGTGGGCGGGGTCGTCTCCGTAGAAGAGGAAGCCGCGCTCGCCCTCCGCTGACAGCGACACGAAGGCGACGGCCGTCTGCTGCGGCACGAGCGCGACGTCCTCGACGTCGACCCCGTCGTCCGCCATCTCGGAGCGCAGAGCGCGGCCGAACGCGTCGTCGCCGACGGCCGCCACGAGGGCGCTGGGCGTGCCGAGGCGACGAGCCGCGACCGCCACGTTCGCCGGCGCCCCGCCGGCCGCCCACACGAACGCGCGCGACCGCTCGAGGCTCTGCCCGGTCTCGGCCGGCACCATGTCGACGAGGAGCTCGCCGAGGCAGAGGAGGCGGGGCGCGCGAGCCGGCATGACGTCAGGATACGGAGGGTGCGGGGCCCGGGTGCCCGACTGGGTCGGATACCGAACGGAAAGCGTCAGAGGAGCGTGATAGAACGAACCTGACATGGCTCCTAACGGCTCCAGCGAGCTGCCCCAGGGCGTCACAGAGCCCGAACCGCCACGACCGATCGCCAGCGCCAGCCTCGACTACGTCGAGGAGCTCTACCTCCAGTTCCTCGGGGACCCGTCTTCCGTGTCGGAGGAGTGGCGGGCGTACTTCCTCGAGCTCGGCTCCTCCGGGCCCGCGGCTCGTCACCTCGAGCCGAGCTTCGCGCCGCGCAGCCTCTTCAACCCTCCCACGGCCACCGCCGATCAGCTCACCGAGGCGGGCGCCGCTGCGGCGGTCCTGCAGCAGAAGCTCGACCGCCTGGTGCGCAACTACCGCGTGCGCGGCCACCGCCTGGCGCAGCTGAGCCCCCTCGGGCAGGAGCCGTTCGCCGCTCCCGAGCTGGAGCCCGAGTTCTACGGTCTCACCGCTGCCGACATGTCGCGCCCGGTGCTGGGCAACGTGCTCTCCGGTGCGACCACGGTCGGCGAGGTCATCGAGGGCCTCAAGGAGACCTACACGCGGTCGATCGGCGCGCAGTTCATGCACATCGACCGACTGGAGATGCGCGTCTGGCTCCAGCGCCGCATGGAGACGACCCGCAACCACCTCGACCTGTCGCGCGAGGAGCAGCTCCGCATCCTCACGAAGCTGACCGACGCGACGACGTTCGAGGAGTTCATCCAGCGCAAGTTCGTCGGCGCCAAGTCGTTCTCGCTAGAGGGCGGCGAGACGCTCGTGCCCCTCCTCGACCTGGTGATCGAGCGGGCGGCCGAGCAGGGTGTCGAGGAGGTCGTCCTCGGCATGGCCCACCGCGGCCGTCTGAACGTGCTCGCCAACGTGATGGGCAAGAGCGCGGCGAGCATCTTCCGGGAGTTCGAGGACAAGGACCCGGAGCGCTACCTGGGCCGCGGCGACGTCAAGTACCACCTCGGCTACTCGAGCGACCACGTCACCTCGACGGGCAGGCCCGTCCACCTCTCCCTGGCCTTCAACCCGTCCCACCTGGAGTTCGTCAACACCGTCGTGCTCGGCCGCACGCGGGCGAAGCAGGACCGGCGCGGCGACAGCGCTCGGGAGCGGGTCATGCCGGTGCTCATCCACGGCGACGCCGCCTTCATCGGGCAGGGCATCGTGCAGGAGACGCTCAACCTGAGCGGCCTCGAGGGCTACCGCGTCGGCGGCGCGCTGCACGTGATCGTCAACAACCAGATCGGATTCACGACCGGAGAGAGGCAGGCGCGCAGCACGACCTACGCCAGCGACGTCGCCAAGATGCTCCAGAGCCCGGTGTTCCACGTCAACGGCGAGGACCCTGAGGCCGTCGCGCAGGTCGTCCAGCTCGCCACCGACTTCCGGCGCGAGTTCAAGCGCGACGTGGTCATCGACATGTACTGCTACCGCCGCCTCGGCCACAACGAGACCGACGAGCCGGCGTTCACGCAGCCGGTCATGTACGGCAAGGTGCGCAAGCGCAAGTCGGTGCGCGAGGCCTACCGGGACAAGCTCCTCTCGCTGGGTGGCGTCAGCATGCGCGAGGCCGAGCAGATCGCCGAGGACCGCAGGCAGCGCCTCGAGGCGCACCTGTCCGAGGCCCGCAAGGAGGACTTCCAGCTCGTCTACTCGACCCTCCAGGGCGTGTGGCAGGACTACGTGGGTGGCGTCGACGCGGAGGTGCCCGACGCCGACACGACGATCACCCGGGAGCAGGCCAGCGCCTGGCTCGAGGAGCTCGCGCGTGTCCCGGACGGGTTCAACCTCAACCCGAAGCTCAAGCGCGCGCTGGCAGCGCGGCTGGAGATGGCCAAGGGGAACGCCCCTCTCGACTGGGCAGCGGGCGAGGCCCTCGCGTTCGCGAGCCTCGTCGCCACCGGGCGCAGGGTGAGGCTCTCCGGCCAGGACAGCGAGCGCGGCACCTTCAGCCATAGGCACTCGGTGTTCCACGACACCGAGGACGGCCACGAGCACGTGCCCCTGCTCGAGCTGGGCAAGCCGCATGGCGGGGTATTCGACGTCCACAACAGCCCGCTGTCGGAGGCCGGCGTCGTCGGCTTCGAGTACGGCTACAGCGTCGACACGCCGGACGGTCTCGTCATCTGGGAGGCGCAGTTCGGCGACTTCGTCAACGGCGCCCAGGTGATCATCGACCAGTTCCTGTCGTCGGCGGAGGAGAAGTGGAACCGCCTCTCCGGCCTCGTCATGCTCCTGCCGCACGCGTTCGAGGGCGCGGGGCCCGAGCACTCGAGCGCCCGCCTGGAGCGCTTCCTGCAGCAGTGCGCCGAGGACAACATGCAGGTCGCCTACCCGACGACGCCGGCGCAGATCTTCCACCTGCTCAGGCGCCAGGTGCTGCGGCCGATCCGCAAGCCGCTGATCGTGATGTCGCCGAAGAGCCTGCTGAGGCATCCGGCGGCGGTCAGCAGCTTGGAGGACCTCACCGACGGCTCCTTCCAGCGCGTCATCCCGGACGGCTCGGTCGACCCGAGCTACGTGAGGCGCGTTCTGCTCACGAGCGGCAAGGTCTACTACGACCTCCTGGCCGCGCGGGAGGAGCGGGGCGCGAACGACGTGGCGATCGTGCGCCTCGAGCAGCTCTACCCGCTGCGGCAGGACGAGATCGATGCCGCGCTCGCCCCGTTCCCGGCTTCGGCGCCCGTCGTGTGGGTCCAGGAGGAGCCGGCGAACATGGGAGCCTGGTGGCACCTGCGGGTACGATGGGGCGCCGAGGTCGCCGGCAGGCCGTTCACCGGCGTGATGCGGCCAGAGTCCGCCAGCCCGGCCACCGGTTCGGGCGCCGCGCACCGGATCGAGCAGGAGATGCTTATGGGAGAGGCGTTCGCCGACTGAGCGCCGAGGGCCGCGAGCGATGAGCGCGGTGCCCGCCCGAGGGAAGGGTCGAGCATGCCAACAGACGTCAAGGTGCCCTCCGCGGGCGAGTCGATCTCCGAGGTCATCATCGGTGGCTGGCTGAAGTCGGTCGGCGAGGCCGTCGCGGTCGACGAGCCGGTCGTCGAGCTGGAGACGGACAAGGCCACGCTCGAGGTGCCGTCGCCCGTCGCGGGCGTGTTGACCGAGCAGCTCTTCGCCGAGGGCGACTCCGTGTCGGTCGGCGACGTCATCGCCCGCGTCGACGAATCGCAGCCGGCGGAGGCGGCGCCAGCCGGCGAGCCCGAGGAGGCGCCACAGGCCGCGCCGGCTCCCGACGGCGCGCCCGCTCGGGCCGCTCCGGCGCCGGCCGCGAGCGTGGAGCCGCCCGCCGCCGCGGAGCCCCCGGAGGGTGAGAAGGCCACCAGCGTCATGCCGGCCGCCCAGCGACTGCTCACCGAGCACGGCCTGAGCGCCGAAGAGGTGCCCGCCTCCGGTCCGGGCGGCAGGCTCCTCAAGGAGGACGTCCAGCGTTACCTGGACACCCGCGAGCGTCAGGCGGCCCAAGAGGCCGGCGGCGACGCGCCGACGGCGGCCGGACCCGTCCTCGACATGCCGCGCCAGGAGGAGCGGGTGCGCATGAGCCCGCTCAGGCGCACGATCGCCGAGCGCCTGGTCCAGGCTCAGCACACGGCCGCGCTGCTCACGACCTTCAACGAGATCGACATGACCGAGGTCATGGGCCTGCGCAAGCAGCACCAGGCCGACTTCGAGAAGCGCTACGGGGTGCGGCTGGGCTTCATGTCGTTCTTCGTCAAGGCGGTCATCGACGCCCTCAAGCTCGTCCCGCAGCTCAACGCCGAGATCGACGGCGACGACATCGTCTACCGCAACTACCATGACATCGGCGTGGCGGTGTCCGCCAAGAAGGGCCTCGTCGTGCCGGTCATCAAGGACGCCGACCGGCTGTCGTTCGCCGAGCTCGAGAAGGTCATCGGCGACTTCGGGCAGCGGGCGCAGTCGAACAAGCTCGCGCCCGACGAGCTGCAGGGTGGCACGTTCACGATCAGCAACGGCGGCGTCTTCGGGTCGCTGATGTCCACGCCCATCGTCAACCCGCCGCAGTCTGGCGTCCTCGGCATGCACGCGATCCAGGAGCGACCGGTGGCGTCGGGCGGCGAGGTCGTGATCCGGCCGATGATGTACGTCGCGCTCACCTACGACCACCGTATCGTCGACGGGCGCGAGGCCGTCACGTTCCTCAAGCGCGTCAAGGAGGCCATCGAGACCCCGGCGCGCATGCTGTTGGAGGTCTGAGCGTGGCGGCGCCCAAGAGGCATGACGTCGTGATCGTCGGTGCCGGCCCGGGCGGCTACGTCGCCGCGATACGCGGGGCCCAGCTCGGCCTGGACGTCGGCCTGATCGAGAAGGAGCCCGCTCTCGGCGGGACCTGCGTCCGCGTCGGCTGCATACCCTCCAAGGCGTTGCTCGAGTCGAGCTTCCTGTACTCCGAGGCCCAGGGCTCCTTCGCGGCGCACGGCATCGTGGCGCAGGTGGAGCTCGACCTGGCGGCCATGCAGGCGCGGCGCGAGAAGGTGGTCAAGCAGAACACCGACGGCGTCGCGTTCCTCATGAAGAAGAACGGCGTCACCGTCTACCGCGGCACCGGCGTCCTCGAAGGGGGCCGCAGGGTGCGGGTCGAGGGCGAGCAGGAAGGGCTCCTCGAGGCCGACCACGTGGTGCTCGCCACGGGCTCCGTGGTCGCGACGCTGCCCGGCATCGAGGTCGACGGCGAGACCGTTCTCACGAGCACGGAGGCGCTCGAGCTGGACGAGGTGCCGCGGCGCATGGTCGTGATCGGGGCGGGCTACATCGGCCTCGAGCTCGGCTCGGTGTGGGCGCGTCTGGGGTCCAAGGTGACGGTGCTCGAGTACCTTGATCGCATCCTGCCCGGCATGGACCTCGAGACCGCCAAGGAGGCGCAGAAGCTCCTGAAGCGCCAGGGCCTCGAGTTCCGTCTCGGCGCCCGCGTCACCGGCGTCAGCGTCGAGGACGGCGTTGCCACCGTGCAGGTCGACGGCGGTGAGCCGGTCGTGGCCGAGAAGGTCCTGGTCAGCGTCGGACGCCGGCCGAACGTCGAGGGCATCGGCCTCGAGGAGGCCGGCGTCGAGCTCGACCAGCGCGGCCGCGTCAAGGTCGACGCGGGGTTCCAGACCAGCGCCGAGGGCGTCTACGCCATAGGCGACCTGATCCACGGCCCGATGCTGGCGCACAAGGCCTCCGAGGACGGCGTGGCGCTCGTTGAGCGGCTCGCGGGCTCCGCGGGCGGGGCTCCGGACTACGGGCTCGTGCCGGGTGTCGTCTACACCGAGCCGGAGGTCGCCACCGTGGGCGCCACCGAGGAGGTGCTGCAGGAGCGGGGCGTGCCCTACCGCAAGGGCGTGTTCCCGTTCAGCGCCAACGGCCGGGCCCGCGCCCTCGGGCACGCCGACGGCAGGGTCAAGGTGCTGGCGCACGCGGAGACCGACCGCATCCTGGGCGTGCACGCCATCGGTCCGCGCGCCGGGGAGCTGATCGCCGAGGCCGTCATCGCCATGACGTTCTCCGCGTCGGCCGAGGACCTGGCGCACACGATCTTCGCGCACCCGACGCTCTCGGAGGTCGTGAAGGAGGCCGCGCTGGCGGTCGACGGGAGAGCGCTCCACTCGTGAGCGCGGCGGCAGAAGCCGCAGCGGCATCAGCCGCCGCTGCCTTGGCCTCCGCGACCCTGGCCGGCCGGGCCCCGGAGCCCGTGCTGAGCGGGGGCTTCAGCTCCCGCGACGACGAGCTGTCGCGCGTCGCGGACAAGGTGCTCGCGGGAGAGAGACTGACGCTCGGGGACGGGCTCGTCCTCTACCGCACCCGCGACCTGCCCGGCGTCATGCGCCTCGCGGACCACGTGCGGCGCCAGAAGGTCGGCGACAAGGCGTACTACGTTCACTCGCTCAGGCTCTCGCAGACGAACATCTGCTACGTCGGCTGCACGTTCTGCGGCTTCCAGCGCCGGTTCGGCGAGGAGGGCGTGTGGGACTACGACCTGCCCCAGGTCTGGGAGTTCGTCGACCGCTACCACCACCCCGACCTGACCGAGATCCACATCTCCTCCGGGCACCATCCGAAGCGCGAGTGGCAGTACTACCTCGACCTGGTGAGGGGCCTCACCGACCGCTACCCCGGGGTGCAGGTCAAGGCCTGGACCGCCGCCGAGATCCACCACTTCAGCCGCATCACCAGGCCCCGCCTGAGCTACCGTGAGATCCTGCAGCAGCTGAAGGACCACGGGCTCGTCGCGCTGCCGGGCGGCGGTGCCGAGATCTTCGCCGAGCGCGTCCGCAAGCAGATCGCCCGCGCCAAGGTCACCTCCGACCAGTGGCTCGAGATCCACGCCACGGCTCACGAGCTCGGCCTGCCGACGAACGCGACGATGCTCTACGGGCACATCGAGACGCTCACCGAGCGCCTCGACCACATGCTCAGGCTGCGAGACCAGCAGGACGCGACCGGCGGCTTCTTCTCCTTCGTGCCCCTGGCCTTCCAGCCCGACAACAACAAGCTCGCCAAGGAGCTAGGCACGCGCTTCACCACCGGCGTCGACGACCTGCGCAACCTGGCCGTCGCCAGGCTGATGCTCGACAACTTCCCGCACGTCAAGGGCTACTGGATCATGATCACGCCGGAGCTCACCCAGGTGTCGCTGTCCGCCGGGGTGTCGGACATCGACGGCACGATCAAGGCCGAGAAGATCGCACACGCGTCAGGGGCCGTCACCGCCGAAGGCATGGAGGAGGAGCACCTGCGGGACCTCATCCGCGGCGCCGGCCGCGTGCCTGTGCTGCGCGACGCGCTCTACCGCGAGCTCGAGGTCTTCGCTTGAGCGAGCCCGAGGCCGCGCCGGCCCCGGCCGTCGCCACGGGTGCCCTCGGCATCGTCGCCTACGCGAACGTCGCGCCCCTGCACTTCAGCCTCGAGGAGACGGCCGGCACGCGCTTCGTGCGCGGCGTGCCGACCGTGCTGAACGAGGCGCTCCGGCGCGGCGACATCGACCTCACGCTGGTCTCGTCGGTCGAGCTGGTCCGGCACCGCCGCGAGTACAGGGCGCTCCCCGACTTCTCGATCGCGACCCTCGGGCCGGTCTACAGCGTGATGCTGTTCCACCGCCGGCCCTGGGAGGCGCTCGCGGGCTCGCGGGTGGCCGTCACGCCGCAATCGGCGACGAGCGTCGAGCTCCTGCGGGTGTTGCTCGCGGCCGACGGCATGGAGGCCGAGCTCGTGCCCACGCCCGGTTCGCTCGACGAGATGCTCGCCGCGACCGGCGCCGCCCTGCTCATCGGCGACGCGGCCCTAGTCGAGGCAGTCCGGCACCTGCGGCCGAGCGAGGATGGGCCGGCGGCCCGCGGCGCCAGCGGCCGGAGCGCCGCCGACCCCGACCTGCTGGTCACCGACCTGGGGGAGGCCTGGTACCGGCTGACGCGCCTGCCGTTCACGTTCGCTGTGTGGGCCTCGCGCGCCGACCGCCCTCCGCCCGCGGGGCTGCTGCGGCGTTTCCGGGACGCCCGTGCCGACGGCCTTGGCAGGCTCGCCGAGGTCTCGGGCGTCGAGGGACGGCGGCTCGGGCTGCCGCCGCGCATCGTGCAGCGCTACCTGGAGAACTTCCGCTACTACCTCGAGCCGCCCGACCGCGACGGACTCGAGGAGTTCGCCGGTCGCCTCGACCCGACGTTCAGGTCGGGGGAGCTGCCCTTCTGGGAGCATTGAGCCGGCCCTGGGTCCGCACTACAGGATGTAGCGGCTGAGGTCCTCGTCTCCGACGACGTCCTCCAGCTTCGCGCGCACCAGCTCGGCGTCCACCACTACCTTTCCGAGGTCGGTGCCGAAGGCCGCGTCGTCGAGCACGGTCTCGAGGATGGTGTGCAGGCGCCGGGCGCCGATGTCCTCGACCTCCCGGTTGACGCGCTCGGCGTACTCGGCGATGGCGTCGATACCGCTGTCCGCGAAGGAGAGCTGGGTGCCGTCGACCGCGAGCAGCGCCTGGTACTGCTTGGTCAGAGCGTGCTCCGGCTCGGTGAGGATGCGCCTCAGGTCGCCCTGCGAGAGCTCCTCGAGCTCGACGCGGATCGGGAAGCGCCCCTGCAGCTCCGGGATCAGGTCGCTGGGCTTGGCGACGCTGAACGCTCCGGCGGCGATGAAGAGGACGTGGTCGGTGCGCACCTGCCCCTGGCGGGTGTTGACCTGCGTGCCCTCGACTATCGGCAGCAGGTCCCGCTGCACGCCCTCGCCGCTGACGTCGCCCGAGCCCTGCCGGTCGCCGCCGGCGATCTTGTCGATCTCGTCGATGAAGACGATGCCCATCTCCTCGGCGCGCCGCACGGCCTCACCGGCGACGGCGTCGCGGTCGATCAGGTGGCCCGCCTCCTCGTCCTCCAGCAGCCGCCTGGCCTCCTTCACGCTCACCTTGCGCTTGACCCGCTTCTCGGGCATGAAGCGCCGGAACATGTCCTGGAGGTTCATGCCCGTCTCCTCCATGCCCGGCATCGGGATCGTGACGTTGGGCTCGTCCTTGACCTCGATCTCGACCATGCGCTCGTCGAGCTCGCCGGACGCGAGCAGGCTCCGCATGCGGTCGCGGCCCTCGCCGCTGCCGCCCGGCAGCAGGACGTCGAGCAGCCGCTCGGTGGCGGCCGCGGCGGCGCGCTCCTTGACCTCGGCGCGCTTCTCCTCCTCGACCATCAGCTCCGCGGCGCGGACGAGGTCGCGGACGATCGAGTCGACGTCGCGGCCGACGTAGCCGACCTCGGTGAACTTCGTCGCCTCCACCTTCACGAACGGAGCCCGCGCCAGCCGCGCGAGCCGCCTGGCGATCTCGGTCTTGCCCACGCCTGTCGGGCCGATCAGCATGATGTTCTTGGGGGTCACCTCGGCCTGGACGTCGTCCGGGAGCTGCCGGCGGCGGTAGTGGTTGCGCAGGGCGATGGCGACGGCGCGCTTGGCCTTGGCCTGCCCGACGATGTGGCGGTCGAGCTCCGCCACGATCTCGACGGGCGTCATGCCGCCCGCGCGCTTGACGAGCAGCGACGTCGAGCCGTCGGAGGCGACCGCGTAGGAGGCGCGGCCCGGGGTCGGGTCGTTCGGGCCCGGCATCAGGAGTCGCCCTCCTGGACGTCGCCCTCGTCGGCGACGGGGTCGTCCCCGTCGTCAGGCTCGGAGGCTCCCTCGGCGGTCACCGTCAGCACGGTGGCGTTGCCGCTCGTGAACACGTCGATGTCGGCGGCGATCGCCAGGGCGGCGCGCCCTATCTCCTCGGCGCCCAGCTCGGTGTTGCGCAGCAGCGCGGTCGCAGCGGCCTGCGCGTACGGGCCGCCGGAGCCGACGGCCGCCACCGGCTCGTCCGGCGCGATGACGTCGCCGGCGCCCGAGAGCGTGAGTATCTGCTCGTGGTCGGCGACGATCAGCATCGCCTCGAGGTTGCGAAGGGCGCGGTCGGTGCGCCACTCCTTGACGGTCTCGACGGCGGCGCGGGTCAGGTTGCCGCGGTAGCTCTCCAGGTAGCCCTCGAACTTGTCCAGCAGGGTGAACGCGTCGGACACGGCGCCGGCGAACCCAGCGACGACCTTGCCGCCCTCGAGCGCGCGCACCTTCACCGCGCCGCGCTTCACGATCGTGTCGCCCAGGCTGACCTGCCCGTCGCCCACTAGGGCCGTCACGCCGTTACGGTTGACCGCCACGATCGTCGTGCCATGGAACCTCTTCATCGCCCGCGAGGTTATCACCGGTCCGCAGAGGCTGACCGTCTTGACAGGACGACGCGCCTCATCTAAATTACTACTTGGTTATGCAACCGTCAGGTTATGAAGACTCAGGCTCGGCGCATCTCGACGCGGTGTTCGCGGCGCTCGCCGACCCGACGCGCAGGGCGATCCTCGAGCGCCTGGCCGCCGGGGAGGCCACGGTCACGGAGCTCGCGGCCCCGCTCGACATCAGCCAGCCCGCGGTGTCCAAGCACCTCAAGGTGCTCGAGGTGGCCGGGCTCGTGTCGGTCCACCGCGACGGCACCAGCCGCCCCCGCCGTCTCGAGGCCGCCCCGCTGGCCGAGGCGAACGCCTGGCTCGAGCGCTACCGGGAGTTCTGGGAGGCGAGCTTCGGCCGCCTCGACGGTCTGCTGGCCGAGCTGCGCAGGCAGCGCAGCAGCTGAGGGGGCGCGGGCCGGGCCGATCGAGGCCGCGGCCGCGCCGGGAGGAGAGAGCATGGCTACGAAGGTCACGACGTTCCTGATGTTCGAGGAGGGCGCCCGCGAGGCGGCCGAGTTCTACGCCTCGGTGTTCGAGGACGGCAGGGTGCTGCCGGGTGGCGGACCGGGCGTCAGCTTCGAGCTGGGCGGCCAGCGCTTCGACGCCTTCGACGGCGGCCCGAGCTTCCGCTTCAGCGAGGCGATCTCCCTGCACGTGAGCTGCCAGGACCAGGCCGAGGTCGACTACTACTGGGACAGGCTGCGCGAGGGTGGAGGCGAGGAGAGCATGTGCGGCTGGCTGAAGGACCGCTTCGGCGTGTCGTGGCAGGTCGTGCCCGTGGCTCTTGGCCGCCTGCTCGCCGACCCCGACCCGGAGCGCGCCCAGCGCGCGATGCAGGCCATGCTCCAGATGCGCAAGCTCGACGTCGCCGCCCTCGAGGCCGCTGCCGACGGCAGGGCCCTGGAGCCGAGCGCGTGACCCGTAGCGCGGCGCTGGACCTGACGACTCCCACCGAGACGACCGTGAGGATCGTCCGCAGCCTCGCGGCGCCGCGGGAGCTGGTCTTCGAGGCCTACACGACGCCCGAGCTCCTGCGCCGGTGGCTGCTCGGGCCGGAGGGCTGGACGATGCCCGTCTGCGAGGTGGACCTGCGGCCCGGCGGCGGCTACCGCTACGTCTGGCGCAAGGAGGGCGAGGCCGAGCTGGCCCTGACCGGGGCCTACGACGAGGTCGAGCCGCCCGAGCGCCTCGTAGCGCGGGAGACCTACGACGACGACTGGACGGGCGGGACCACCACCGTCGTCACCGAGTTCGAGGCCCAGGAGGACGGCGGCACCCTGGTGCGGACGACCGTGGAGTTCGCCAGCGCCGAGGCCCGCGAGGCGGCCGTGCGCACCGGCATGGCCGACGGCATGGAGGCCGGCTTCCGGCGCCTGGAGCGGGTCCTGGACGAGCGCCCAGGCTGATCGGCCCGCCGGCGTTAGCATGGGCCGGTGTTGGGCCATACCTTCTCCAGCGGCTGGGTCGAGGTGATCGCCGGGCCGATGTTCTCGGGCAAGAGCGAGGAGCTGATCCGACGGGTGACCCGGGCGCTGATCGCCAAGCAGGCCGTGCAGGTGTTCAAGCCGGCGATCGACGACCGCTACGAGGCCCTCGCCGTGGCCTCCCACATGGGCCGCACGCTCAGCGCCCGACCCGTGGCGGGCGTGGCGGAGCTCGAGGCCGCCCTGCTCGAGGAGACGCAGGTGGTGGCCGTAGACGAGGCGCAGTTCTTCGAGCTCGGCATCGTCGACCTCGTCGGCCGGCTCGCCGACACCGGCAAGCGCGTCATCCTGGCCGGCCTCGACACCGACTTCCGCGGCGAGCCCTTCGGCCCCATGGCCGAGCTCCTGGCGCGGGCCGAGGTCGTCGAGAAGCTCACCGCGATCTGCCGCTGCGGCCAGGCGGCCACGCGCACCCAGCGCCTCATCGCCGGCCGGCCGGCTTCCGCGGACGACCCGGTCGTGCTCGTGGGCGCCGCGGAGAGCTACGAGCCGCGGTGCCGCTCTTGCCACGTCGTGATCCGCACGGGCCGCCCCACGCCCCTGTTCCCCTGACCTAGCGCCCCAGGCGCCGGACCTCGTCCCGCTCCCTCCCCCTGCATCCGATGCGCGCTCAGCCGCGTACCAGTTGGCGGGAGGGAGGAACGATGATCCGACGAGGAACGCACGCTGCGGGTCGCTTCGTGACCGCGGCGCTGATCGCTCTCGCCGGCGCAGCCCTGGCCTTCGCGGCCGCTGGCCGCTACGGGGGTCCGGAGCCGGGCGCGCTGCTGGCGCAGGCTCCCGGAGCCGCTGGTGCGTCCACCGGCGTCTTCACGGAGGACCAGGCCGAGAGGGGCCAGGCCGTCTTCCAGGGGAGCTGCTCCGGCTGCCACGGTGGGAACCTGCAGGGCGGGATGGGCCCACGCCTCAGCCCGCTCGGGGGCCACTGGCAGGGCTCGACCCTCGCGGCCCTGTACCGCTTCGTCAGCGCGAACATGCCGATGAGCGCTCCTGGCAGCCTCGAGCCGCAGCAGTACGCCGACGTGATCGCCTACGTCCTCTCGCACAACGGCTTCCCGGCGGGCGAAGCCGAGCTGGCGGCCGACGACGCCGCCCTCGAGGCGTTCGTCATCGACGCCCCGCCGACGGAGTGAACGCCACGACCTGCATGGAGGTAAGACGATGAAGAACCTGTTCAAGACCGTCGCCGTCCTGGCCCTGCTCCTCGGAGCGGGCCTCGTCTCTTCCCAGTCGATCGAGGCGCCGACGGGCGAGCTCGGCACCCAGCTCCAGACCGCCATCCAGCACGCCGGGTTCGCGGCCTCCGCCGAGGACCAGGCGATGGCCTCGCGGCACCTGGGGCACGTCCTCAACTGCCTCGTGGGCGAGGGCGGCGACGGCTTCAACGCCGACTGGGGCCACCCGTGCGGCGGACAGGGCGCCGGCATCGCCAACGACCTCGCCTCCCACCCGCAGGCCGCCGACCTCCAGGCGGTGATAGACAGCGCCCGCGCGCTGGCGGCGCAGGGCGTCACCCAGCAGTCGCTGCTGGCCGTCCAAGCGGCCGCGGCGGCGGTCGGCGCGATGCTGCAGGTGATCGCGGGCGGCTAGGTCCGCGTCCGCCTGAGCGGCTCACCGGCCGCACGCACCGGCCGGTGAGCGCGCAACCCTCCTGAGCGGGGCGGCCGGCGATGCCTGGGCCGCCCCGCCCCTTGCGAGGGAGCTGACCGGTTCCGGGTCACCCCGGCGGGCCAGCGCCTCGGCGGCCCGGTGAAGTGGGGAGGGCCGCAGCGGGAGCCACCGGCCGGCGACGTAGCATGACCGAGTGTTGGCGGCCGAGACACGATTGAAGGCGAGCCTCATCGGCGACTCTCGCTTCTCGGCGGCCGGTGATCCGGTGAGACCGCCGTCCCGGAAGGGCAAGGCGCTACTGGCCTACCTGTGCCTCAACAGGGAGGGGGCGAGCCGCCACGAGCTCGCCGAGCTTCTGTGGGGACCGGGCCGGATGGCCAACGTCAGGCAGGAGCTCTACGCGTTGCGGCGGTTGCCGCACGCCGGCGCCTGGCTCACGGAGGACGACGTGGCGGTCAGGGTGGTCGCCGAGACGGACGTCGACGTCCTGAAGCTGACCGCGGAGGGTACCGGTACCGGTGACGACGCCGAGCTCCCCAGGCCTGGCGACCTGCTGCTCGGGCTCGACGGCCTGGCCACGCCCTTCCAGGAGTGGTTGGAGGTCGAGAGGGCGAGGGTCGCCGCGCTGGCGGCACGGGCATGGCTGGCCGTGGCCGCCCGCCACGAGCGCAGGGGTCGTCCCGACTTGGCGCTTGCCGCGGTCGATACCGCGCTCGCCCTCGACCCGACCGACGAGGCCGCGCACCGGCTGGGCATGCGCGCGGCGTACCGGCGAGGCGACGGGCCCGGGGCGCTGGCGCGGTTCGCCGCCTGCCGCGCGGCGCTGCGTGACGAGCTCGGGGTAGGCCCGGCGGAGGAGACCGAGGCGCTCGCAGCTCTCATCGAGAGCGGTCAGCCGCTGCGGCTCGAGCTCGACGCAGCTGCCATGTCCGAGACGGCGCTCGCGCTGGTCCGGGCCCTCGCCGTCTCGGCCGGTGCCCTGGGGCCGCGCGAGCTGGCGCGGGTCCTCGAGCGACCCGAGATGGACGTGGCGGACGAGCTCGCCGAGCTCGAGCGCGCCGGCCACGTCGATCGGTACCTGGTACTGGACCCGCGCTTGGCTCGTACCGCCTCGTCCCAGCTGCCGACCGGCCTCCGTCAGCTCCTCCAGCGTCGCGTCGCTGACGCTCTGATCGCCGAGGGGTGGGAAGACAGGGACCCAGAGCGCGTCGCGCGCCACCTCCTCGCGGCTGGCGACGCCGCCGCGGCCTCGCCGCTCCTGCTCCGGGCTGCCGAAGCGACCCTTGACCTCTCGGGGCCGGCCGCGGCCGTACCGCTGGCCATGCAGGCGGCCTGGACGGCAGACCAGCGGAGCGAGCAGAGGTTCGCGGCACTGCTGATAATCGAGGGCTGCGGTTCGCAGCTCGGCGATGCACCGCTCCAGGAGGCGGCCCTCGACGAGGCCGAGGTGCTGGCCCGGGAGGCCCAGCGCGACGCCTGGCTGGCCGAGGTCCGTGCTCGCCGGTCCCGCACCGCGCTGCGGAGAGGCCAGGTGGGTCTTGGCCTCGAGTGCGCCCTCGAAGCGCTCGAGATCGCATCGCGACTGCGCGACGAACGGCTCGAGGCTCGAGCCAGGAACGCCGTCGGAGCGGCCCAGTTCTTCGCTGGGGACCTCGAGGGCGCGGAACGATCCTTCGCGGACAACGTGGCCACGGGTGACCCCCTTGAGCGGTTCAGGGCCCTGAACAACCTCGGCAGCATCGCCGGGATGCTGGGCCGTACGCGGGAGGCGTTGGAGCACCTCGAGGAGGCTCTGACGCAGGCGCGGAGCACGGGCCAGCGCGGCGACGTCGTCGGCACGCTCAACAACCTCGCCGCTACCGCCGAGCGCCTGGGGGACTACCGGCGGGCGGTTCGTTACCTGCGAGAGAGCCTCGTCCTGGCACGCATGACGCAGTCGGGGGAGGCCGAGGGCCGCGTGCTCCTCAACCTGGCGGTCGTCTACGGCAGGTTGGGCGAGCTGGGGCCGTCGTGGAACACCGCGGCCGAAGCCGCTGAGATGGCCGAGGAGCGGAACGACCCCCGGTCGAGGATGCTCGCGTGCGAGCAGCGAGCGGAGGTGTACCGCCTCTGCGGCGGCCACGAGGAGGCCTTGGCCGCCTTCGACGAGGCGACTCACCTGGCGAACGCCGTAGACGACGAGCGCAAGCTCTTGTCCCTGCGGGCCCAGCGAGCCGCCGCGCTCGCCTCTCTGTGGCGAGGCCAACGAGACCTGTCACACGCAGCGACGGCCATCGAAGCGGTGAGATCCGCCGGGCTGCGGGACGTCGCGACCTGGCTGCGCCTCGAGGTCGCCATGACGGCGCCCGAAGTGGCTACGGCCCGTCGCTGGCTGGACCCCGTCGAAGACGAGGTCACCGAGAACGAGCACGTCCGCTTCGTCACCGACATCGTGCGCCTGCGCACGGGCATGCTCGTCGACGCCGGCGCCGCCGAGCGTGAGTCGGCGGGCGGCGCCTGCGAGCGTCTCACGCCACAGCGGGACGCCGACGGGTCGGCGCCGGCCCGGTTCGCGGAGAGCCCGCACGCGCGCCTTCTGACGGAGCTCTGGCGCCTACGCCAGGCACCCCCGTCGGGCCGGTCGACGCTCGCCGACGCCTTGGCGAGGTGCCGCGAGGAGCTGAAGGACCAGGCGGGCGGCCTGCCGCACGCGCTGGCGACGGGCCGCGCCCGTCGTCCCGACGAGTGGCTGCTGGGTCTCGTGCCGCGGGCGTTGACGGCGTATTGACGCCACCTCTTTAGTCTGCGCGGGAAGGTCGGTGAGGGAGAGGGGCGTCAGGTGCCGATGGACGAACGCTACTTGCTCCGGGTGCGGGGCGGCGCGGGCCGCCCCCCGAGCGCCACCCTGCGCGACCTGCGGGACGGCCGTCTCAGAGAGTTCGCGGCCATGGAGGACCTCATCCGTCATCTGCGGGCGATGGCGGTCGCCGGTGACGACGAGGACGAGGGTGCCCCCGATGGCACGGGCCGAGAGCCCGGGGAGGTTATGGAGTGAGAAAGCAGCAAACCTGGTCGGTCGTCCGGGCCGCGGTAGCGGTCGTCCTGGTGGCCGGTGCCGGCATGGCGGCGGCTCAGTTCGAGGTGATCGGGACGGCGACCGGGACCTTGGACGGCGAGAACCGTACCTGGTACTTCCTCGGTTACGAGGGCGACGAGGGGCCCGACGGCACCGCCAGGCTCGAGTCCATGGCGATCGGGCCGGTCGCGTTCTACTCTCTCGACCTGCAAGGCCACGCCGAGGCGAGGTACCTCGTGGCGGGGACGCTGTCCGTCACCGGCACGACGTGGAGCAGCCTCGAGTCTTGTCCCTGCACCTTCGACGAGAGCGAGGTCATGTACTTCAGCTCGCCGTCGATGTTCGAAGCGGTCTACCAGTCGTTGGAGTCGGAGGTGGTTATCGAGTCCATCGAGTTCGCCGACGGCGTGCCGGTGGCCCTTAGGGGTCGCTTCACCGCCTTGCTCGGCTTCATGGAGAGCGCGCTGTCGAGCGGCGGGCCGGACCCGGAGCGAGCGATCGAGGTCGCGGGTGAGTTCGCGATCGACCACGTCGTCTTCGAGGGGGAGTGACCCTGCCTCGCGCGAGCGCAGGTCGCCGCGGCAGGCGTGGCCGGTACGGCGCCGACTCGTCGACCGCCAGGTCCGTGTTGCTGGCCCTGCTGTCCTTGGGGCTCGTCTTCCCGTTGGCCCCGGTCGCCGCCGCGCAAGGAGCCGTCCAAGCTGCCACGGCCGACGCGCGGCGTCAGCTAGACGCGCTGCAGGCGCTGCTCGACCCGACGGAGTACGACGTCGACAGCTTGGCGCTCGACCTGGCGTTCGAGGAGCCCGAGACCATCGCCGCCTGGGTGGGCGAGAACGTCGACTTCGAGCTCTACGCTGGCCTCTTGAGGGGTCCACAAGGGACGTTGGTGGCCGGGGCAGGGAACGCCCTCGACCAGGCCGTGCTGCTCGCCAGGCTCTTGAACGACGTGGGCTACGAGGCGAGGGTGGCGCTCGGCGAACTACCCGCGGAGCAGGCGACGGAGCTCGTGATGAGCATGTTCGCCGGCGACGTGCGTGTGGGGCTCGACGACGGACCGACGGCCGCCGAGGTCGCCTCGTCCCTCGCGCGAGCGACAGGCGGCGGCGCCGAGGAGGCCGCGGCCGGCCTGGCCGAGCTGAGCGAGGTGTCGCTGCAGGACCTGCCGGCTTACGCCGAAGCCTTGGAGCAGGCCGCGGCGCTCCTGGCCCAGCTGGCCCGACCCGTCGACCCCGCGGTGACGGACGAGCTCGTGGCGGAGGCCCGCGACTACGCCTGGGTCGAGTACCGGCTCAGCGAGGTCGATCCCTGGACCGCGGCCCATCCGGCCTGGCCCGCGCATGCGGCGGCGCCTTCCGTGCTCGCCGACAGCCACCTCGATGGCGAGGTCCCCGCGGAGCTGATGCATCGTCTGAGGATCGAGGTGTCGATCGAGCGCAAGCGGGGCGACGAGTTCCTCGTCGAGCCGCTGATGACCCCCTGGGAGCGGCCGGTCGCGAACCTGATCGGCCATACGCTGCTCATCGGCAACAGCCCGCTCGGGGAGGCGGGCCCCGCCGACCTCTCGCGGATCGGTGTGGAGCTCGTGGACGCGGCGTTCTTCGTGCCCGTGCTGGACGGCACCATTCCCCCTGGCGCGCAGGCCTTCGACCTGAACGGGAACCTGGTGCCCCCGCACGCGGCGGCCAGCCCGATGGCCGGCGTGTTCCAGACCGCTGCCGATCGTCTGGGAGGGGCGATCGGCGCGCTCGACACGATGGGCGGCGACGGAGCCCCCACCGAGCCTTTCGCGCTCACCGCGCAGTGGATCGACTTCGTTCTCATCGCCCCAGGCGGCGAGGAGACCAGGCACCGCCGTGCGGTCTTCGACCGACGACCGGCCGAGGGCCGCGCCGCCGGCAGCGCCGAGCTGCTCGACCGCTCCGTGCTCAAGGACGGGCTGATCACCACGTACGCCGTCATGGCCAGCAGCGGACGCTTGAACCCGTCGTTCGTGGCTTCCCAGCTCGGGGAGCAGGCCGCGTTCCACCTCGGGGTGCTCGAGCGCCTCGCCCAGGAGACCGCCGCGCGACCGGCGGGAGACGCGGCTGCCGCGCTCCTCGACCTCCTGAGCGACTACGTGCCGAAGGACCACCTCAAGCTGATGGCCGCCTCGGACGGGATCGACGCGCAGCTCGGCGGGATCGCTTATCGGGCAGAGCCCGCGCTCTTCGCGCTCTACGGCGCGCTGACGCCGACGGAGGAGGGCACGTCTCGGTCAGGCGTCGACATCATCGCCAACGCCAAGCGGACCCTCGTGCTCGAGGGCGATGAAGTGCTCCAGGACTTCGAGGGTTCCGTCCTGGCCGGCGTGTGGGACACGGTCATCGAGCGCGAGTTCGTGGCGAGGTCCGCTGATCCTGTCGCGTCTGCGTTGGGGACCGAGCATCGGGCCGGGTACGAGCTCGTTCCCGATGGCGACACGGAGGCCCTGAAGGCGGCGGGCGCGCCCCCCGAAGCGCTGTCCGCCTTACGCAACGACATGGACAACGGCTACGCGGTCCTGCTGCCGCGCTCGGGCACGGTGGCGACGGGGGGCTTCGCCTACTGGCGAGTCGACCTCGACACTGGCGAGACGTTGGGGATGGACGCGTCCGGCCGTGGCAACGCGATGACGGAGTTCCTCTTCAGCCTCGCCGTCGGGCTCACGGTCAACGCGGCCCTGGCCGTACCCAGCCTGATCCAGTGCGCGTCCAGCTCGAACCCGCTGCTCTGCTACTGCGACGTGATCGCTTCGGGCATCCTGTTCTCGTTCCTCGGCG
Source organism: Deinococcaceae bacterium (assembly GCA_044507975.1). GTDB lineage: Bacteria > Deinococcota > Deinococci > Deinococcales > Trueperaceae > DASRWD01. The sequence continues at coordinate 38,605 of JBIQIQ010000001.1, forward strand.
CGCTCCTCGGCGCGCTCTTCGCAGCGGAGCGCTTCGTAGCCGTCATCGTGACCTACACGATCGTCGACGTGACCATCATCGGCCCCGTGACGACGTTCTTCACGCCGCCCGTCTGCTCCGGCTACGCGGGCGGGGACCCAGGACGGTGGGGACAGCTGGCCGCGGCACCCGGAGGAGCGCGTTGCTTCGCCGCGTGAGGTCGTCGGCCTTGCGTGCGCTCCTCGCCTCCCTGGCGGCGTCGTTGGCGACCTTGGCCATCGCCCAGCAGTGCACGCCGGAGGTCGAGCCCAACGACGCGCCCGCGCAGGCCACGCTCCTGAGCGGCGCCGGCCCCGACGCCGTCGGGGCCGCGGCCCGAGGAACGCTCGGCACCCTCTGCTTCGCCGGCGAGATCGGGAGCGGCGACCAGGACGCGTTCCTGTGGGTCGTCGACGACGTCGCTGCCGCTCATGAGTGGGTCATCGAGGTGGAGGGGCCACGGGGCGGCCTCACGCAGTTGGATGTCCTCGCGGTCGAGTTCGCCGCGAACGGCATGGACGTGACCCGGGCGGAGAGGCTCTTCCAGTTCGGGACGGTGGACGGACGCTCGGCCACTTCGGAGCCGTTCTTACTCGGGGAGGGCCGCTACGTCATCGGCGTCTCGGGCGCGCAGGCCTCGGGTCAGTACGTCGCGCATCTACGCCCCTCGTCTCTGGCGGGTCGGTCGGTACCCTATCGCGAGGGACGCGTGTCCGAGGGGGCCTTCGCGGTCCACGTTCCGATAGGGGGAGGCTTCGAGGTGCCGTTCCGCTTGGACGACGAGGCGCTCGACTACCTCTGGGGCCTGGTCTTCCAGTCGGCCCTCGGGAGCGACGCGGAGCTCGTCCTGGAGGGTCCGGCCGGGGAGGTAGGTAGGCTCACGGTCGCCGGTCACCGGCCGGCACGGCTGTCGAACCTCGGTCTGGCGCCCGGGGACTACGTCGTGCGGGTGGCGTCCGGCAGGCCGGAGGCCGGTGGTCAGGCCGTCCTCCGGCTCGAGCGGCAGGGCCGGGTGTCCGAAGGCGTCGAGGTCGAGCCGAACGACCGGCCGGACGAGGCGACGCTGTTCCGGCTCGGCGGCGAGATGCGGGGCGTGGCCGACGGCACCGATCACTTCCGCGTCGACGTCGGCACCGACGAGGCGGGTTCGGTGTGGGACCTGCACCTCGAGGCGGCCGCGGAGGTCAGGCTCCGGATACTGGGTCCCAACGGCGAGCTGCTGCAGGAGCGCCGCGGGACGAGCGGCACGTCGCCAGGGCTTCACCTCGAGGAAGGCGCCTACGTGCTCGTCATCTCCGGTACCGGAGACGCGCCTTACACGCTGTCCTGGCGTCGCGGCCAACCGTCCGCGGACGGCTTCGAGAGAGAGCCGAACGACCTCGTGACGGGCGCCACGCTCCTGGGGCCCGACATGCAGGCCCGGGGTGAGCTGCGGCCTCAGGACGTCGACTTCTACCTGCTCGAGGTCGCCGGCGGAGCCCAGCGGTTCCGCCTCCAGCTGGTGGGGCGGGGCGTGGAGGAGTTGGCGCTCTACGACGCCGGGGGCGCCAGACAGGCGCGCGCGACCGGAGACGGACGCATACGGCTCGACGACGTCGTGCTCCTGCCAGGCTCTCACCTGGTTCGCGTCTCGGGTGGGGAGGGCGAGTACGCGCTGCGGGCGCTGGTGCTCGGTCCGGCGCCGGATCTGGCTTCGCCTGCCGACGCCCCCGACGTCGACGATCCGCTCGCCCCAGCCCCGGCGCGTGTGCCAGAGGACGAGTCGCCGGACGAGGCGGCCGCCGATCCGGCGGCGGCGGCTCTGCCGGGCTTGCCGCCGCCGCCGCCCGGCGTGCTGGAGAGTGAGCCCAACGACGACTCCTCGCGGGCCGACCGACTGCGGCACGGCGCGGTGCACGTGGGTCGCCTGGCGTCGCCGGACGACGATGACCGCTACCGCTTCCACCTCGCCACCAGCCAGTACGTGCGCCTCGAGCTGCAGCCTGCCGAGGGGGAGACCGGTTGGCGCATGGCCCTGGACGGGACGTCCTACCACCCCGTGCGAGCCGACGGCGGCGGCATCGTCGTCGCGGAGGAGTGGCTCCTCGCCGGCGACCACGAGGTGCGCCTGAGCGGAAGCTGGGTGCCCGCTACGCCCACGGGCTACTACCAGCTGCGCCTCGTCGCCCTGGGCGCGCTGGGCGGGCCGGCGGACCACGAGCCGAACGACACGCCTGAGACCGCGAGCAGCTTGCCAGCCGACCTGCGCCTGACAGGGCGCGTGGGCGAGCGCAGCAACAGGGACGTCTACCGCCTGCCCACGTTCGGCGAGGAGACCGTCATGCGGACGATGGTGTCCGCCGACGAGGGGGTGGGCTTCGAGGCCCTCGTCGGTGGGCGGAGCGTGCGGTTGGAGCCCGACGACGGCGGTGCCCTCACCCTGGCGCTGCCAGCGGGCGAGGAGGCCTACCTGCGCGTCTCCGGGCGGGGCGTGTACCGAGCCGAGCTGGAGTTCTCCTCCACGCCGGGCGCGGACTGGCTCGTGCCGGCGCGGGAGACAGGTGAGATCGAGGCGGCGCTCTCGCTCGCGGTCGAGGAGGTCGCGGCGTACTGGCATGACGGCCAGGTGGTGACGGGGACGCTCACCCTGAGGAACAACACCGAGCGCGAGCTCGCGCCCACCTTGGCTTCGTCCGTCACCGTGCCGAGCGCGGCGGTCGAGCTCTCGGAGAGCACCACGTTGCCGCCGGGTGCGGTGATAGAGGTCCCGGTCAGGGTCCGCCTGCCCTCCGACATGTCGGACCAGGCACCGGTAGGGCTGCAGGTGTCCGCCGCGACCGGCTCCGCAGAGGCCGTCGCGAGCGCGGACGTCGCCCCCCGTTGCGAGGTCGCCCCGGTGTCGCCGTTCCCCTTCTGGCGAGTGCCCGATCGCATGCTGGGACGCCCGAACGTCCTGCTGGCCGCCCTGGGAGCGTCGGTGCCGGACGGCACGGAACCGCACAGCCGCGACAGGTTCCTGAACGACGGCAGGACGACCGTCTCGAGCGGTGGCTGGGTCGCCCCGGACCACGCGCCCACGTTCCGCCTTGCCGGCGACGAGCCCGTCGCCCTCATCGGCACGGTACTGAACCCCTCGTCAGACGCGAGCTCCGACCGCCAGCTCAGGCGCTTCCGGATCGAGACGTCCCTCGACGGCGTCACGTACGAGCCGGTGTTCGAGGCCGAGCTCACCGCGTCGAGGGTCGACCAGGCGTTCACGTTCGACCAGCCGGTCTTGGCCCGCTACGCACGCCTGGTCGGTGTCGACTCGCATGGCGGCCGACCAGAGGCCTACGTCGGCGAGTGGAAGCTCATCGCCGACGACCTCGCGCGCTTCTCCGGTCGTGACCTCGCGACCCCTGAGCTGGGGGGTCGCGTCGTGTGGTCTCGGCCGCTTCTCGCCGGGGACGACATCAGGGACGTCCTGGCGGGCGACGGCTCGATGAGCTGGTTGGACGCCCGAGGTCACGAGGCCTACAGCCTGGCGCTCGGCTTCCTCAACGGCAGGGCGGCGCTGGTGAGCGCGCTCTCGCTCACCCAGCCGGACGTCTCCGCCGAGCAGCTCTTCGACAGCGTCGAGGTGGCAGTGAGCACGTCGGGCGCAGCCGGCCCTTGGCAACCGCTGACGGCTGGCGAGCTCGGTGCCGCCGGCGAGACCACGGACCTCCTCCTGACGGAGCCGGTCTGGGCTCGGTACCTGCGGCTCACCTTCCCCACGAGGGAAGGTGACCGCTACTACTACTCGCCGCGCGACCTCACCGTTCTCGAGGCCCCGGTGGAAGGCGGCTACCTCTCGGTGCTATCCGAGTGGGGCACCGACGCCACCGTCGGGCCGTACGAGCTGCTGTTCGGCGGCGAGGTAGCGGCGCAGTCGTCGGAGACCGAGGGCGGCGACACAGCCGACGAGGCGACTACGCTCGTCGCGGGCGTCGAGGTCACCGGCAGCGTCGCTGTGGCCGAGGACGTCGACTGGTACCGGATCACCGTGCCGGCTGGGGAGAACCACCTCACGGTGCGGCTGTCTGGAGACCCCAGCATCGCCTACCTCTACGAGCTGACGGATGGTGACGGCGCGGCGGTGCCGTTCTCGGCGGAGGAGGACGGCGAAGACGTGGTGCTCTCGGCGTTCGTGGAGCCAGGGGACTACCTGCTCAAGCTCGAGGAGCCCAAGCGCACGGTGATCTTCGCCTGGGACACGAGCGGCTCGGTGAGCCCGTACCAGGCGATCACCTACGCCTCGCTCGCGAGCTTCGCGCAGGAGGTGGACCCCGCGAGGGAGGCCGTGCAGCTGCTCGCGTTCAACGATCCGGCGCCGGTGTGGCTCCTGCCGTACTGGTCGAGCGACCCGGAGCGGGTGCAGCGCGCGCTCACGGACTGGGACAGGGGCGCGGACTCCAGCAACTCCGAGCTGGCCCTGCTGACCGCTACCGAGGCGCTGCGCGACCGCGACGGCACCAAGGCCGTCCTGTTCATCACCGACGCCGAGACCGGCGGCTACGGGCTCACGGACGACCTGTGGGCCGCGCTCGAGGCGGTGCGCCCGCGCGTGTTCACCTTCGAGATCAGCTCCAGCGGGAACGAGTACCCGCAGCAGCTCATGCAGGGTTGGGCGGGTGTGAACGCCGGCGTCTACCAGATGGCCCGCGGCGTGGGCGACTTCGACTCCGGCTTCGCGCGCGCCTCGTGCCTGCTGCGGAGGCCCAAGCGCTACGCCGTGACGGTCACGACGGCTACCGTCGCTCCGCCCGGACCGGGCACCCTCAGCGTCCTGCAGGACGCGAACGCCGGCCAGGGCGCGGTGCACGTGATCTTCGACGCCTCTGGCTCGATGGGCCAGGCGCTGCCGAGCGGCGAGCCGCGCATCGCCGCCGCCAGGCGCGCGCTCGAAGACCTCGTCGGCAGCGTGCTCGACGACCAGACCCCCTTTTCCCTGCGGGCCTTCGGACATGTCGCTCCGAACTCCTGCGAGACCCGGCTCGACGTCCCGCTGGGCCCGTTGGACAGGCAGGCGGCCCTGGCGGCCGTGCGCGCCATCGAGCCCAAGCTCCTGTCGCAGACCGCCATCGCTGCTTCGCTGCTGTCGGCCGTCGACGACCTGTCCCGGGCCGCCGGTCCGCGCACCGTCATCTTGATCACGGATGGGCAGGAGTCCTGCGGTGGCGACCCGGCCGCGGCGGCGGCCCAGCTGAGGGAAGGGGGCGACGTGACGATCGCCATCGTCTCCCTGGCTCTAGGAGAGGAGGGCCTCGACGCCTTCGAGGGCCTGGCGGCCGCGATCGAGGCCACGTACGTCGACGTCGGCTCGTTCGAGGGCCTGCAGGAGGCGATCGCCGCGGCCCTCGAGCCCGCGTTCGAGGTCTACGCAGCGAACGGCGAGCTCGTCGCTGCAGGGCGGGTCGGCGACAGCGTGGAGCTGGCGATGGGCGTCTACCAGGTCCGCGTGCTCACGTCGCCCGTGCAGGTCTTCGAGTCGGTGGTGGTGCCGGGGGACGGCCATGTCCAGCTGGTCGCCGGGATGCGGTAGGCGTACGCTGGCGCGATGAAGAGCATCGTCGAACGAGCGCGGGAGCTGCAGGAGAAGACGGTCGCGACGCGTCGCGACCTCCACAGGCATCCGGAGATCGCCTTCGAGGAGCACCGGACGATGGGCGTCGTCGAGCGGCGCCTGCGAGAGATCGGGCTCGAGCCGCGCGTCGGGGTAGGCGGGACGGGCGTCGTAGCCGTGATGGACACGGGCAGGCCCGGGCCGACCGTGCTGGCTCGCGCCGACATGGACGCCCTCCCGGTACCGGAGGAGAAGAGCGTCGAGTACCGCAGCACGACGCCGGAGAAGATGCACGCCTGCGGCCACGACGGCCATACGGCGGTCCTGCTCAGCGTGGTCGAGGCGCTGGTCGGGCTCCGGGCCGACCTGGCGGGACGCGTCGTGTTCGTGTTCCAGCCGGCCGAGGAGATCGTGAGGGGCGCCAAGGCGATGCTCGACGACGGGGCGCTCGACGGCATCTCCGTCGATCATGTGATCGGACTGCACCTCTCGAGCAACGACCCGCTCGGGACCGTGTCCGTGCGCGCGGGTCCGGCGATGGCTGCGACCGACAGCTTCAGGCTCGTGGTCACGGGCAAGGGAGGTCACGCGGCCTACCCGCACGACTGCGTCGACCCCATCGTCGCCGCTTCGCATCTCGTCACCTCGCTGCAGACGCTGGTCAGCCGTGAGACGGAGCCGGCCGACCAATCGGTCGTCAGCATCACCAGCTTCCATGCGGGCACGGCTTACAACATCATCCCCGAGGCGGTAGAGCTGAAAGGGACGCTCAGGACGTTCGACGCCGACACCCGCGAGCGGCTGAGCGCTCGCGTGCTCGAGGTCGCCGATTCGGTCTGCCGCACGCACCGTGCCCGACTCGACAGCGAGTGGTTCTCAGGCACGCCGGCGGTCGTTAACGACGAGGCGTCCGTCGAGCGGCTGAGGCGCGTGGCCGCGGGCATCGTCGGTGAGGACAAGGTGGTCGAGCAGCGCCCCATCATGGGCGGAGACGACATGGCGCTGTGGCTGCAGCAGGCGAAAGGCGTCTACTTCTTCGTGGGCACGCGTTCGAGCGCCGACACGGCCTGGCCGCACCACAACCCGCGCTTCGACATCGACGAGCGCGGGCTCGAGGTTGCGGTCTCGGTGCTCGCCTCCGGGGTGGTCGACCTGCTGGTCGCCGACTGAGACGAATGGCCAGTTAGCTAGTGGACGGGGCCCGCGTAGAGCCGGCCCCGTCGTCCAGTCCCCTGGCTCAGAAGGCAGAGCGCAGCGCCGCGACGACCTCAGTGACCGCCGTCTGAGCCGCGTCCGCGAGCAGCGGCCCCACGGTGGGGTCGTCGTAACGGATGGTGCCGAGCTGCGGGATGCGGGAGACGGCGATGTTCGGGCTGCTAGCGGTGCCCGCACCGGTCATCGAGACGACGACCTCGCCGGTGATGATGTCGGTCGCCCTGACGTCGACCTCTACGTGCGCCCGCGTCTCGCCCAGGCTGATGCCGAAGAGGCTCGCACCGGGCTCGGCGATGGTGGCCCTTGTGACGGTGCCGGTGATGACGTAGCCCGCTCCCGCGGCCCGCGCCAGTGACACCGGGTCCATCGACTCGAGCCCCTGGGCCTGCATGATCGTGATGAGCTCGCTGCGCTCGACCACCACGTAGCAGCCTGATTCCTTGAGGAGGGTGATGAGGCGCGCCGAGGCCGCGTCCTCGACCCCCACCACGGTCGTACCGAACTGGGCGGTGGTGTTCTCGAAGTCGACGACGGCGACCGTCGGGGGCGGCGTCTGCACGCAAGCCGCCGGCAGGGCCGGCTCCGAACCGGGACCGCTCGTGGACGCAGTGGGCGCGCAGGCCGCCATGACCATCGCGGCGACGGCGACCGCCGACGCGAAGAGCCTTCGTTCTCTCATCGTTCCTCCTTCGGCCGCTCGGACGGGACCGGGGCTACGACGATGCTAGCCGAGGGGCGTCAACGTGCCGTCAACACCGTGCCGGGCGAGGGAAGCTAGGGCGTGAGCCGCTGCGAGTCGCGGGGGAAGGCCCGGGCGAACCGGACGTTGGGGATGCCGAGGAGCAGCGCGGTGACGCGCTCGGCACCGATCGCGAACCCGCCGTGCGGCGGCATGCCGTGCTTGAAGACCTCGAGGTAGTCGGCGAAGGCGGCGGCGTCCATGCCGCGCTTGGAGAGCTCGTCGACCAGCACCTCGTGACGGTGAGCGCGCTGGCCGCCGGAGGTGATCTCCACCCCCCGGAAGATCAGGTCGAGACCCCGCGTCAGGCCGCCCTCCTCCGGGTAGGTGTAGAAGGGGCGCGCCGCCTGTGGGTACTTGGTGACGAACACCAGGTCGGAGCCGTGCTCCTCCTTGGCCCATCGGCCGATCAGCCTCTCTGCCTCGGGGTCGAGGTCCTTCCCGCCGGAGGCGTGGCCGTAGCGTTCCCTGACGAGCTCCCGGACCGCGAGCATGGGGACGCGCGGGACCGCCGCCGACAGGTCGGGCAGCTCGGCGCCGAAGAGCTCGAGCTCGGGCCGGCAGGTCTCCACCGCCGCGCCCAGCATGGCCTTGACGACGCCTTCCTGGAGGTCCATGACGTCGCCCTCGTCGGCGATGGGCCCGAACTCGACGTCCAGGGAGAGGTACTCGGAGAGGTGCCTGGACGTGTGGCTCTTCTCGGCCCGGTAGACGGGCGCCGTCTCGTAGACGCGCTCGAAGACGCCCACCATGATCTGTTTGTAGAGCTGCGGTGACTGCGCGAGGTAGGCCCGCTGCCCGTAGAAGTCGACCTCGAAGAGGTTCGCCCCGCCCTCGGCTCCGGCGCTGACGAGCTTGGGCGTGAAGACCTCCGTGAACCCGCGCTCGTCGAGGTGGGCGCGGAACGCCTTGACCAGCGCGGCCTTGACCTTCAGAGCGGCCCGGGCGCGCGGGCTGCGCACGGTGACGTGCCGGTAGGCGAGGAGGGTGTCGGGGTTGGAGTGCCACTCCTCCTTCGAGAGCTCCACCGGCGGTGGGGCGCTGGCCTCGCTGACGACCCGAACGGCCCTGACGTGCACCTCGACCCCGCCGGGGGCCTTGGCATGCGCAGCCACCACGCCCTCGAGGGCGACGAAGCTCTCGTGCAGCGGCAGCCCCGTCAAGCCGCTGCGATCGAGGACGGCGCGCTCGACGACGCACTGCACCGTTCCCGACCGGTCCCGTAGCAGGAGGAAGCCCACGCCGCCGAGGTCGCGACGGGTGAGCACCCACCCCTCCAGCCTCACCTCACGTCCTCCGAGGCGCGGCAGGTCTGCGATCGGCGAGCGGGAGGGGGCGTCTGCGTGTCCGGGAGCGTCACCTGTCATGAGCGCGGGAGTCTAACAGCAGCCTCCCCGGGTGTCAACGAGACCCGGCTGCGAGCGCGCGCCTGATCGCCTCGGCGTGAGCGACGTCCTTCGGCCTGCCAGCCCGCTCCTTGAAGCGCAGCACGGCCTCGAGGGTCACGCACGGCGCGCCGCCGACGTCCTCGGCGCCCTCGATCAGGGCGTCCACGTCCTCGCCGAGCCAGCCGGACCACACCTCGACGTCGAGGTGCGGGAGGGCGACGCAGAGGTCCTCCTTGCCTGGCTTCGGCTCCCCGAGCTCGAGCGCCCGCCGCCATGCGGGGCCCCGCGCAACGACATCGACGTCCCCCGCCTCCGCCAGCAGGCCCCGGAGGACCAACGCGGCGCTGCCGTGCACGGCCCAGTGACCGGCGGTGAGCTGCAGCGCCAGCAAGCGCTCCCTGACCTGCGACTCGTCGAGCATGAGCGCAGACTAACTCCGCCGAGCATGGACCGCTAATGGCGCTCTCTCGGGAGACGGGTAGCCTGCGCACATGACACTACCGAGCACGCGCCCCCGCACCGTCAGCAGGCTCGCCGTCGCACTGCTCGTCGCCCTCGCGCTCGCGGCGCCCGGCCACACGGCGGGAGATACCGCGGGTCTCGCCGACCTCTTCGGGACGGGCCGGTGGCAGCTGGCGAGCGTCACCGTCGGCGGCGAGACGCTGAGGCCTGAGGCCGGTGCCGGCAGCGGGTTCCTCCTGAACGAGCTCGGGCAGCTGGCCGGCTCCGTCGGCTGCAACCAGATGGTCGCGACCGCGGCGCTGAGCCCGGAGGGACGCGTGGCCTTCGAGCCCATCGTCTCCACGTTGATGGCCTGCCCCGACCCGGCGATGAGCCTCGAGCAGGCTCTGCTCGCCGCCCTGGAGCTCGTCGAGCGCTACGAGTTGGAAGATGGAGAGGTGAGGCTCACCGGGCCCGGTGCCGAGGTCGTGTTCGCGGCAGCGCCGTCAGGTCCTTGAGCCAGCGCGGCTAGGCGACGTCGTGCTCGGCGATCACCGCGACGACGCCCAGCGCGCTGCGCACCTCGACCTCGTCGGCCGTCGACACGTTCGAGACGCCCAGGCCGGCGCCGAACGGCAGCCTCAGTCCCACGACCGGGTAAGCCAGGCCTGAAGCGTCGACGACGGCGTCGCCGGCCAGCGCCACCAGGCTGACCGTCGTGCCGCGCGGCCAGGTCGCGGTGAGTGGCAGGGCCGGCGCGCAGAGGTGGGCCTCCGACGTGCCGCCGTGCAGCGAGACCCGGAACGGCTCCGCGGCCGCAGCCGCGCGCGCCGCTGCCAGCAGCGCCGTCAGGCTGTGGTCGAGCCTGGTGCCGAACGCTCCCAGGACCGCGGCCGTGGCGGCACCGCGCCGGCGCGCCGCGGCCAGCGCCAGTTCGAGGTCGAGCTCGTCCTTGTCGGGCCGGTGCCGCTCGACCTCGAGGCCTGGATAGGCGCCGACCAGGTCGGGCAGCACGCTGTCCATGTCGCCCACCAGGAGATCGGGCGTCACCCCGAGAGCGGAAGCGTGCTGCAGCCCGCCGTCGGCGGCGACGACGATGGTCGCCGCGCTCACGAGCCGCTCGACCAGCCGTAGCGGCGGCAGGTCCCCGCCAGCCAGGACCAGGGCCGTGGGGCTCCCTCCCGGGGAGGCGTCGATCGGCCTCACGCCGGGAGCGTCCTCCAGGCTGTAGGCGGCAAGACCAGGTCGTAGTCCGCTCCCGGCTCGGGTTCGGCTCGGAGCTCGCGTCCGTGCCCCCGCCAGGTGACGTCCGCCTGCCACTCGGGGACGTGGAGGGCCAGCCGCCAGACGAGGCCCTCACGCAGCACCTCGCGAACGACCGCTCGGGCGGTGGCTCGACCGTCGGGCCGGGGAGCCGAGCCAACCGACGCGAGGGAGACGTCCTCGATCCGCAGCAGCAGCGCGCCGTCACCGGCCGGCGGGGCGGCCACGCGCGCGGCCGCGGCGATCCGGCGCGCCTCGTCGCCCTCCCAGACGTTCTCGTGCCCCAGGAACCGGGCCGTCCAGGCGTCTGCCGGGGACGTGAGCAGCTCATCCGCCCCGCCGACCTGGACGATCCTCCCGCTGCGCATCACCGCCACCGCGTCGGCTACGGCGAAGGCCTCGACCTGGTCGTGGGTCACGTACACGGCCTCGGCGCCGAGCCCCTCCAGGATGCGTGCGACCTCGTCCCTGAGCTCGGCGCGCAGGGCCTCGTCGAGGTTCGAGAGCGGCTCGTCGAGCAGAAGGAGACCGGGGCCGGGCGCTACCGCGCGGGCCAGCGCCACGCGCTGCTGCTGGCCGCCGGACAGCTCCGTCACGCGCCGCTGGCCCAGGCCGCCCAGGCCCACCAGGTCGAGCATCTCGGCGACGCGCTCGCGCCGGCGAGGCGGCTCCCAGCCCCTCTCGACGAGGCCGAACGCGACGTTGTCGGCGACGCTGAGGTGCGGGAAGAGCGCGAAGTCCTGGAACACCATCCCGAGGTCGCGCCGCTGGGGAGGCCGCGCCGTGACGTCGGCGCCGCCCATGCGCACGCGCCCGGCGTCAGGCCGCTCGAGCCCCGCCACGAGCCTGAGCAGCGTGCTCTTGCCGCACCCGCTCGGTCCCAGGAGCGCGAGGGTGGCCCCTTCCGGCACCTCCAGCGTCACGTCGTCGACGGCTCTCACCGGGCCGTACGCCTTGGACAGGTGCTCGACGCTAAGGCCCATGGTCCACGCGGCATCATAGCCGCGGTGCCCACGTCAGAACTCGCCGCGGCCGCGCCGCTGCAGGACGAGCATGACGAGCGCCGTCACGGCCATCAGCACCATCGACAGCCCGAGCGCCGCGCCGTAGTTGAGCGGCCCGGGCCTGCCGAGCCTGTCGAAGATGGCCACCGGCAGCGTGGCGAACTCGGGCCTGACCAGCAGGAGCGAGGCGCCGAACTCTCCCAGAGACACCGCGAAGGCGAACGCGGCCGCCACCGCCAGCGAGGGACGCAGCTGCGGAAGCTCGACCCGCCACAGCGTGCGCCACGGACCGGCGCCGAGCGTGGCCGCCGCGCCCACCTGCCCGGCCGGCAGCGCCCGCATCGCAGGCAGGAGCGTGCGCGTAACGAACGGGAAGGCGATGAGAGCGTGCGCGAGCGGGACGCCCCAGAACGTCGCGACGAGCCAGGGGTAGGCGATGAGGTAGCCGAGGCCAAGCGTGACGGGGCTTGTCGCCAGCGGGAGCAGCGAGAGGCCGTCGAGCCAGCGCCAGCGACCGCGGTGAACGGCGTAGGCGAAGGCCGTCCCGATGACGAGCGCCAGCGCCGTCGAGAGCGCCGCGAACGTCAAGGAGTTGCGCAGGCTGAGACCGAGGGTCGCGAAGCCGACCGACCGCGGCGCGTCGAGCATCGCGCGCAGGTTGTCGAGCGAAGGGAACGACCCGTCCCCGGCCGTGAAGGCGCTCGCCGTCAGCGCCACGAGCGGCGCCAGCACGATCGCTCCGATCAGCAGGAGGTCGGCCCCGAGCAGCGCCGCGCCCGCGCCGCGCGGCGCTCGAGCCTGCGAGCGGCCCGCCGACACCGGCACCGAGAGACGCGCCTGCAGCCGGGTGTAGAGCCAGCCCAGGCCTCCCACCACCGCCAGCTGCACGAGGGCGAGGGCGGCAGCGGCGTCGAGGCGCAGGAGCCGCAGCGTGAGCCGGTAGAGCTCGACCTCCAGCGTCGCGAACCTGGCGTCGGGCGCCAGGATGAGGATCACGCCGAAGCTCGTGAAGCAGAAGATGAACACCAGGGTGGCCGCCGCGACGGTCGCGGGCAACGCCAGTGGCAGCGTCACGCGCCACAGGGTCCGCCACGTCCCGGCGCCGAGGGTAGCGGCGGCCTGCTCGAGGCGCGGGCCCATCCCCTCGAGGAACCCCGACACCAGCCGAGCCACGACGGCGAAGTTGTAGAACACGTGGGCGGCGAGCACGAGAGCGAGCGTGTTGCGCAGGTCCACGCCGAGTACACCGCGTGGCCCCGCCAGCGCGAGGAAGCCCATGCCCGCCACGACGGTGGGCATGACGAACGGGACGCTGAACGCCGCGGTCAGCAGCCTGCGGCCGGCGAACCGGTAGCGCGCCAGGAGCAGCGCGGACGGGAGCCCGACGAGCACGGTGAGGACCGTCGAGAGCAGGGCCTGCCAGGTGGTGAACCACAGCCTCCCGAGGTAGTACGGATCAGTCAGGGTGGCGAGCAGCCCAGCGATGTCCAACTCGCCGTCGGGAGCGACCCCCCGCCACAGGATCGCCGCCAGCGGCACGAGGAGGGCGGCCGTCAGGAAGCCCAACGAGCCGAGCCCGGCGATGCTGGCCAGCAGGTTCCTGCTCACGGTGCGAGTCTAAGTGGGCGGCGGCCGCCACCGGCGTCAGAGGCGTCGTGCCGGGGCAGCGGCGGCGGCCAGGAGGTAAGCGCCTGCGGCCGCCCAGCCCACCGCGCTCAGGCCCAGCGCATGCGAGAGCCACAGGGCGCCGGCGCCCGCCACCACCGCAGCCAGCCCGGAGAGGGCCAGCGCGGCCGCCACGCCGCGCGGGGCGCCCAATGCGACGAGGAGCCGCGGGAACGGCAGGCCCATCGGCACGGACGCCGCCATCAGCATCGCTGCGGCGGCCGCGCCTGCGAGCCAGGCCGGCAGGGGGGCCAGGACGGCTATTAGCGGCGGCGCCGCGATCAGCCAGGCCGACACGCTCACGGCTGCTATCAGCGCCCCGGCCCTCACGCCCCCGGTCCTCCGGGCGGCGAGGTGGGCGCCGATCGCGCCGCCTACTAGGACCGCCCCCAAGGTCAGGGAGAGGCTCCAGGTCGGGTGCCCGGCCGCGCGCTGTACCAGGGGGAGAGACGCCAGCTCGACGAGCAGGAAACCGGCGCCGAGCCCGGTCGCCGCGAGCAGGCCGCGGGCGCCGGAGCCGGCGCCTCTCAGCCGCCGCCCAGCCAGCAGCGCCGACGCTGCCAGGGCGAGGCTGGCGGTCGCGGCCAGGACACCGGCCCGTCTCGCGTCGCGCGGCACCCCGGGCTCGAACGAGAAGAAGTAAGGTGCGTCGTCGCGCGTCGGACCGAGGTCGACGGTGTGCGAGGCGGCGACGACGCCGTCCAGGTCGGCTTCGCCGCGGGCCAGCGGCTGGAGCGAGGGTGGCGCCAGCAAGCCGGGCACGAGGAGCAGCGACCAGCCCCGCCGCTCCGCCAGGCGGGCGGCCGCGACGGCCTCCTCACGCGTGAACGGGGACCGGCGCACGACGAGCAGCGGCACGGCCCGGGACTGGCTCACGTCCATGACCGCCATCACGTGATCCAGCGCGGCGGAGTGGTCCGGGGCGTGACCGCCGTCCACGAGCGCCGCGAGGGCCGTGGTGAGGGCCCGCGTGAGCGTGAGCTCGTCGTAGAGCTTGAGGGCCAGGCGGCCGTGCGACGTCAGCGCGGCGAGGTACTGCTCGAACGCCTCGACGGTGTAGACCAGGTTCTCAGTCAGGGCCGCGCCGCGGAGCTCCGCCGCCCCGGTCACGACGTTGGCGAGGGTGATCACGTCGTAAGCGCCGCGCCTGTCGGCGAGCTCACGCCTGCCGTCGCCGATCACGACCTCCGTAGGCGGCTCGTAGACGGGGGCCGCGAGGCTACCAAGGTCGCGCACCAGCTCGACGCTCGCGCGGTTCACCTCGACCGCGGTCACCTCCTCGACCCCTTCCGAGCGGGCCTGGACCACGTCGAGCCCCCCGCCGGAGCCGATCAGGTACGCGCTCGTCGCCGGAGCCAGCGCGAAGGGGAAGGCGCCGACGTCGGACGACCAGCCTGAGGGATCGGACTCCGGCACGAGCGAGCCGGCGCCTCCGTCCATGTAGAGGTAGCGCGCGCCGCTCGGCGCGCGGACGAGGTCGGTCCTGGCCGTCCCGTCCCAACGGGTCGATTCGACCGTTCCGCCGCCGGCGAGAACGAGCGAGATGGGCTTGCCCGTCATGTGGACCGACGGACGGACCTCCCAGGCTCCTACGGCCAAGGCCAGCGCGCCCAGCAGGGGCGCCGCCACGGCGATAGCCGCGCCGGCCAGGCCGAGGTCGGATGGTCCCCTGGGCCGGGAGAAGCCGCTGGACCTGGTCAACGCCGTGGCCGCCAGCGCGACGAGGGCGGCCGCGGCGATCATCGCGGCGGGCGCGCCGAGGCCGGTCAGGTCGAGGAGCCAAGGCGTCGCGAGCGCCGCGGCCGCGGCCGCCCCGTAGTCCGCTCTCGACAGCCAGGCCGCCCCGGGCGGGTGCCGTGCGAACACTGCGGCGCTGCTCATGCCGATCCCGACGTACGCCAGCAACGGCAGCGCCAGCCCGAGCCACGGGTTCCCGCTCGCGGCGGCGAAGAGCCAGAGAGGGAAGGAGAGCACGGCCAGCGCGGCCGCCGCCGCCGCGCCCAGGAGGGCCGCCGCGCCCCCGCGCAGCAGCGGCGCCGCCGCGGCGAGGCCAGCTCCCAGCCCGACGCCGAGCAGGGCGACGGCCAGCACCGGGGCCACCCAGCTGCTCACGAGCAGTGCCGACAGGAGACGGGTGAGCGCGACCTCGTACGCCAGTCCGCCCGCGGCCAGCAGGCCGACGGCGACGATGTGGTGCCTGGGTGGACGCGTCACGGCGGTCCGGGGGATCAGCTGCGCCCCCGGTAGCGCGGGTCGAGCACGTCCCGCAGCCCGTCGCCGAGGAGGTTGAAGCCCAGGACGGAGACCATGATCGCGAGACCGGGGAAGACGCCCATCCAGGGCGCCTGCCGGAGGTAGGCCCTGCCCTCCGAGAGCATCCGCCCCCAGCTCGGGTCGGGCGGCTGCGTCCCCAACCCGAAGAACGACAGCGCGGCCTCGGCGAGGATGGCGAACGCGAGGCTGAGGGAGGTCTGCACGATGATGGGCCCCATCGCGTTGGGCAGCACGTGCGCGAACATGATCCGCGCGCGGCCCTGACCCAGAGCGCGGGCGGCGTTGACGAACTCCCTGTCCCGCACCGAGATCACGGCGCCGCGGGTGACCCGGGCGAAGATCGGCGCGTAGACGATGGCGATGGCGATCATCGCGTTCTCGACGCCGCGCCCGAGGATCGCCATGACGACGATCGCCAGGAGCACGGCCGGCAGCGCGAAGAAGACGTCCATCACGCGCATCACGACCTCGTCGACCCAGCCGCCCGTGTACCCGGCCACGAGCCCGAGCGTCACGCCGGCCAGCGCCGAGATCCCGACCGCGATGAAGGCCACCCTCACGCTGACCGCGGCGCCGTGGAGGATGCGCGAGAGGAGGTCACGCCCGAACTCGTCGGTGCCGAAGGGGTGCGCCAGCGACGGCGCCGCGAACAGGGCGCCGAAGTTCATCGCGTTGGGGTCGTGTGGGGCCAGCGCCGCGCCGAACGAGGCGGCCGCGAGGAGCAGGAGCACGATGCCGCCCCCGGCGAGCACCAGCCCGTGCCTGAGCGCCTTGCGCCAGAGGCCAGGGGCGCGCCTAGCGCCTTCGACCTCTCGTGGGGCAGCGACGGTCCCGGCGGCCATCAGGCGTAGCTGACCCGCGGGTCGAGGAGCGTGTACGAGAGGTCGGTGACGAGGTTGATGGCGGTGAAGATCGCGGCAGAGAGCAGCACGGCGGCCTGCAGCGCCGGGTAGTCGCGCTGGAGGGTCGCCGTGAGGGCCAGCTGCCCCAGGCCGGGCCAGGCGAAGATGATCTCGACGACCACGACGGCCGAGAGGAGCGTCGCCATCTGCAGCCCGACGATGGTGACGATCGGGATGGCGGCGTTGCGCGTGACGTGCTTGCGCAGCACCTCGCGTCGCGGCACCCCCTTGGCGTGGGCTGTGCGCACGAAGTCCTGGCCCAGCACCTCCAGCAGAGCCGAGCGGACGAACCTCGCCATGATCGAGCCGCTGATGATGCCGACCGTGGCGGCCGGCAGAAGGATGTGGCTCAGCCATGGCCAGAGACCTTCCGAGAGCGGCGCGTAGCCGGACGAGGGCAGCCAGCCGAGGGTCTCCGAGAAGAGCAGGATCAGCAGGATGCCCATCCAGAAGTCGGGCACCGACACACCGAGCTGGCTCATGACCGACACGCCCAGGTCGCGCCCGCTGCCTGGCTTGAGGGCGGAGAGGAAGCCCGCTGGCAGCGCGATGAGCAACCCGATGGCCAGAGCGACCATGGCGAGGCTGAAGGTGGCGGGAGCGCGCCTGGTCACCTCGCCGGCGATCGGTGCCCCGCTGATCAGGCTGGTGCCGAAGTCCCCCCGGGTGACGATGCCGCCGATCCAGTCGAGGTACCTGGTCACGAGCGGCCTGTCGAGGCCCATCCGGCGCTCGAGGGCGGCCACCGCCTCGGGCGTGGCCTGCACGCCGAGGGTCACCCGGGCGGGGCTGCCCGGGAGCAGAGGGACGATCGCGAACGTGACGATGCTGACGCCGAAGAGCACGAGCAGCAACGATCCGAGACGCTTGAGGAGGTAGCTGAGGCTCACGCTAGGGGACCCGGGTGGAACGGGGGCGGGCGGAACGGCCCGCCCCCGAGGTCAGTCTCCGGCGCTAGTGGTCTTCCATCCAGGTCTCGTGGAAGCGCACCGACTGGTCGGAGCGCGTGCTGAAGCCCTGCACGTAAGGGTTGTACGCGTGGATCTGCAGCGGGTTGTAGAGGTAGATGTACGCGGCGTCGTCGACGATCATCTGGTTGACCTGCTCGTAGAGCGGGTACCGGTCGTCGAACTCGGCGAGTCCCCTGGCCTCGTCGAGGAGCTCGTCGACGCTCGGGTTCGAGTAGCCGGTGAAGTTGAAGACCTCTCCCGTGTGGTGCTGGGCGTAGAAGAAGTCGTCGGGATCGACGAGGCCGTTCCAGGAGCAGACGAACGTCTCGTAGTTGCCCTCGCCCTGCTCCTGCAGCCACTCCGCCCACTCGAGCGTGTTGATCGAGGCGCGGATCCCGACCGCGGCCAGGTCGGCCTGGATGACCTGGGCGGCGCGGATCGTCGCCGGGACCTCGGTCGTCGGCATGATCGTCAGGTCGAAGCCGTCCGCGAAGCCGGCCTCGGCGAGGAGCTGGCGGGCGCGCTCGACGTCGTGCTCGTAGGGCGCGTAGTCGAAGCTCCAGGCTGAGTTCGAGGGGATCGGGTCCTGCGTGACCTCGGCGTTGCCGAACTCGGCGGCCTGAACGACGTTGTCGCGGTTGACCGCGTAGGAGATCGCCTGCCGGACGCGCGCGTCTGCGAGCGGGCCGTCCCTGGTGTTGACGCCGATGTAGTAGTAGGCGCCAGCCGGGGTGGCGTCGACCACCACGTCGTCGCGCGCCTGGAGCTCGGCGACGGACTGCGCCGGCACCGTGAACGTCCAGTCGATCTCGCCGGTGACGAGGGCGGTCCGCCGAACGGTCTCGTCCGGGATGATGCGCACGTCGACGGCGTCGAGGTAGGGGAGCCCCTCGCGCCAATAGTGGGGGTTGCGCTCGAGCAGGACCCTGTTGCCCGGCTGGTAGTCGCTGATCATGAACGGGCCGGTCCCGACGGGGCGCGTGTTGACGGTGCCGTCCTCGATGGCCGAAGGATGGAACACACCCAACGCCTTGGACACCGCCAGGTGCCCGAGGAGGCCGGGCGTGGGCGCCGAGAGGCCGAGCACCAGCGTGCGCTCGTCGGGCGCCTCGACGCTCTCGACGCCGGCCAGGCGCCAGGCGTTGCCGGAGCCGGTCTCGGGGTCGAGGATGCGCTCGAACACCGTCTTGAAGTGCGCGGCGGTGAGCGGCTCCCCGTTGCTGAACATCACGCCTTCGCGCAGCGTGAACGTCAGGACAGTGCCGTCGTCCGACACCGACCAGGTCTCGGCCAGCTCGGGCACGATGTTCTGCTCCTCGTCGAGCGTGACGAGGTTGTCGATCACGTTGGTGAGGACCTGGTGGCTCGAGACCGCGCTGACGATGTGCGGGTCGAAGCCGACAGGCTCCTGGTTCCAGGCGGCCACCAGCGTGCCGCCGGACTGCTGGGCCAGGGCGGAGCCGGCGAGCGCGAGCGCGGCTGTCAGTACGAGGGCGAGGAGTCGTGCCATATGGCCTCCTTACGGCCCCGGCGCCACGGAGAGGGCGGCGCCGCGGGGTAGTGACGGCTGGTGGGCAACGCCTGCTGAGCGTCGTTTGGACGTCTGAGCGTAGGTGGTCGCCAAGTCGTTGTCAAACGCGGCGGATCGCGCCAGCACGGGGCGAAGCGTGACGGTAACCGAGTTGACAACCTGGCGACCGCTCCCCTAGAGTCTTCCGGTCATGGCAGACCGTCACGTTCCCGCGGCCTACCGCCTGGTTCCGTCCAGCGGCGGTATCCCCGTGGGAGTGGTCTGCCTGCTGACCGGTTAGTCACCTTCTTCAACGCGAGAAGACCCGGCCGTGGGCGACCCAGAAGGAGCCCGCGGCCGTGAACTTGCGCGAGCGGCCGACCCCCGGGCGAGAAGAGCGCACATTAGGAGACCTCGCACTCGAGGTGACATGACCACCAGAGCGGTACCGACCCAACCCGCAAGCGGCTTCGACGCCTCCCTGCTCTCGCTGCTGCGCCGCTACCTGGCGCCCCAGCGCCGCATGGCGGCGCTGATGGCCCTTCTGCTGCTGGCCGCGACGGGCCTACAGCTGCTCGTCCCGCAGATCCTGCGCCGGTTCATCGACGGCGCGCTCGCCGCCGCCCCCGGCAGCAGGCTCACCACGCTGGCGGCGACGTTCCTCGTCGTCGCCGTCGTCACTCAGCTCCTCAACGCCTTCGCCACCTACGTCGCCGCCTCGGTGGGCTGGCGCGCGACGAACCACCTGCGCGAGGACGTCACCCGCCACACGCTCGGCCTCGACATGGGCTTCCACAACGCCCGCACGTCGGGCGAGATGATCGAGCGGATCGACGGCGACGTCACGAACCTCTCGAACTTCCTCTCGCAGTTCTCCGTGAGGGTATTCGGGGGCCTGCTGCTACTGGTGGGGATCCTGGTGGCCCTCTGGCTCGAGGAGCCCCTCATGGGCGGGGCCTTGACGGCGTTCGTGGTCCTCGAGCTCGTCACCCTGACCCTCACGCGCAAGGTCGGCGTGCCGGCCTCGAACCTCGAGCGTGAGGCTCAGGCCCGCCAGTTCGGCTTCATCGAGGAGCGCCTTCACGGTCTCGATGACCTCAGGGCCAACGGCGCGGGCGCCTACTCGTTGCACCGCTTCCGCGGCGTCATGCGCGGCGTCTACCTCGACACTCGGCGCGCCTGGATGCTGCGCAGCGTCGTGTGGCTGTCGAGCTACGGACTCTTCGTGGTCGGGTTGGCCGTGACGATCGGCGCTTCGATCCACCTCGTGACCCGCGGCCAGATGACCGTGGGGGCCGCCTACATGGTCTTCCAGTACCTGTTCATGCTCCACAACCCGATCGAGCAGATCACGCAGCAGCTCCAGGAGCTGCAGAAGGCCGCCGCCGGCGTCCAGCGCGTCGGCGAGCTGTTCCGGACGCGCTCCGCCCTGCCGACGGGGGGTAGGGAGACGCTCACGCCAGGGGCGCTCGCCGTGGCGTTCGAGGACGTCGACTTCCACTACCTCGACGCGGAGGCGGACCAGCTCACCCTGCGAGGCGTCAGCCTCGAGCTCGCTCCGGGCCGACGGCTCGGCCTGTTGGGCCGCACGGGCTCGGGCAAGACGACGCTCACGCGCCTCGTGTTCCGTCTCTACGACCCCAGCGCCGGCACCGTGAGGGTGGGAGGCCGTGACGCCCGGGACGTCGACCTGCACCATCTGCGCTCGCGCATCGGCCTCGTCACGCAGGACGTCCAGCTCTTCCGCGGCACGCTGCGGGACAACCTGACGTTCTTCGACGGGAGCGTCCCTGACGCCGTGATCCTCGACGTGCTCGAGGAGCTCGGCCTCGGCGAGTGGCTCAGGGGCCAGGAGGCGGGTCTCGACACCGAGCTCGACTCGGGCGGGCGCAACCTCTCGGCCGGCGAGGCGCAGCTGATCGCGTTCGCCCGCGTGTTCCTCAAGGACCCCGGCGTCGTCATCCTCGACGAGCCTTCGTCGCGGCTCGACCCCGTCACGGAGAGGCGCCTCGAGCGCGCGCTCTCCAGGCTCCTGCACGGCCGCACCGCGATCGTCATCGCGCACCGCCTCGAGACCGTGGAGCGCGTCGACGAGATCGTGGTGATGGAACAGGGCCGCATCATCGAGGCCGGCGACCGTGCCACCCTGGTCGCCGACCCCAGCTCTCGCTACTCCCGCCTGAGGCGCGCCGCGCTGGCGCTGGACCTGAACGTCGCCGGCCGCGCTGGCAGGCAGCTCGCCGCGAGCGAAGCCGAGCTGCTGGAGGACCTCGCATGACCTTCGATACGAACCCGCTGGTGCTGACTTGGCGCCTCGTGCGGCAGAGACGGTGGCTCTTCGTCGTCTCCTGCCTCCTCTGGGCCGCGGTCCACCTGCTTCCGGTGCTCACCGGGCTCTTCACCAAGGGCATCTTCGACGCCCTGTCCGGCTCCGCGCCCGCAGGCTGGGACGCCTGGACGTTCCTGGCGCTGGCGCTGACGCTCGACGTCGGGCGCATCGGCATCTTCGTCGCCGCCATCCGAGCCTGGGCGAGCTACTGGGTGGAGGTGACGCTGCACGTGCGGCACAACGTCCTCGCCCACCTCCTCACCTCGGCCGGCGCCAGGCGGCTGCCGGAGTCGCCGAGCGAGGCGGTGACGCGCTTCCGCGACGACGTCAACGACATCGGCGAGTACGTCGAGAACTGGGTCGACTTCTGGGGCTTCGCGGGCTACGGCGTGGCGGCGCTGGCCGTGATGGCCTACATCGACCCGTTGCTGACGGTGCTCGCCTGCGTCCCTCTGGCGTTCACGCTGGTGCTGACCGGCCGCATGCGTCCGCACATCCGCAACGCCCGGCGCGCGTCTCGGGAGGCGACCAGTCGCGTGACCGACTTCATCGGCGAGACGTTCGGCAGCGTCCAGGCCGTCAAGGCGTCCGGCCGCGAGGAGAGCGTGCTGGCCCGCTTCCAGGGCCTCAACGAGGCGCGGCGCGAGCGCGCGCTCAAGGACACCGTGCTCACCGAGCTGTTCCGCAGCGTGACGGACAACATGGTCAACATCGCTACGGGCGTCGTCCTGCTCGCGGGAGCGTCCGCTCTCCGTGACGGCAGCTTCACGGTCGGCGACTTCGCCCTCTTCGTCACGTACCTGCCCCGGCTCACCGGCGTGATGTCGTTCCTCGGGCTGATGTTCGTGCAGCACAAGCGCACGGGCGTGGCGTACGAGCGCCTCGGCCGGCTGCTGGTCGACGCCCCCGTCGAGAGCCTGATCGAGCCGCGCGCGTACGGCCTCGAGCGGGAGCAGGGGGGCTTCGAGCCGCCGAAGCAGGTCGCCGAGCCGCTCGTCGAGCTCGCCGTGGAGGGGCTGACGTACCGCCACCCCGGGGCGGCGGAGGGCATCGAGGACGTCTCGTTCGCTGTCGAGAGGGGCCAGTTCGTCGTCGTGACGGGCCGGGTCGGCTCCGGGAAGTCGACCCTTCTCCGCGTCCTGCTGGGCCTGCTGCCCAAGTCGGCCGGCGTCGTGCGCTGGAACGGGCGCGTGGTCGAGGACCCCGCTACGTTCTTCGTGCCGCCGCGCAGCGCGTACACGGGCCAGGTGCCCCGCCTGTTCTCGGACTCGCTGCGCGAGAACGTGCTACTCGGGCGGCGAGTCGACGATGCCTACCTCGCCCGTTCCCTCGACCTGGCTGTGCTCGGGGGCGACGTGGCGCAGCTCCATCACGGCCTCGACACCGAGGTGGGCACCCGTGGCGTGCGCCTCTCGGGCGGGCAGGTGCAGAGGGCCGCGGCGGCGCGCATGTTCGTGACCGGCGCCGACCTCCTCGTGTTCGACGACCTCTCGAGCGCGCTGGACGTCGAGACGGAGCGCCGCCTCTGGGACGGCCTGTTCGCCGACCGCGACGTCACGTGCCTCGTCGTGTCGCACCGCCGTGCCGCTCTCGAGCGGGCCGACCTCGTGATCGTTCTGGAGGCGGGACGCGTCGTGGCGAGCGGCCCCCTGGCCGAGGTGGTCGGTCGCGCCCCCGAGCTGGCCGCGCTCCTCGCCGAGGGCGAGGAGCCGGCCGCCGTGCCCGCCTGAGGGTCGGCTACCTGACCTGCCCGGGGTCCCTGCCCTGCATGACGACCGCCGTCCACTGGGAGAGCCAGCGCTCCTGGTGGCCGGCGACGGTCGCCGGCGGCAGGGGTTCCGCCACCGAGCCCTCGGGCAGCGTGGCGAAGCGCTCGAACTCGGGTGGAGCGACGGCCCCCTCCCGCACCGGGGCGACGAACATCTCGAGCGGGATGGCCTCCTGCACCGCGGGGGAGAGCAGGAACTCTACGAAGGCCGCCGCCGCCTCCGGCTGCCGAGCGCCCGCCAGGATGCCGACGCCCTCGACCTGGCGGTAGGCGCAGCCGTCGCAGGTGAGGTTGGCCGTGGGCGACGCGTCCAACGGCTCGGAGGCGAAGATCACCTCGGCCGCGGGGCTGGTGGCGTAGCTGACGACGATGGGACGGTCGCCGCCATAGCGGCTGAACGCCGTGTAGTAGGCGTCAGACCACCCGTCCGTCACGAGCCCGCCACGCTCGGCGAAGGCGCTCCAGAAGTCGAGCCAGTCCGCGAAGCCGCCGCTCTCCGCCTCCGGGGCCGCGGGGGCGATCCCCGCCTCTCGGTCGCCGAAGCGGACGATGGTGGCCAGCAGGAAGGCGAGCCCGGGGCTGGAGGTCGCAGGGTTCATGGCCACGGTGAGGGGGGCGAGTCGCTCGCTCGCCAGGTCGGCGAGCGTCAGCTCGGCTGGCGCCACGCCGACCGCGGCCAAGGCCCCGAGGTCGACGTTCGGCACCACGTAGCCCACGTCGACCGGCGTGACGCGGTGAGCGTCGTCGAACACGAAGCGTTCGGGCACCGAGGCGAGCGACGGGCTCTCGTAGGCCTCGAACACGCCCTCGTCGGCGGCGCGCTGCAGCAAGCCCTCGTCGACGCCGAAGAGCACGTCTGCGATCGGGCGGCCCTTGGTGAGGATCGCCCGGTTGAGGGCCTCGCCGGCGTCTCCGCCGGACAGGAAGACCACGTCGATGCCGTGCTCGCGCTCGAAGCCCTCGACGAGCTCGAGGGGCAGCGAGAACGAGTCGTGGGTGAGGACCCTCAACTCCTGCGCCGCGGCGAGCGGCGCGAGCAGGGCCAGGATCGCGAGTGAACCGAGGAGATGCCTCATGCGCGTCCTCTCCGTCACCGGTCGGACGCGCCCGACCGCTCGGCCGGGCTCGCGTCACGCTCCCTCCGCCCGCATTACCGGGGTCAGGTTCGAGGGTCTGTTCTCAGCCCCGGTGACCTAGCGGTCCCGGGACACCCCTGGTGACGCCTCGACCTTAGCCGTTGGCGCGGCGCTCGGCAACTCCAGAGGCGACGCGCTGTCGGCGCCGGCGCCCGGCGGCAGACGCCACGCGCCGACTGCCGCGGTGACCGCGAAGAGCACCGCCGTCACGAGGAAGATGCCGCGGTAGTTCGGCTCGTCAGGGACGCTCGACAGCGTGATTATCGCGCCGGCCAGCAGCGGCGCGAGCGCGCGGGACGCCGCGCCCACGGAGTTGTCGAGGCCGTACACGGAGCCCGCCATCGCCGGGTCGGTGAAGCGCGCGAGCATGGCGCTGATGGCGGGCAGCACGCCGCCCACGGCGAAGCCGACGGCGACGTTGAGCGCGACGAGCTGCCACACCTCGGTCACGAACGCCATTGGGACGTAGAACAGCGCCGTCGCGACCGCCGACACCACCAGCACCCGCTTGTGGCCCACGCGGTCGCCGAGGCGCCCCAACGCCACACCGCTGACCGTGCCGGCGAGGGAGGCCGCGCCGATGGCGACGCCGGTGTAGATGCTGGCCAGCTCGTCCCGCATGGTGAGGGTGACGATGAAGAGCGGGAGGTACGGCATGATCATCGTCCTCCCCAGCCAGGCCGTGAACCGGAGCAGGTACGTCAGGGGCACGCCCTGCGCGCCGAGGACCGTGCGCCACTGGCCGAACATCGCGCCGAAGAGCCGCCTCTCCTGCTGCGGTGGCGTGAACCTCTCGCGCACTCCGAAGATCACGAGCAGGCCCCCGATCGACAGGAGGACGCCCGTGACGATGAACGACATCCTGATACCGACGAGGAACTCCAGGAACCCTCCGACGATGGGCCCGACCGAGATGCCCGCCCACTGCCCGGTCTGCATCAGGCCCATCGCGAAGCCCAGGCGCTCGCGCGGCACCGAGGCGGCGACCATCGACGAGGAGGCCGACACGACGCCGGTGACGAGCCCCTGCACCAGCCTGATCAGCACGAGCTCCTCGGCGTTGCGGGCGAACGCCATCAGCACCACCAGCAGGGCGCCGCCGATGAGCGATCGCACGACCATCGGCTTGCGGCCGTAGCGGTCGGCCACGGCGCCCCAGATGGGCGATGCGATCATCATGGCGACCCCCTGGACGCTGTAGACCATCGCCACCCAGAAGACGGTCGAGCCGCCCGTGACCGAGCCGAGGTCCTCGACGTACGCCGGCAGGAAGGGGAAGATCGTGGAGAACCCGAGGGACGCCAGCAGTTGAGCCAGGAACATCACCGTGATGGTGCGTTGCCAGCTCGACGCCATGCTCGAGAACGCCTCCTCGCCGCCTCGGCCGTCGTGGACCCCGCTTGGCGGGGCAAGGCCGTCGCGACGCCGGCCATGTTACCCCCGGGGGCGGGGAACCCCTTCCCAGGCCGCTGGCCGGCACCTGCAGAGCGCGGGCGGCAGGGGTAGGTTGGGGCGGTGTCCCTCTCGGCCTTCGACGTCCTCGCTCGCTGTCCGCTCCTCGCTGGGCTGCCGGACGACGACATCGCGGCGCTGGCAGCCGGCGCGTCTCGGCGCTCGTACGACGCAGGCGCGACCCTCTTCCTGGAGGGTGACGCCTCGCTAGGCCTCCAGGTGATCGCCCAGGGCGAAGTGAAGGTCTACCTGATATCTCCGGCCAGCGGGCGCGAGCTGCTCCTGCACTACGAGCGGCAGTTCGGCACGGTGGCCGAGCTCGTGGCGCTCGACGGCGGCCCCTACCCGGCCAGCGCCCAGGCGGTGACGGACACCACCCTGGTCGTCGTCGAGCACGACCGGTTCGTGCAGGTGCTGACGGAACGGCCTCGGGTCGCCCTCCACCTGATGCGCTCGCTGGGGCGCAACATCCGGCGCATGGTCGCCCTAGTCAACCAGATCTCGTTCCAGGAGGTGCAGCACCGCCTGGCCGGGTACCTGCTGAGGAAGGCGGCTCACGGGCTGCCGTTCGACCTGAAGACGAACGCCGAGATCGGCGCGCGGATCGGCACGGTGCCGGAGCTGGTGAGTCGCAACCTCTCCCGGCTCCACACCGCCGGCGCCATCGACATGGCTGGACGCACGGTGGTGCGCATCGACGAGGCGGCGCTGCGCGAGATGGCCGAGGCGGCGGGGCGCTAGTCGATGCGGCCCCGCAGGGGCGCGTCCCGCGGTCAGAAGAACCCGAGCTGGCGCTTCGCCTCGTCGGACATCGACATCGGCGTCCAGGGCGGGTCCCAGACGAGCCCGACGTCCGCAGCCTCGATGCCGGGCACCGCCAGCACGCACGAGCGCACCTGGGCCTCGATGCTCGCGTGGAGCGGGCAGCCAGGGGTCGTGAGCGTCATGCGCACCCGCGCGAGCGCGGCCTCGACCTCCACCTCGTAGACGAGCCCGAGGTTCACGACGTCGATCCCGAGCTCCGGGTCGATCACTCCGGTCAACGCCGCCAGCACTGCGGCGGCCGGCGCTGCTGCTCCCAGCTCCCTGAGGACCACCTCTGTGGTCACGGAGTGACCACC
>JBIQIQ010000001.1:65442-72036 GCA_044507975.1 Deinococcaceae bacterium
GGTCACGGAGTGACCACCTGTCACTGGGTGACCACCGGTCATTCGGCTGCCGCCGTCCGGCCGGCGGTCGTGGGAGCACGCCAGAGCGTGCGCTCCACCACCGTAGCGGCCTGCCAGAGCTGGGCCGCGGCGCCCACGAGCAGCGCCGAGCCTGCCAGAGCGGCCAGTGGCGGGGAAGACGCCGCCACCGCCGCGGTGGCCGCCAGCGCGCCGACCCCCAGCCCCGCCGTGATCACGCCCTCGAGCCAGGGCCGCGTCAGGTCTCGCAGCAGGGGAGGCGGCCCCGCGGCGCGCCCTCCCGATCCGAACGCCGTGGTCCATGTGAGGAAGGAGAGGATCTTGACCAGCATGCCGCTCACGGCCAGCCCGACGAAGCCGAGCAGCAGGGCGACGGCCGCGGCGTCGTCGAGACGGAAGGCCAGCAGCGACCCGGCCAGCGGGAGGAAGGCGTGGGCGAGCACGTAGCGCTCCACCGGCGCCTCGAGCCGCCTGCGGAGGCGCCGCCTGAGCAGGGCCACCACCTCGGCGGCCTGCAGCGAGCCCGCGGCGACCAACGCGAGCGTCGCCGCCACGTTCGCGGCCCGACCGAGCACCGGCGCCCAGCCGAGGGCGGGGGCCGCCGCCGCCACCAACGCAGCGGCGAAGCAGGCGTGCACGAGCCAGGTGATCGTCGTGACCCGCCAGGCGCTGCCCCCTTTGGCGAGGGCGAACATCGAGAGCAGCTTGTGGCCGGATGCTGCGATGCCGAGAAGGAACGCGCCGGCGATGCCGGTGATCTGGTGCAGCGACGCGGGGTAGCCGACCGCGGCGGCCAGCGCCGGCGTGCCGCGGGTCGCGGCGAGCAGGGTCCCGAGCGCGACGGCGGCGAAGAGGTAGCAGACCGCCACTACCAGGCCGCGGCTGGCGGGGTCGCTCCGGGTACTGCGGGCCGACGTGGCCAGGGTCTGAGCCGCGACGAGCCCCAGCGCCGTCGTGACGGCCAGCCCGCCCGCCGCGAGGTGTGTCGGCCTGAAGCCGGCCGCGAACCCCCAGACGAGCAGGGCGCCGCCGGCGGCCAGCAGCGGCAGCGCGACCAGCCCGAGGCGCCGCCAGGCGAGGTCGGTCACGAGCAGCACGGCTGGGAGCTGCTGCAGGGTGCCGACGTAGACGAGGCTGACGTAGAGCAAGGTGAACACGTGGGTGAGGGCGACGGCCGTCGGTGAGCCGAGGTAGCCGGAGAGGGCCGTGGGCTCGGCGAGCAGCCACGCCGCGCCGATGGCGAGCGCCAGCGCGCCGCCCACCAGGCCGGCCACCGGCAGGTAGGGAGGCGCGCCTCCGGAGGCGCTGACGGGCGCGGTCAGAGCGCGCCCTTGACGATCCGCACCCTCGCGCTGCCGTCGGCGAGCTCCTCGACCTCGTAGGTAGCCCCTCGGTCGAGCAGCTGCGGCAGCAGGTAGACGGGCACGCGGTCGTTGTGGATCGTCAGCACGTCGCCGGCCGACAGCTCCTGCAGCCGCTCCAGCGTGCGGATCATCGGCTCTGGCGGCTGAAGGCCGCGGTTGTCGAGGAACTCCTCGCGCACGAGGCGAGGCTAGCGGCGGGCCCCGGCCGAGCGCCTTGACCTGCGTCATGGGACCAGGCCCGGGCCGCGTGTGACCATCTGGCCGTGGAGAACGCCAGGTCGGGCCACGAGGAGCTGCGCCGCATGCGCGTCTCCGACCTCCTGTCCGCCGATCCGCGCTGCCTGGAGGTGCTGGTGAGGCACGGCTTCACGCCGCTGCGCCAGCCCGCCCTCCGCCGCGTGCTGGCGCCGACGGTGGACCTCGGTCAGGCCTCGCTGATACGCGGGCTCGGACCGGCGGCGGAGGACGCGCTCCTCGACGAGCTCGCCGACCTGCTGGCCGTCCGCGGCGCCGGCGACCCGGCCGAGGAGGCGGAACCGTGCCGCTGATCAACGCGCTCGCCCAGCGGCGCTTCTCGGAGCACGGGCCGGTGCCGCGACCGGTGAGCATGGGCCACGGCATGGCGGTGATGCTTCTCTGCCTGCAGTCCGGGCAGTCGATCGTCGCCCCCGAAGGCGACGCCGCGGAGACGGTGTTCACCGTCATCGACGGCCAGGGGACGGTGCGTGAGGGCGAGGCCGTCCACGCCGTCGGACCCGGCGACGTGGTGCACGTCCTGCCCGGCGACGACAAGGCGCTCATCGCCGGCGAGGGTCGGTTCACCGTCTTGGGCGTGAGGCGCCTGGAGCGCCGCGCCGCGTCACAGGGGCGAGCCGGAGGTGGGGCGTGAGCGCGCTCAGGCGGCCGAGCCACGTCTACGTCGACGCGGGCCTCTGCATACTGTGCGAGCTCTGCGACGCGGTGGCCCCCGGGACGCTGCGGGCCGCGAGCTTCGGACCGCTGTTGGCCGACGAGGCGACCCTCGACGCGATGGCCGCATGCCCGACCGGCGCGATCCGCTGGCTCGAGAGCGAGGAGGAACATGAAGCAGCTCGACGTACGTGAGATACCGCCGCGCGACCGGCACCCCCTGATATTCCGGACCTTCGACGAGCTCAGCCCGGGCGACGCGTTCGAGCTCGTGAACGACCACGACCCTCGTCCGCTCTACTACCAGCTCCAGGCCGAGAGGGGCCGCCAGCTCGACTGGAGCTACCTCGAGCAGGGCCCCGACCGCTGGCGCGTGAAGGTGGGTAAGGCCGCCTGAGCCGCTGGCAGGTCGCGTTCCTGCGCTGCGCCCTGCTGTGGCTGGTGCTCGCCGGCCTGGTGGGGGCGTCCCTGGCCGTCTGGCCCAGTTACGTGGGGGCGTTGGCGCCCACCCACGGGCACCTGGGGACCGTCGGGTTCTTCCTGTCCATGGTCATGGGCGTCGCGTTCTGGATGCTGCCGCGCCCTGGGGGCATCAGGCAGACCGGCCTGGAGGCGACGACGTTCCTGTTCCTGCAGGCCGGCATGCTCGCCCGGGTGATCGGCGAGCCGTGGTGGCGGCTGACCGGCGAAGGCGTGCCGCACGCGCTGTTCGCGGCCAGCGGCGGCCTGACGTTCGCCGCCATCGTCACGTTCGCGGTAGCGATGAGCCGTCGCGTCGTGACGGTGGAGCGGGTCCGGGCGGCGGCGCGGCCGCGAGGCACGCCGTCGCTGCGCCGCCCGGGGGAGGGCGAGAGGACCGACTAGTCGGCGACCTCGACGACCTTGGTGCCGGCGAGCGTGTCGCCCAGCCTGCGGCCCTCGGCGTCCGTGAAGACGCGGACGATCTCGATGATGCCGAGGACGGCCGCGGCGATCATCACGGGCACGTAGAGCAGCCACCCGAGCACCGGCACGATCAGGAGGAACGAGGCGAGCGAGCCCAGGCAGATGGTCCAGTTGCGCTTGGCCGAGGTGGCGAAGTCCATCTTGCCGCCATCGAGCCTGACGGGTCGGAGGTTCATGAGCTTCTTGCCGACCGATCGGCCGTCCATGAACTCGAAGTCGAAGCCGTCGCGCAGCAGCACGTAGAGCACTGAGGCGATCCAGCCGACCGCGGGCACGAGGCCGAGCGCGCCGGCGATGGCGCCGTCGACGATCGCGGCGATCGCGCGCTTGGTCACGTCGGGCTTGGCCGCGACGCCCGGCTCGCCACCGGGTGTGGCCGCCGTCGGGCCCAGCGGCGGGGCGGGCGGCGGGTACGGGTCTGGAGCGTAGGTCGGCGGTGCGGCGGGCGGCTGCTCGGGCCCCTGCTCGGGCTCGAAGGGCCCCTGGCTCGCGGGATCCAGCGGGTCGCGATCGGTCATGCTCCACTCCTCACTTGCCGGCGGCGGACACGGTGCGCATCCACTCTAAGCGGGTTCGCGGCGCTGGAGGTGCAGAACGTCATACGTCGTCACCGGCGGTAAGCTCGGCGCATGAGGGGGCCGTCCGCGCTGCTGCTCGTTCCGACCGAGGGTCGAGTGGGCCTGACCTCGGTCAGCCTCGGACTGCTGAGCGCGCTCGAGCGACGCGGCCTGCGCGTCGGCTTCGTGAAGCCCATCCGTCAGCCCGGAGACGACGCTGGGCCGGAGCGGTCGAGCGCGTTCGCGCGCGGCACGACCGAGCTCGAGCCGCCCGAGCCGCTGCCGTTCGCCCGGGCCGAGGCCTTGCTGGCGGCGGGCCGGCGTCACGAGCTCATGCAGGAGGCCGTCGGTCTCTACCAGCGCGCCGCCGAGGGCAACGACGTCGTAGTGGTCGAGGGGCTCACGGCCACTGCCAGCCATCCGGAGCTCGACGACCTGAACGCCCACCTCGCTCAAGCCATCGACGCTCAGGTCGTGCTCGTCGCTGCGCTCGGGGAGTCGCCGGCAGCGCTATCGGACAGGCTGCGAGTGGCCGCCGAGCCGTTCGGGGGGTTGGGCGCCCACAGGGTGATCGGCGTGGTCGTGAACAGGCTCGGCGCCGACGCCCGGGCGGTGGCTGGGGCCGCGCGCTCCGAGTCGTCGGTCG
Source organism: Deinococcaceae bacterium (assembly GCA_044507975.1). Lineage (GTDB taxonomy): Bacteria > Deinococcota > Deinococci > Deinococcales > Trueperaceae > DASRWD01. The sequence goes on from JBIQIQ010000001.1 coordinate 69,882, forward strand.
AGGGTCACGTGATGACCCCGGAGGAGCTCGTCGGCGCCACGCCCGTGCTGGCGAGCGGCCAGCTGAGGCTGTTGGGGGCCGTGCCCTTCGACCCTCGCCTCTCGTCGCCGCGCACCCGCGACGTCGCGCGGCACCTGGGGGCCGAGGTCGTTGTGGCCGGCGAGCTCGACTCCCGGCGCGTGGCCGACGTCTCGCTGGTGGCGCGCACGGTGGGCAACATGACCCATCGCCTGCGCCCCGACGCGCTGCTCATCACGCCGGGCGACCGCGACGACGTGATCCTCGCGGTCGCCATGGCCGCCGTGAACGGCGTGCCGCTGGCCGGGCTGGTGCTCACCGGCGGCATCGAGCCGAACCCCAACGTCATGAGGCTATGCGCCAGGGCGTTCACGACGGGACTGCCCCTCCTCGCGGTCGGCTCGGACTCATACGTCTCGGCGGCCAGGGCGGCCGCCATCGACCCGGAGGTGCCGCTCGACGACACGGAGCGCCTCGGCTGGGTCATGGACGCCGTCGCCGAGCGCCTCGACCTCGATTGGCTGGTGGAGCGGGTGGCGCAGGGCCGCGAACGCCGTCTCTCACCGCCGGCCTTCCTCCACAGCCTCGTGGAGCGCGCCCGCGCCGCGGACAAGCTGATCGTCCTCCCGGAAGGAACGGAGCCGCGCACGATCCGGGCCGCAGCGAGCTGCGCCGAGCGCGGCATCGCGCGCTGCCGGCTCCTCGGCGACCCGGACGAGGTCGCCATGGCGGCGGAGGCGGTCGGCGTCACGCTCGGAGCCGGCATCGAGGTCGTGGCGCCGACCGACGAGCTGAGGGAGAGGTACGTGGCGGGGATGGCCGAGCTCAGGCGCCACAAGGGGCTCACCGAGGACGGCGCCCGCAACCAGCTCAAGGACGACGTCGTGCTGGGCACGATGATGCTCGCTCAGGGTGAGGTCGACGGCCTCGTCGCCGGCGCCGTCAACACGACGGCTCACACGGTCAGGCCGGCGCTGCAACTGGTCAAGACCCGGGAGGACGCGCTGCTCGTCTCCTCGGTCTTCTTCATGTGCCTGCCCGACGAGGTGCTCGTGTTCGGCGACTGCGCCGTGAACCCCGACCCGAACCCGGAGGAGCTCGCCGACATCGCGGTGCAGTCGGCGGAGTCCGCGCTCGCCTTCGGCATCCCGGCGCGCGTCGCCCTCATCAGCTACTCCACCGGCGACTCTGGCGAGGGCGTGGACGTCGAGAAGGTCAGGCGCGCCACCGAGCTCGCTCAGCTCCGCCGGCCCGAGCTGCTCATCGAGGGTCCGCTCCAGTACGACGCGGCCACGGTGCCGGTGGTCGCGCGGCAGAAGGCGCCCGACAGCGCGATCGCCGGCCGGGCCACGGTGCTCGTGTTCCCAGACCTCAACTCGGGCAACGCGACCTACAAGGCCGTGCAGCGCTCGGCGGGCGTCATCTCGATCGGGCCGATGCTGCAGGGGCTGAGGCGCCCGGTGAACGACCTCTCGCGCGGCGCGTCGGTCGAGGACATCGTCTACACGATCGCGCTCACGGCCATCCAGGCGGCTAGCTAGGCCTCGTCGGCCTCACGGCCGGAGCGCTACTGAGACCAGGGCCCCTAGCAGCGTGGGAGGGGCCGCCGAGCGGAACCCGGCCCTATACTGTCCGGTCGTGGAAGCTGCGCCGCAGACACTCGAGCGCCTCTCGTTCTCGCGCGTCCTGGACGCGCTCGCCCACCGGGCGAGCACCAACATGGGCGCCGAGCGCGCCCGCGCGTTGGGGCCGCAGGCCGGCAGGCGGGCCGCCGACGACATGCACCGCCGCACCGCTGAGCTGCTGGAGGGCGGCGGCCTCTCGCTCGGCGGCATCGAGGACATCAGGCCACTGCTCGCGCGCGTGCGCGACGGCGGGATGCTCGACGGCCAGGAGGTCCTGAGCGCGGCGTACACGCTCGATGGGGCAGCGACCCTGCGGCGCAGCATCGCGGCGTCCGAGCGGCCCGCGCTCACGGAGCTGGCCGCCCGCATCGGCGGCTTCGACGGCCTCCTCAGGCTGGTCCGGGAGCAGCTCGACGTCGACGGCAACGTGCGCGACGACGCCACCCCCAAGCTCCGCGACATCCGGCAGCGCCTGGCGCCGCTGCGCGGCCGCATCCGTGACCGCCTTACCA
>JBIQIQ010000032.1:0-18375 GCA_044507975.1 Deinococcaceae bacterium
GCGAGCGCGCAGTACCCAAGCCTTGCGTTGGTTGTCCGCGGAGGCCGGGTTGACGTCCAGGTAGAGGCTGATGACCTCGTCGCCGTAGGGAGCGAGGCTCCCAGCTAGGGCACGTACCTGATCTGCCGACAGCATGGCACCTCCTCCGACCGGAGGGTCGCTGCGGTCAAGTTAGGCAGTCTGCCGATGAGAAGGGGGCCGGTCCCGGCCCCGCTGGGCGCCCCGCTGCCGGGCGCCCGAGGCGCCCGTGACCTAGGGGGTCAGAGGCCCGAGAGCTGCGCGTTCTTCTCGATGTACGACTCCCAATCGCCGGGGACGTCGATCTCGGGGAAGATCGCGTCGACGGGACAGGCCGGCACGCAGGCGCCGCAGTCGATGCACTCTTCGGGGTGGATGTAGAACTGGTCGTCGGCCTCGTAGATGCACTCGACGGGGCAGACATCGACGCAGGACGCGTCCTTGGTGCCGATGCAAGGCTCGGCTATGACGTAGGCCATGGTTCCCTCTCCATGCTCGCGGCCCTCGTACAGGGCTCGTCTTGAGGAGAGTCTGACAGTTGGGGAGCGTGGGGGGCAAGGCGTGGCGTACGGAGCGCTCTCCGCGTGGTCAACCCCACACGATGAGGAACGACCCCGTCACCTGTTCGTGCTCCGTCGGTCCCCTGGGTTCGGCTAATCGCGGCCGCGGGTGACTCGGTCGAGCCTCTAGTGGGACTAGGGTCGTCCTCCTAAGAAGTGGGTCTGTTCGTCTATAACAGAACCTCCTTCGCCTCGCATGCTACTCCCGTGTGCCGCTCCATGTATGGCGCGAGGTCATATTCTGAGCTTCGGACGTGCGATATCATTGGTGTTTGGGCGGCAGCTATGCCCGCGCACTGCTGAAGTACGTGTAAACATGGTCGGGAGCGGGCGAGCGCATCGCTCCCGGTGTGCCCTACCGGGTCGGCTCCTCGGGAGCGCGCTCGGAGGTCCGTCCATGTCGGCTGTTACGCGGTGAGCAGGTCGTCGGCGGTACGGGGATGCCCAAGCGAACCGGCGGGGCCATCAGCCCCGCCGGTTCGCAGCGCTCTGTCGTGAGACTCAGAGCAGCCAGCCGCCCCAGACGGCGATGACGCCCGCGAAGATCAGCGCCACCGTGTTGATCACCTTGATCAGCGGGTTGATGGACGGTCCGGCCGTGTCCTTGTAAGGGTCGCCGACGGTGTCGCCCACGACCGCCGCGCCGTGAGCCTCCGAACCCTTGCCGCCGTGGTTGCCGTCCTCGATGAACTTCTTGGCGTTGTCCCACGCACCGCCGCCGTTGGACATCATCAACGCCATCATCAGGCCCGACGCGATGACGCCGATCAGCAGCCCCCCGAGAGCGAGCGGGCCCCAGAGGAGGCCGACGATGAGCGGGGCGGCGACGGCCATGATGCCCGGCAGGGCCATCTCGCGCAGCGCGGCCCGCGTGACGATGTCGACGGCCTTGCCGTACTCGGGAGTGGCCGTGCCCTCCATGATCCCCTTGATCTCACGGAACTGCCGCCTGACCTCCTCGATGACGGCGCCGGCGGCCTTGCCGACCGACTCCATCAGGAAGGAGCTGAACAGGAAGGGCAGCATCGCGCCGACCAGCAGGCCGACGAGGACGATCGGGTCGTTGAGGCGGAAGGCGCCCTCGGCGAACCTCACGGCGTCGACGAGCTTGAGCCGCTCGGCGAAGTCGGCGAAGAGCACGAGAGCGGCGAGCGCTGCCGAACCGATCGCGTAGCCCTTGGTGACGGCCTTGGTGGTGTTGCCCACGGCGTCGAGCGCGTCGGTGTTGGTGCGGACGGACTCGTCGAGCTCGGACATCTCGGCGATGCCGCCGGCGTTGTCGGTGATCGGTCCGTATGTGTCCATCGCCACGACCATGCCGGTCACCGAGAGCATCGCGACGGCGGCGACGGCGATGCCGTAGAGGCCGCCGAGCATGAACGCGACGAAGGTCGCCAGGACGAGCACCACGGTGGGGAGGGCCGTGGACTGCATCCCGACGGCGAGCCCCGAGATGATGTTCGTGGCCGAGCCCGTGACGGAGGCCTCCGCGATGCGGCGCACCGGGCGGAAGCGCGTGGCCGTGTAGTACTCGGTGATGTACATGATCAGCAGCACCACGGCGATGCCGATGAGGCTGGCGAGGAACAGGCCGAACCAGGTGACGTCGCGGCCGAGGAGCGCGGGGAGGTCCACGTTGCGGAACATGCCCCAGCTCGCGGCCAGGAAGCCGACGACAGAGATGGCCGCGCTGGCGTACACGCCCTTGTAGAGCGCGCCCATGATGTCGTTGTTCTGCCCCAGCTTGACGAACTGCGTGCCGATGACGCTCGCCACGATGGCGATCGCGCCGAGGACGAGGGGGAACGTGACCAGGCTCGTCACGACGCCCGTGCCCGGCAGGAGGAAGCCGAGGAACACCGCGCCGATCGCGGTGACGGCGTAGGTCTCGAACAGGTCGGCGCCCATGCCGGCGCAGTCGCCGACGTTGTCGCCGACGTTGTCGGCGATCACGGCGGGGTTGCGGGGGTCGTCCTCGGGGATGCCGGCCTCGACCTTGCCCACCAGGTCGGCGCCGACGTCGGCGGCCTTGGTGTAGATGCCCCCGCCGACGCGCGCGAAGAGGCTGATCAGCGAGGCGCCGAAGGCGAAGCCGACGAGGGGCTCGACCGGGTTCTCGAGGCCGAGCACGACGGTGAACAACCAGAAGAAGCCCGCCACGCCGAGGAGGGCGAGGCCGGCGACCGCCAGACCGGCGACGGCGCCGCCGTCGAACGCGATCTTCAGCGCGCCCGTGAGGCCGTTGCGTGCAGCCTGCGCCACGCGCACGTTGGCGCGCACGGCCACGCCCATGCCCACGTAGCCGCTGATGGCAGAGAACAGCGCCCCGACCAGGAACCCGGCGGTCGTCCACCACCAGAGCGTGCGATCGTGCCCGGGCTCGGCCGTGATGGCCACCACCGCGAAGACGGCTGCGATCACCACGGCGACGACGGCGATGGTGCGGTACTGGCGGTTCATGTACGCCGCGGCGCCCTGGCGGATGGCGTCGGAGATGGCGACCATGCGGTCGTTGCCGGTAGGCGCCGCCATGACGCTCCGCGCCAGCAGGCCAGCCGCTACCAGCGCGGCTATGGCTGCCAGCGGTACGAGGGTGATCAACAGGTCCATCGTTCCTCCATGGTGTGACCGTGGTCATGCGGCCCCAGCGCGTAGCGCGGCCGCGGCACCTCGTGCTGCGACCGCACCTGCGTTTCCAGCGCTGGGGCCGGAACAGCAGCCTGGAGTGTACCACCCCGGGCCAGAAGGGCAGAACGCCAGGCCTCCGTCGGCTCACATGCCGGGTGTAACGTGGTCGTCACGTCCGGAGGTACCCAAGGTGAGCAACCACCCCCTGGCCGGCAAACCGGCTCCGCGCAGCCTCCTCATCGACGTTCCCCGCCTCGTGGCCTCGTACTACGCGCTGCAGCCGGACCCGTCCGTGCGCGCCGAGGCCGTGTCGTTCGGCACGTCCGGGCACCGTGGCACGTCGGGCTCGCGGTCGTTCAACGAGCACCACATCGCAGCCATCTGCCAGGCCGTCGCCGACCACAGGGCGGCGCGCGGAGTGAGCGGGCCGCTGTTCCTGGGCGCCGACACCCACGCCCTCTCGGAGCCGGCGCTGCTGACGGCGATCGAGGTGCTGGCGGCCAACGGGGTCCACGTGGTCGTCTCGAGCGCGGCCGCGGCCCCCGAGGGAGCGCGTCGCGGGCGAGCCTGGCGGGGCGGTGCGCTGCCCGCGCTGCTGCCGGTGCCCACGCCGGTGGTGTCGCACGCGGTCGTGAGCCACAACGCCGGCCGCAGCGGGGACCCTGGCCTCCAGGGCGTCGCCGACGGCGTCGTGATCACGCCCTCGCACAACCCGCCCGAGGACGGTGGGTTCAAGTACAACCCGCCGCACGGGGGTCCGGCCGATCAGGACGAGACGAGCGCGATCCAGGCGGCCGCGAACCGACATCTCGAGGAGGAGTTGGCGCGCGTGCAGCGCCTGCGCGTGGAGAAGGCGTTCGCGCAGAGCGCCGAGCTGCGCGACCTCGTCAGCCCGTACGTCGAGGACCTCGCGGAGGTCGTGGACCTCGCGGCCGTCGCTGCGGCGGGCGTCAAGCTGGGTGCCGACCCGTTGGGCGGCTCGGCGCTCCCGTACCTCGCTCCGCTGGCCGAACGCTACGGGCTCGACCTGGAGGTGATCTCCGAGGAGCTCGACCCGGCGTTCGGCTTCATGCACGTCGACCACGACGGCAAGGTGCGCATGGACTGCTCCTCGCCCTGGGCGATGGCCGGCCTGGTAGCGGCCAAGGACCGCTACGACGTCGCGTTCGGCAACGACCCCGACGCCGACCGCCACGGGGTGGTGACGCGCGCCGGAGGCTTGCTGAACCCCAACCACTACCTGTGCGTGGCCGCTGAGTACCTATTCGCCCACCGCCCGGGCTGGTCTCCCGCCGCCGGCCTCGGCAGGACGGTCGTGACGACCGCGCTGCTCGACCGCGTGGCGCGGGAGGCTGGGCGGCCGGTGACCGAGGTGCCGGTCGGCTTCAAGTGGTTCGTGCCCGGGCTCTCCGCCGGCGACCTCGGCCTTGCCGGAGAGGAGAGCGCCGGGGCGTCCCTGCTGCGGCGTGACGGCCTCACCTGGACCACGGACAAGGACGGGATCGTGATGGGGCTCCTCGCCGCCGAGGTCGCTGCGGTCACCGGGCAAGACCCCGCCGAGCGCTACGCGCGCGTGGCGGAGCGGTTGGGCGAGCCCGTCTACGCGAGGGTCGACGCGCCGGCCGGACCCGCCCAGCGCGACGTCCTCAAGCGGCTACGCCGGCAGGACGTGAGCGCGACCGAGTTGGCTGGCGAGCGCGTCGAGGCTGTGCTCGGCGAAGCGCCGTCGGGAGGGGCGATCGGCGGCATCAAGGTCGTCACGAAGAGCGGCTGGTTCGCGGCGCGACCTTCCGGCACGGAGGACGTCTACAAGGTCTACGCCGAGAGCTTCGCCGGGCCCGAGCACCTCTCGAGGCTGCAGGCCGAGGCGCAGGACGTCGTCGCGGCGGCCTTCCGGGCCGCGGGGGTGACGTCGTGAGACGTAGGAGGGGCCGCGAGCCCGAGCCCGCTCCCGCCCCTCCGCCTCCACAGGCGCCTCCGCCCGCGGCGAGGCTCGGCCCTGCCGCGTTCGGGCCGCTCCTGATCGGCCTGGGCGCCCTGTTCCTCGTGGACAGGCTGTCCGCGGCGCTCGGCGTGCGCAGCGTCCTGTGGACGCTCGTGTTCGGCGCGGCCGCCGCTCTGCTCTTCGTCCTCTACTCGCGCGACCGCCGCTACTGGTGGGCGGTGTTCCCCGGGTTCGGGCTCGTCGCCATCGCCGCCGCGGTGATGGCGGGCAACGTCGGTGGCGGGCTGCTGTTCGGGCTCGCCGGCACGGCCTGCGTGCTCCTCTACCTGCGCGGCACCGGAAGGCGTTGGCTCCTCCTGCTCGGCGGCGCCCTCGTGAGCCTCGGCGTGCTGGCCATCCTCGAAGGCGCCTTCGCCAACCTCGACCACGGCTGGGTGCTCTTCGCCGGGCTGTCGGCGACGCTGTTCGTGCTGAACCGCGGCTCCCCGGAGACGCGCGGCTGGAGCCTCTACCTGGCCGTGGCGATGGCGGCGCTGGCGCTGATCGCGCTGTTCACTGGTAGGTTCGTCGAGACCCTGATCGCGATCGTGCTCATCGCGAGCGGCACGGCCATGGTGTGGCGGGACCGCACGTCGGAGGCCCTCCACGAGCCTGCCGCGCCTCTGCCCGAGCCGGTGACGGCGCCGGACCCCGTGCCGCCCCCGACCTTCGAGGCCGCTCGAGAAGACGCGGACGCCAGGGTCAGCCGACCTCTGTGGGAACGGCTAAGACGGGGACGGCGCTAGAGCGGATCAGGGCGTCGACGCGGCTGCCGAGCAGCAGGCCGATGGCGCCTCTCTGCTGCTTGAGGCCGATCACGATCAGGTCGGCGCCGACCTCGCTGGCCGCGGCCGGGAGCTCGGTGGCAGGGTCGCCGTAGCGGATCACGTGGCGCTCGTAGCCGTCACCGAGCATGTTCATGGAGTCGGTGACCGTGTTGATGTAGGTCGGATCGTCGCGGAAGCGGAGGTCGTCCACCACGTGGCACAGGACGAGCTTCACGCCATGCTGCGCGAAGAGGGCCGCCATGTCGACCGCGCCGCGCGCGGCCTCGCTGAAGTCGGTGGCGACCAGCACGCGCCTGACGCTCGTCGTCGTGCACTCGTCGCGCACCGTGATGACCGGTACGCGCGCCCTGCGTACGAACCTGCCTGCCACGCCTCCGAGGAAGTAGCTGTCGAGCCGGTCCGAGCCGTGGGCGCCCATCACGACCAGGTCGTAGCTCGCCTGCATGTCGAGCAGCTCGCGGACCGGTTCACCCCAGCGCAGCTCGTAGGTGCCGTCGGGGCTCGCGAGGTGCTTGAGCATGTCGTGCAGGCGCGTGACCTCCTGGCGGCGGTCCGCTTCGACCCGCTCGTCGAGACGGGGGTTGAGGCTGTCGAGGTGAGGGCGCACTCGTGGAGCGTTGAGGCCGTCCTCGAAGCGCTTCTGTACGTGGACGACGTGCAGCGAGCCGCCCAGGCGCCCCACGAGGTCGCGCGCCACCAGCAAGGCCTTCTCGGCGGTGCGCGAGAAGTCGGTCGGGTGAAGGATGCGCATGGTGCCCTCCTGCGGCGAGGCTCGCCTGTCCACGGCCCCGCGGGCGAGGCGCGTGCCTCATGATAAGGGAGGCCGGCGGGACGCCTGTCCCGGGGCCCAGCCGTACCATGTGGATGAGAGGAGCCCCACCGTGTTCGAGTCGATCCTTATCCCGACCGACGGAAGCAGCACCTCGGACCAGGCGCTGGAGAAGGGCCTGGAGCTGGCACGCCTGGCGGGCGCGCGCGTGACGTTCCTCCACGTGTTGGAGAACCCCCTCACGAGCGGATACGCGACCCCGGAGGCGATGCCGTACGCAGCGCAGCTCTACACGGACCTGCGCACGAGCGGCGAGAACATCCTGCAGCGGGCGGTGCAGCGGGCGGAGGCGCTCGGCGTGGCGGCCACCTCACGGATGGTCGAGGACGCCGACCCGGTCCGCGCGATCGTCGAGGCCAGCAAGGAGCACGACGCGGTCGTCATGGGCACTCACGGGCGGCGCGGGTTCAACCGCTGGATGTTCGGGTCCGTCGCCGAGGGCGCGCTGCGCCGCGCGGACAAGCCGTTCCTCATGGTCAGGGGACCGGAGGACGACTGAGCCTGGCCCAGACCTCGGGTGCGTCAGCCGCGCCGGATACGGCCCATGATCATCTCGCCGCGGCCGTGTAGGCCGGTGATCGAGACGTCGAGGCCCTGGTCGGAGAGGCGCCTCTCCGCGTCGTAGAGGAGCATGAGGGCCGAGAAGTCGACGCGGCCGAGCCGGCTGGTGTCGAGCACCACCCTCTCGACCCCTGCCAGGTCCTCCTCGAGCCGCTGGAGCGCCCGCTCGAGCGCCTGCAGGGAGCCGAACCACAGCACGCCGTCGAAGCGAATCGTCACGTGGCCCCCGTCGCGCTCGACCGTGACGCCGAGCTGCGCCTCGCGGTAGAGGTGCGTGAACACGGCCAGGGAGATGCCCAGGACGACCGCGTAATCGATACGGGGGGTCATCACGAGCGTGAGGACGAAGGTCACGAGGGCGGTGGTCGCCTGCATCTTCGCGTAGCGCCACAGCTGGAAGAGGGGCCCGAGCTGCAGCAGCGAGCTCGCCGACACGATCACGATCGCTGCCAGCACCGCCCGCGGCAGGCCCTCCAGGACGCCGGAGAACGGGAGGAAGGCCAGCACCGCCAGGCCGGCGACCGCCCCCGAGAGCCGCGTGCGGGCTCCGGCCTGCCGGTTGAGGGCGGAGCGCGAGAAGCTGCCGCCCACGGGCATCCCGTGCATCACGCCGGAGACGAGGTTGGCGGCTCCCTGAGCGACGAGCTCCCGGTCGGCGTTCCACGGCTGACCGCGCGTCGAGAAGGTGCGGGCGATCGCGGCGGGCTCGGCGAAGCCGACCAGCGCGATGACCGCGGCGCCGAGCACCATCGTGCCGGCCTGTCCCCACGGGAGGTCGAAGGAGGGCGCCGTGATGCCCGTCGGCATGGGGCCGAGCACCGGCAGAACGCGCCCGAGGACGGCGGTCGCGGCCAGCCCCAGGAGCACGGCGACCAGCACGCCCGGCACCAGCGGCGACAGCCGCCGCGAGGCCCTCACCACCACGACGGTCATCACCGCGAGCCCGATCGCGTAGTAGTTGTAGCTCCCCACGTCGCTGACGGCGCGCCACGCCGCCTCCCAGACCCCGAGCCCCGCTGAGCCGCGCCCGAGCGCGGCCGGCAGCTGCGACACGACGATGATCACCGCGGCGCCGCTCGTGAAGCCCCTCAGCACCGGCAGGCTCATGAAGTACGCGAGCGAGCCGAACCGCGCGAGGCCGATGATCACCCTCGTCGCGCCCACCATTAGCGCCAGCAGCGCGGCGGCCTGCACGTAGCCGGGACTGCCCGGCACGAAGCTGCCGGCGAGGACGCCGAGCGTCAGGAGGGAGGTCAGAGCCGTCGGGCCGGTCTGGAGGTACGGGCTCGAGCCGAGCAGCGCCGACGCCAGGGGCGGGAAGATCGCCGCCATCACGCCGACGCTCGGAGGCAGCCCGGCCAGCGCGGCGTACGCCAGCGCCTGGGGTATGAGCACGAGCGCGACCGTGAGGCCGGCGACGACGTCGTCGAACGGCGGTTTGAAGGCCTTGACGGGCTGCCGGATCGAGCTCGTCAAGCTCGCCCCGAACCGCCCCGGCGCGAGCCTTGTCGAAGCGGTGACGGGTTGCGTGCGCTGGCGACCAAGCCGGGGCTACCTCCTGCTGCGGCCCGGCGCTGCGGGCCATCGCGGTTCTCGTCGGACCCTGACTCTAACGCTTCCTCCCCCGCATGGCCCGGAAGCACGCCGCTGTGCGCGGGTGTTAGCTTTCCCTCGTGGACTTCGTCTGTCTCGCCGCCGGGCACGGCACGCGCATGGGGAACCTCGGGAGCTACCTGCAGAAGTGCATGTACCCGGTCGGCCTGAAGCCCTTCCTCGAGCACACGCTGGAGCAGCTCCTCGCCAGCGGGGCCGCCGCGCCGGGACGCGACCGGCTGGCCCTGGTCGTCGGCCACCTCGAGGAGCAGGTGATTGCTTACTTCGGAACCGCGTACGCGGGCCTCGACATCGTCTACGTGCGCCAGGCCGAGCGGCAGGGCACCGGCCACGCCCTGAGCCTCGCGCACGACGCGCTGACGCCGCGCGCCAGCGTGATCGCCTGGCAGGCCGACCTCTTCGTGCCGGCACGGGTGTTCGCCGCCGTCGCCCGCCACGCGGCGCCCTCGGTGGTGACGCTGGGTCCCGGACACGAGGAGGAGTCGGACGTCCTCAAGGCCACCGTCGCCGGTGACCGGGTCTCGCGCGTCTGGGAGGGGGAGGGCCCGCTCTACGACGTCGGCGTGTGGAAGCTGTCGCCCGCCGTGCTCGCCCGCATCGGCGAGGTGAGAGCCAGCACCGGAGAGGTGCGGATGCTCGTGAACCTGCAGCGAGCGATCGACGCCGGTGCCGAGTGCGGCTTCGTGACGACGGACGAATGGGTCCACCTGGGCGGCACCCTGCCGACGCCCGAGGAGAACGTCGAGCGCGTCGTTCGGCGCGTGCTCGCCGAGCAGCGCGTCGCTCGGACGGCCTGAGCCAGCCATGGTCACGGTCAGCACGCCGTTGCGAGTGCCGTTCGCGGGCGGCCTCACCGACCTGAAGGAGTACGCCGAGCGCTTCGGCGGCATCACGGTGAGCGCGACCGTCGACCGGCGCGCCGTGGTCACGGCGCGGCCGAGCGCGGGTCCGTGGCGCGTGAGGTGGGGAGAGGCGACCACGGAGGCGGCGAGGCTGCAGGACCTCGGCGTCGAGCTGGTGCGCGAGTCGGCTCTGCAGGTGGGCTACGACGGGCCGGCGCTGTCCATCACGGTCGCCGTCGAGGCCGAGGACCACGGCGGCCTCGGCGCCTCGGGAGCGGTGACGGTCGGGCTGGTCCACGCTCTGCGGGCAGTGATGGGCGAGTCCCCGACCCGCGAGGAGCTCGCCGCCGACGCAGCTCACGTCGAGGTGGAACGGCTCGGCGGCGCCTCCGGTTACCACGACCCGCACGTCTGCGCGCGCGGCGGCCTGCTGCACGTCTCCTACCGCGGAGCGGACGTCACGGCCAGGCGGCTCACGACCCCGCCGGGCTTCCTGGAGCGCTTCGAAGGCTCGCTCCTCTACTTCGAGACGGGCAGGACCGCCAGTACCAAGGCGAGCCTCAACCGGCTCTCGCACGGTCTGGAGGAGGCGCTCGACGTGCTTCACGAGATCAAGGCGCTGGGTGAGCACGCTGCGGCGGCGTTCGAGGGCGGCGACCTCCATGCCGTGGCCGCAGCGATCGGCGACCAGCAGCGCCTCAAGCAGAGGCTGCCGGGGGCCTTCGTGGACGACTTCGTGACCGGCGTCGGCGAGCGGGTGCGGGCGCTGGGCGCCGCTGTCCAGTTCCCGGGCGGGAAGATCGGCGCCTACGCCCTGGTGTGCTGTCCCGACGGTCAGCAGGAGCGGGTGAGGGAAGCCCTCGCCGGGCTCCGCGAGGTGCGGATGCGTCTGTCCGGCGAGGGCACGAGGCTCGACTGAGTCAGTCGGCGCGGGGCGGGCTGCGCTTCAGTTCGGCTGGACGGAGCACGTGGCGCAGACCTCGAGCGTCACATCGCCCTCGAGGTGGATCCCAGCGCTGGTGGGGGCCGTGTTGCCGTCCACGGCCGCCGTGTCCTCGAGGGTGACCGTGATCGGGCCGGACGACCCGTCGGCGTAGATCCCGCCACCGACGCTGGACGCCTGGTTGCCGTTCCCCGCCGTACCGATCGTCGTCGTGCCGGAGAGGGTGAGGTCCGACTCCGTCCGGATTCCGCCGCCGAAGAACGCGGTGTTGCCGTCCACGACGGTATCGGTGAGCTTCAGGCTCCCCTGGTTGTAGATCCCTCCCGCGTCGGCGCCCCTGTTGTCGACGATCTGCGAGTCGAAGATCTCCAGGTCGCCGTCGTTGTGTATCGCGCCGGCTCCGAAGTCGGCCTCCGAGCGGTTCTCGCGGATCTGGCAGCCGCGGATCACCATCGTGCCGCGGTTCCATATCGCCCCGGCCGGTGCCATCTCGAGGCCGTCGTTCTCGGCCACCACGCAGTCGGAGAGCGTCATCGTCCCGGAGTTGGTCAGGCCTGGCCCCATCTCCCCGGTGTGCCTAGTGAACTCGATACCCCGGAGCACGGCCGTGCCGCTGTTGTGCAGGCCGCCGACCATCGGGTCCTGGAGCTCGTGGTCGTTGTCGCGGATGACGACCCCGTCCATCTCGAGGTCGCCCTCGTTGACGACCGCGTCGCCCTCGTTGCCCTCGATCCTGCCGCCCGACATCGTGAAGGTCGACGTGGTGCCGAAGACGTGAACGCCGCCGACGTCTCGGGCCGCGTTGCCCGTGATCTCGGTGTCGGTCAGGGTGACGGAGCCGTCGACCACCGCTATCGCGGCTCCGGTCGTGTCCTCGGGCTCGAGCTCGCCTCCCGTCATGTCGTTGCCCGTGAACGCGCTGTCGGTCGCGACGAGGCTCCCCCCGAGAACCAGCACACCGCCGCCGCGCACGTCGTCCAGGGCGGTGACGACGTTGTCCTGCACCGTGACGTTCGTCAGCTCCAGCCGTCCGCCGTCCACGAGGGCGCCACCACCGCCGTAGTGCTGGCCGTGGCCGCTGCTGAGGGTCAGGTCTTCCAGGCGTAGGTCGCCGGCGGCCCCGACGTAGAAGAGCCGCATCTCGGGGCCGGCCGCGGCGCGCTCGATGACGCTGCCGTTGCCTTCGACCGTGATCGTCGAGGTGACCGGCTCGAGGGCGTTGTTCCCGACGGTGTCGTTGTCGAGCGCGGTCAGGCTGAAGGTGGCGCCTGCCGGCAGGACGACCACGTCCGCGCCGTCGCCCGCCGGACACCCGCCGGCCGGCTGGTCACGATTGGCGGCGACGAGCGCGTCGCGCAAGGTGCACTCGGGACCGCCGGTGCCAGGCGAGTCGGTCGTCACGACGATCTGCGAGGGATCGGGGTCGGGGTCCGGGTCGGGGTCAGGATCGGGTTCCGGTTCGGGATCGGGACCCACCGGGCCTCCCTCCTGCGCGGTGATCGTCGACTCGCCGACCGCGTCGTACGACGACACGCCGTAGCGGTAGAGGCCGCCCGCCGTGACCGCGTCGTCTACGTACTGCGTGGTGTCGGCCGCGACGATGTCGACCTGGACGAACCCGTCGGTGGCGTCGGCAACGGGCTCGACGACCTCGCGGTAGACGCGGAAGCCGTCCTCGTCGTCGCTCCGGTCTTCCCAGGCGACGACGACCTGCGACCCTGTGACCTCGGCGGTCACGTTGCCCGGCGGCTCCGGGCCTCTCCCTCCCGGCGTCGTGCAAGCTGCCACTACCAGAGCGAGGACGGACGTCCGTCGAACGAGGACCCATCGGGACATGGGGCTCCTCCTCAGCTTCGCTGCGCGCTCGTCGTCTGGTGTACGGCGCCTAGCCGCCTAGCGCTCGAGGCAACGGCGCCGGAGGACGCGAAGGCATCCGGCGACCAGGGTCGCTCCCCCTTTCATCGACTAGTCGCCGAGGCCGGCGATCAGGTCCTGCAGCCTGCGCTGCGCTTGCTGGAGCTGCGCCCTGAGGCCGCTCAGCTCCTCCTCGAGCTCGTCGAGCTCGCCCTCCTGCTCCTCCAGGTCGGCCACGTAGCGCCGGTAGAGCGTCGAGTTCCTGTCGAGGCCGTCCATGTTGGCGCGGATGCGGGACTGGTCCTCCGCGATCGCTCGGATCCGCTGCTCGCGAGCGTTGGCCTCGGCGCGGAGCTCCGCGACCTCGCGCTGCAGCGCCATCGCCTCGTCGAGCACCGCGCGGGTGCGCTCGTCGAGCTCGAGGTCCTCGAGGTAGACGGCGATCACGTCGGGCGACAGGTCGACGAGCGACACGGAGCGGTGCGAGACGCGCTCGAGGACGACCTCGAGCCGGCACGCCTCGGCGCCCTCGGAGGGCTCGCAGGTCTGCTGCACCGGGATCCCGGCCGGCACGTCGTCGGCCGCTTCACCGTTCAGCACGACGCCGAAGCGCAGGGCGTCGGGCGTGAGCAGGGGTGCCGGGCTGGGCGAGACGACCTCGTAGCCGCTCGCTCGCGGCAGGTCGACCAGCACGAGGCGTTCCTCATCGGTGCGGGGCGTGAGGCGGATGGTCGCCGTCAGGCGCTGCCTCACCTCGGTCTCGAGCAGGCCGCGCACGAGGCGAGCCCCGACGACGCGTTCCGGTTGGGTGGTCGACTCGAGGTCGGCCGCGACCTCCAGGTCGACGGCGTAGGCGAGGACGCGAGCGTCGCCGGGCACGAGGTCGGCGAGCAGCGCGTTGCCGGCGAAGCCGTTGGCGTCGTACACCGTCACCGTGCCGCCGGCGAGGTGCATGCCGGTGTCGTTCACGACCCGCACGGCCGCCAGCGGGTGGGTCTCGAGCACACGCCCGTCGTAGTGCGACAGCCGGTGCGCCTGGATGGTCGTCTGGACTATCGGGACCATCACCGACTGGTGGCGGCCCACGCTGACCGGCGCGTCAACGTGGTAGGCGAACGTGGCTCCGCTGCGCTCGCCGCTCGCCATGGCCGCGACGCCGGCCGCCAGGTCGGCCGCCTCGAAGGCAGCGGCCGCCGGTGCCGGGGCCGGGGGCGCGAGCATGCGTGCGGCGCCGACGTCCACGGCGCCGGCGTCGGCCCTGGGGGTCAGAGCGTCGGCCGAGGGGGGCTCGACCCGCGCCCTCTCGGCGTAGATGGGGTCGTAGAGGGACGTGACGAACGCTGCCGGCTGGCCGGCCACGAACGAGACCCTGACGTCCTCGAGGTCGAGGTCGGTCGGGTTGTCGAAGATCGCCCAGCCCTGCAGGGCGGCGGTGCCGTCATCGGCGACGACGACCCGGTAGGTGCTCTTCCAGACCGGCATCTCCCGCACGTAACCGATGCGCACGCGGCGCTCGCCCTCACCCGAGAAGGAGAGGCGCAGCGTCGTGGCCTCGGCGGCCCGGTGGCGCGCCACGGCGGCCAGGGCCGCGTCGAGCTCGGCCTGCAGGCCCTCATCCTCGAGCCTGAGGCTGGCGACCTCGGCGAGGTCGACCCTGGTGAGGCCGGACGAGGTCGCGAGAGTGAGGTAGGTGCGAGGGCCCTGCTCGGGGACGTCCACCCTCTCCACGGAGACTATCGCTCCGGTCAGGGAGCGCGACGCCTCGACGTGCACCACCTCGCCGCGCAGCTGCGAGAGGATCTGGGCCAGCGTGGGCGACCCCGTGAGGTCGATCGAGTACCCGGCCAGGATGCGGCCGAGCGGGTCGCGGGAGTCGTAGGTGACCGGCTCCACCCGGCCGCCGTCGAGGTCCTGCAGCACGAGCGTCTGGAGCATGTCGTCCATCTCGGCGGGAGGCACGCTCAGCTCGAACGCCTGGTCGCCCGAGACGGCGCCCTCATGCTCGAAGTAGGCGACGCCGCTCGTGAACAGGACCACGCGGGTGACCGGCAGGTCGGCTTCGGCAGGCATCGGTGCTCCTCCCGGCGTCGCCTGGGCCAACCCAGGTGACGCGACGACGAGGGCCAGTGCGAGAGCTAGCGCGGCGGTTCGCGGTCTTCTCGTCATGCGTCCGATGTTAGGTCATCGAGCAACGCCTGCCACCAGTCGACCTCGTCTTGGTTGACGCTATGAGCGAACCCCGGGTAGATGCGCTCCTCGACGGCGGCTCCCATCTCCTCGAAGAGCCTCGTCGTCTCGCGGACCCGCGCGAGGGGTATGTAGGGGTCGACGTCGCTGCAGCCGAGGAAGACGGGCGTGCCGTCGAGGGACGAGGCGTAGCGGGAGCGCTCGACGACGTCGCCGATCACGCCGCCCGACAGGGCGACCACGCCCCCGAAGCGGCCGCCCTGCCGCGCCGCGTACTCGGACACCAGGCAGGCGCCCTGTGAGAACCCCAGCAGGACGACCTTCTCCCGCGGCGTCCCGGCGCTGGTCGCCGCCGCGACGACCGCGTCGACCGCCTCGAGCGCCGAGGTCAGCCACGGCTCGTTCTGCTCGGGGGGCGCGAGGAACGTGTGCGGGTACCAGACGTTCAGGTGCGCTTCCGGCGCGAGGAAGGCGACCTCGGGGGCGTCTACGACGGTAGACAGGCCGAGGATCCCGTTGGCGCTGTCGCCGCGGCCGTGCACGAGGACCGTGACCGCTCGCGCGCTCTCGAGGGGCGCGCCCGCGGTCGCCCTCACCTCCGGCCGGTGGAGCTGGTGACTGGGGAGCGTCATCGGTCGAGACTAGCCGATGGCGCCGGAACGCCGCGTCGCTCTCAGACGACGCCGACGTTTCCCATCTACGTCGTCCCTAGAGTCGCCACAGAAGGAGGAACACCATGGCTAGTTTCGACGAGTCGATCGACATCCACGTACCCGTCACCGAGGCTTACGCCCTCTTCCGGCAGTTCGAGCGCTTCCCGTCCTTCATGGAGGGGGTCGAGGAGGTGCGCCGCGAAGGTGCCGACCGCCTCTACTGGCGTGCGAACATCGGAGGGCGCGAGGAGGAGTGGGAGGCCCGCGTGCTGGCGGACGAGCCGGACACCCGCATCGCGTGGGAGAGCGTCACCGGCGCCCGTAACGCAGGCGAGGTCCGCTTCGACAAGCTCGACGCGAACACCACCCGCCTGCACCTCCACATCGAGTACGAGCCCGAGGGCTTCGTGGAGAACGTCGGCACCGCGCTCGGCGTGGTGAACGGCCGCATGAAGGGCGACCTCCAGCGGTTCAAGGAGATGGCCGAGGGCGGCGGTGCCGAATCCGGCTGGCACGACCCGGCCGATCGCTCGCACATGGCGGCCGAGCGCGACCGCATGGTCGGCGAGGCCGACCGAGCCGCCGACCGCATGGGGCCCGCGACGACGGTACGGACGGAGAACGACCGCATCGAGCCGGGCGACCGCACCGATCGCGACCGCTACTGACCGTCAACTGAACGCGCCTCGGGCGCTACCCCGAGCTCAGCGCCCGCGCTCTCCCGCGCGGGCGCTTCCCTTGGGACCGGGTCCGTCGGCGGGACGGCGCCCGCCGTGCTAGACCTAGCCGGTGCCCGGGCTCGACGTGGTCGTGGTTGGTGGGGGCTTCGCGGGGGCCTCGCTCGCCCTGGCGCTGGCCAGCGGCGGGGTAGAGGTCCTCGTCCTGGAGCGCGAGAGGGAGTTCCGTGACAGGGTCAGGGGCGAGCTCCTCTACCCGTGGGGGGTGGCCGCGGGCCGCTCGCTCGGCTCGCTCCAGCACGTGGCGCCGGCCGCGATCGAGCTGAGGAGCTGGCGCTCCCGCATCCAGCCCCTCCCGGCCTCGGAGCGCGACCTGCCGACCTCCACGCCCTCGGGCGAGCCCGCCCTCGCCTTCTCCCACCCCGAGGTCCAGGAGCGGCTGCTCGCCGCAGCGCAGGACGCCGGGGCCGAGGTCGTGCGCGGCGCGAGGGTCAAGGGCGTCGAACCCGGTGACAGGCCTGTCGTCGTGTCCACGGAGGGTGCCTCACGGAGCGAGCGGCGCCGCGAGGCCGCGTTGGTCGTGGGGGCCGACGGGCGCGAGTCGCTTGTCCGGCGCGAAGGACCTTTCGCGGAACGACAGGGCCAGGAGGCCCTCGTGATCGCCGGCGCGCTTCTCGAAGGCGCCGCCGTCCCCGACGATGCCGGTCACGTGTTCATGCGTCCAGCCGAGGGCACCATGGCGTTCACCGTGCCGATCGGCGGGGGGCGCCACAGGGTGTACGCCGGGTACCACGTGGACGGCGGGCGCCGGCACCTCAGCGGCTCGGCGGCACTGCCCGGGTTCCTCGAGACGGTCGTGGGCTCGGGGGCTCCGGAGGGCTGGTTCGAGGGCGCGCGCCTGGTCGGCCCCCTCGCCGAGTTCTCTGGCAACGACACCTGGGTCGAGCGGGCTTACGCGGGCGGCATCGCGCTGGTGGGCGACGCCGCCGCCACCAGCGACCCGAACTGGGGCTGCGGCCTGGCTCTGGCGTGGCGGGGCGTGCGGGCGCTCGCCGCCGCGCTACTGGACAGCGGTGACCCGCAGGTCGCCGGCGCCGACTACGCCGAGGAGCAGCGCCGGGACTTCGCCGCGCTGCGGCGGCAGACCGACTGGCTGACGGCGGTCTTCAGGACTCCTGGTCCCGAGGCGGACGCCCTGCGGGAGCGGGTCGTGCCCCTGCTCGTGGCCGATCCGACCCGCGCTCCCGACGTGGTGGGCGTGGGGCCCGACGGTCCCAGCGACGAGGCGGCCCGGCGCCGGTTCCTCGGCGAGGAGGCTTAGCCCGGGGCTCGGCTACCGCGCTCCCAAGGAGCGGTCGTGTCGTGACCGGACCGCCCGCGTCGTCACCAGCAGCTGGCCGCAATGACGCTGGGCGTGCTCGGCGGCGTGGAAGAGCATGCCTGCCACCGTCGAGGGGAGCTTCTTCGAGCCGACCGACCGCGGCTCGTAGAGGGTCCGCGGGTCCGTGCGCCGAAGCTGCTCCAGGCCTCTGCTCACGGCGGCGTCGACCTCGGCCACCAGCGACGCGGTCGTCGCGCCCTCCGGCTCGCCGTGGGCGCGCTCCACCTTCAGGGCGCTCAGCATCTCCGCGCCGACGGCCCGCCCCTCGGCCTGGGCGAAGAGACGGTCGATCACGCCCGCGATGTGCTTCAGGTGGTAGCCCACGGGGGCGAGCCCGAAGGCGCCCTGCCACAACGACTCGTCCGGGAAGCCGCTCGTGAACTCGCGGACCTCCTCGCGCGTCTGGACGAGGGCGTGCGCCACGGGCTGGAGCTCCGCGGGCACGCCCTCCACCGGTCCCCTCAGCCAGGGGTGCGGCTGCTGGTCTGCCATCCGAGGTCACCGTATCAGGTGTCCGAGTCCTCCGACGGCGCGCCCAAGCGCTCGGCGAGGTCCTCGAGAGAGTCGAGGATGTCGCTGGACTCGTCCGAGCCGTCCTCGTCGGCCCACTCCCTCACCTCGATGAGAAGCTCGTCGACGCGCCTGGCGATGTCGTCACGGCGCGCCATCGACTCGTAGGCGGCGCGCAGGGGGGTGTCCTCCAGCCCGCTGCCCTCCGGGTTCAGGTCGTTGTCGTCGGAGGTGCGTTGCATGTCCACGTCGGCGGGTGGCGACTCCAGGTTGCCGTGGTCCTCGTTGGGAGTGCTGGGGAGGAGGTCGGGGGTGAGGCCCGGCTGGCCAGGGGTCGCCTCGTCGG
>JBIQIQ010000032.1:18475-20917 GCA_044507975.1 Deinococcaceae bacterium
CCTCGTCGGAGGGCTCCTGGGCGCCGATGTCTGGCCGTGCGTCTGGGACCGCGTCTCTCATGGTGGCTCCTTCCGTGCCCTCGACGGTAGCGGCCGGAAGGTGAACGCCGTACCCGCGAACGTGAGAGAGCGCCATGTCGGTCGGGACGCGCGTCGGGCGCGGGCAGCGTCGCGTGAGGTCACCCGCCGGGAGGCGCCGCGCCTAGCATGGACGCTCCGGGAGGGAGGTCCCGGGGATGGAGGGTGACCGTGGCGTACAGGACCTGGACCATCGACCCCACCCACTCGACAGTCGAGTTCTCCACCAAGCACATGATGTTCACGACCGTGCGCGGTCGCTTCAAGGAGTTCGCGGGCACCCTCCACCTCGATAGGGAGGACCCAGACCGCTCCTGGTGCGAGGTCTCCATCCAGACGGCGAGCATCGACACCGGCTCGCCCGACCGCGACGCGCACCTGCGCAGCGCGGACTTCTTCGACGCCGAGCAGCACCCGACGATCGAGTTCCGCAGCAAGCAGACGATGGGCGCCGTCCCGGAGGAGGGGGCGCGCTTCCGCGTCGCGGGCGACCTGACGCTGGCGAACACCGTTCAGGAGGTCGTCCTCGACGTGCTGTTCCAGGGCCGCGGTCAGGACCCGTGGGGCAACGAGCGCGTCGGCTTCACCGCCACCGGCGAGATCGACCGCCGGGATTGGGGCCTGAAGTGGAACCAGGTCCTCGAGACAGGTGGAGTGCTGGTGGCGAACAAGGTGAGGATCGAGATCGAGGTGCAGGCCGTGCTGCAGGGAGAGGCGGAGGCGGCCGAGGCCAGCTGACGGCCGCCGCTCTAGACTGGGCCATGGCCAAGAGCTCGGACAACAAGCTCAAGCAGATCGACATGCCCATCGAGGAGTTCCTCGCGGGCATAGAGCACCCTCGGCGCCGCCAGGACGCCGAGGCTCTGCTGAGGCTGCTCAGCGAGGTGACGGGCGAGGAGCCTCAGGTCTGGAACTACGGGATCGTCGGGTTCGGGGAGCACCACTACCGCTACGAGTCTGGCCGCGAGGGCGTCGTCGGGACGATCGGCTTCGCCCCGCGCAAGTCCAACCTGGTGCTCTACGGTTTCAACACGGCTCCCGGCGCCGCCGAGCTGCTCGAGGCGCTGGGCAAGCACAAGGTGGGCGCCTCCTGCCTCTACGTCAACAAGCTCGCCGACGTGGACGAGACCGTGCTGCGCAGGCTGGCGGAGCTGGGCCACGCCCACATGAGCGCGACCTCGTCAGGCTTCGTACCGCGTTAGCCCGAGGCGCCCCGCGTCGCCTAGAGCTTGCGCAGCTTCCAGACGTGCTCGCTGGGGTAGCGCTTGGCCCAGTCGGCGTGCACGGCGAACTCCTGGCCGGTGGCGGACTCGGGCGCGCGCGGCTCGAGGAAGCCCTCGACCGCGAACCCGACGCGCTCGAACAAGGCGAACCACCCGGAGATGGGCAGGTTGAACTCCACGCCGCCGGGGTCGTGCTCGACCTCCCTGAAGTCGAGCATGTGGAGGTCGAAGTAGTCCCGCTCCAGCCGGTAGGTGACGCTGCTGCCGTCGAGCGGGTTGCACACCGACATCAGCGGGTGGTTGCCGAGGAACACCAGCCTGCCACCCGGTCTCAGGATGCGGTGCGCTTCCGGGATCCAGGCGTGCGGGTCGCACCAGATCGCGGCGCCGTACTCGCTGATCGCGAAGGCGAAGCTCCCGTCCTCGAAGGGCGTCTGCTCGGCGTTGCCGTGGAGGAGCCGGAGGTCGACGCCGTGCTCCTGCGCCAGCCGCCTGGCGGTCGCGAGCTGGGCGGCCGAGTTGTCGATCCCGGTGACGCGCGCGCCGCGGCGGGCCATCCAGGCCGAGACGTACGCGGTGCCGCAGCCGAGCTCGACGGCGTCCATGCCCGCCATGTCCTCGGGGAGCATCGCCAGCTCGCGCTCGGGGACGCCCCAGATGCCCCAGGTGGGTTCGGCGCGCCGCCAAGCGCGCTCGCCTGGAGCAACCCACCGGTCCGCGTTGGCGTCCCACTGCTCGCGGTTGTGGGCCACGTGCTCTGGCAGGTCGGCGGGCGGCTTCTCGCTGGTCGACATGAGCGTGATGTTAGCCGCGGCGGGGGCAGTCGGTGAGAGCTAGGGTCCTTGAGGCCTCTTCGCGTATCCCGCCATCGGCATGGTCGAAGTGGGTCTCCCCGGCCGGCTTCCTTGACGGTGGTGCGGCGCGCTACGCATGAAGCCCGCTCTTCCAATATCCCGCGAGCGGGATACTGGAAGAGGGCTCGAGGAAGATGTGAGGCCGGCCGACCTGCGGTACGACGCCCTCGTCAGCTGCCGGCCGTGCCCGCTACCGTGCCCGACCAGTCCTCCGGCATCTCGAACGGCTTCTGCTCGACGATGCGGATGTGGTTGCCGAACGGGTCGCGGATCGCGAAGTCGATGCC
>JBIQIQ010000214.1:0-2818 GCA_044507975.1 Deinococcaceae bacterium
CGGGACGGGCTCGACCCCACGGTCGTCGGCCGCCTGCGGGCCGTCCTGGCTGGGGAGGCGCGGCCGTGACTCAGGGGACCGGGGCGACCGGCGGCTCCGCGCGCGCCGAGCTGGTCGTGGCCCTGCCCAAGGGCCGGGTGCTCGAGGAGTCCCTGGCGGCGCTGGGACGCGCGGGCCTGAGCGTCACCGTGCCCGACGACCCGCGCGCCCTGCGCTACCCGGGGGAGCGCGCGAGCGCCCTGATCATGCGCAACTCCGACGTCCCCACCTACGTCGACCTGGGCGTCGCCGACGCCGGCGTGGTGGGCCACGACGTCTTGCTGGAGTCCGGCAGCCGCCTCTACGCCCCCGTCGACCTCGGCTTCGGGCGCTGCCGCATCTCCCTCGTCCGCCCGCGCGGGGCGGCCGGACCGATCGGGCGGGTCGCCAGCAAGTACCCGCGCATGACGACCGAGTACCTCAGGAGGGTGGGCAGCCCGGCCGAGGTGGTCGCGCTCTCCGGCAACGTCGAGCTCGCCTGCCTCTCCGGCCTGGCCGACGCCGTCGTGGACGTGGTCGAGACCGGCGCAACGCTAGCGGCCAACGACCTCGAGGAGGTCGACGTCATCGCCCTGAGCTCGGCGCGGTTCGTCGTGAACCGCGCGGCGCTGAAGCTGAAGAGCGCGGTGCTGAGGCCGCTGATCGCGGCGCTGCGCGAGGGGGCCAGGACAGCGTCGTAGGCTCCTCCGCCCGGGAGCGCCGCAGTCTCCTACGCGCTCCGCTTGGGGGTCAGAACTTCCTCCCCGTCTTGAACCCCCGCCCGCCGCCGGCGCTCCGGCCGGTGCGGAAGCCGCCGCCACCGCCGCTGGAGCGGCCGATGCCGCCTGAGGACCGGGCCCGCCCGGTGCCGCCGAACGAACCCCCCCACGAGCCGCCGCCGCTCCAGCCGCTGCCGCCGCGGCGCCCTCCGAAGATCTCGCCGAGCCCGCCCAGCACCTCCTCGAGGACCTCGCCGCCGATCTCCTTGCCGACGCGGCCGGCCGGGCCCCACACCGACCCGCGTCCGAAGCCGCCCGAGCCGAAGCGGGGATCGGCTCGCCGGGCGTTGTACGTGTGCTGCTGCTGCAGGACGCGCCAGAACGCCTGGCTCGTGAGCGCGCCGATGAGCAGCTGCGACAGGACCGTCCCGAAGACGTTGCCGTTCGAGAACGTCGAGCCCGGCACGTCGTACTGTCGGCGGGTGAACTCGCGCCTCACCTGCTCGAGCTCCGAGAGGCGCTTGCGGTTCGCCTCGGCGACCCCGCGCAGCTCCTCGAGCGTCTTGGCATGGCGGTCCTTGCCGGCCTCGAGGTCGAGCAGGCGGGCGACGATCACGTCGTCCTCCGGGAAGGGCGTGGCGAGGGCCTCGTTGCGCAGGGCCTTGAGATCGTCGCGGCCGAACTCCGAGGAGAGGTAGCCGACGGCCTTCCTGAACTCCTCGTCCTCGCCCTTGGCGTAACGCTCGAGGTCGGCCAGCGCTGCGGCGACGGCCTCGGACACCTCGTTCGTGGCCGCGTCCACCTCGGCGATGGCCTGCGTGACCTCGGCGTGCTCGGCCTCTAGCCGCGGCACCCCTGCCTCCTCGAGAGCGGCCTCGTCGAGCTCCTTGAGCTGGGCTAACTCCTGGTCGGCGAGAGCGCCCATGCGCTCGGCGTGCTGGCGCAACCGGACAGGCAGCTCGACGAGGCGAGAGTAGTTGGCGCGCGCGTCGGCGAAGCCGATCAGGCGCGCGACCTTGCCGTCGAGCCACCTGACGATCCCCCGCGCCCGGTACTCGGGCGTGAGGTAGCCGCGGTTCCACAGGTACATGAACAGCGGGTCGGCGCGGTAGGCCTTGCCCTTGCTGCCCTGCTCCTGCTCGGAGAGGGTCGCCTTCTCGTCGGCATGCACGGCCACGCGCTCGGCGGCCCGCGCCGCCTCCTGCTGCGCGACGTACTCGGCATCGGTCGCTAGGCGCCTCTGCGCCTCGGCCTCGGCCTCGTCGATCGCCTCGGCCGAGGCCAGGAGCTGCTCCTGCAGGCTCCGCCGGCGGGACTCGAGGTCGGCCCTCCGGCCCTCGAGGTCGTCGAGGCGCTGCTGGACCGCGGCCGTGGAGGCGTCGCGGGCCTTGAGCAGGTCGAGGACCTGCTGGTCCGTGCGCTGCAGCCGGTCGACGAGCTCGCGAGCGAGCAGGTACTTGACGCGGACCTCCGCGAGCTGGCTGAGTAGCTGCTTGCGCTCGACGTCGAGCTCGAGGAGCTGGGCGTTCGCCTGCGCGAGGTCGGCGTCGAGCCTGCGCGTGCGCTCCTGCTCCTGCTTGATCGCGTCCGTGATGGCGGCGAGCGCCTGGGCGCCTGACATGCTGGCCACTTAGGTCACCACTCCGTGATCGCCCCACCCGTGGTGGGGTACTCGTAGTCGGGCTCCAGCCTGCCGGCGCGCTTCACGCCGAAGACCGAGTCCTGGATGATGCCGTCGTCGAGCTTGTCCTGCACCACGCGCTCGAACGTCTCCTCGTCGACCCGCATCCCCCAGGTGGTGACCTCGCGCACGCTGTCGTCCTCCTCGGACTCGATCGGCACCCGCACGCGCTGACCTCCCTGTCCGATGGCCTCGACGACGACGTAGAAGTTGCGGGCCTGGGTGTTGATGTCGGGTATCCGCTCCAGGGCGGTCACGGGGTCGGTGACGATGCGCAGCGTGTAGGCCTGCTCGAGGCGCGTGCGCAGGTCCTGCAGGGCACCGAGCGCCTGGCGGGCGGCGCCCTGGTCGCCGCGGCCCAGCGCGATCTCGCCCTGGCGGAAGAGCTCGTTGGCCTGCG